>CAIQIZ010000017.1 GCA_903872035.1 uncultured bacterium | reverse complement strand
GACATCATCCGCATTCATCGCGGACTCTGCAAATCGTTCAAGCAGAAAGTCTTAAATGCAATATTCCTCGAGTCCACGATTGCTCCAAAACGTCAAGAAAAGTAGTCAAAAAATGCCACGCAAAATGGGTATTATCCCTCAAAATCACATTGGCATTTTTGCCTTTCATTTTCCTAAATCTTCCACACTGATATTCAAAGAACCGTGTGTGTGCAAAAGAAAAGCGCCCATTTACGGACGCTTTTCCAGATAAATCTACTGATCCAATGACTAAACCATCGGTGTCGTCATAGTCGACGTACCAGAACCTGTGCTATGGTTCCACTTCTTGACCACAAAGATCAAATAAAGGAGCTCCAGTATACCAGCGGTATTGACTATGAGTAAAATGACGAACCACCACTTCTCACCGCGTCGAGCAGCATGCCAAAGCGAGTAGCCTTTCAGTACAATAACGATAATGGCAATGATTATAGCCAAGACACCAAGACTCAAAAATGTCGCGGCGCTTAAACCAAATGTTTGTCCATACCATGCTTTCATCATGATAGTAAAGTTATATGATAATTGATAATCAATAAAAACACCTTCCATAGCATATCATAGCGGTGGACAAAAGAGAGCGGACACTATGTCCGCTCGCGCCCACACAATCATCGATGGATGCCTAATCCCTTCGCCAAAGAAGTGTCGGGAATGACTGGTACTCGGCAGTAGACAGCCTCCTGCTAGATATCGGTTTACGCCCGATAACTTGAGATCTTCCGCCATTTGACGGCGAAAGTGAGCCAGATTGAACTGTCTGGCACCGACTTGCAAATCCTTTTAGGACTGCGCAATTCAAATTTGATCTCATAAATTCACCTCTCACACAATTGTAGCGCTATTCTCAAATAACACAATGAAAAGTTATACACAGTCCAGACCAAGGTCTTTTGGTCTTATATGGATTTTGAAAAAACAGTTTTTTGTGCAAGAATGGCGACTACCGGTTCTTTGGGATTTCAAATAGATTGGAGACGTGGCTGAGTGGTCGAAAGCGGCACCGTGCTAAGGTGTTAGGGGGGCAACCTCCTCGTGGGTTCGAATCCCACCGTCTCCGCAGTTGTAAAATATCATCACTTTTGTGTTCTTTTGCGAGTATGTCGTAAGGACTTTTGAAGCTAACTGTAGCCGCGGTTTTGTTTTTGATGGAAAGGTTCCAAAGTAAAGTTGAGACAATATTTCTCTTTTTTGCATCATCAGCCTGTAGGAATTCAGATCTGGCTCTGCTGGCTCGTATAAATACATCTCTGGTCGGTTCCAAAGTGAATGCTGGTTGCTTGGCTTTGAGATCATTGATCTGGCCTTGAAGTGATACACGCTCGTTTTGTATCTCAAGGACTTTAGCATCATAGATTTCCTTTGAGATTTGCTGGTCGAGAAATGTATCGAGTAGTCTGTTTTCTTTGACTATAAGCGATTCTAGGCGTTTCTGTAAGGTCTCTAATGCGGAGTTTAGATAATCTTTGTTTACGTTATCTTTTTCGTTGGCGGCTTCATAGACAAGATTGATATGGTCTTCACTGAAATGTAATGATCCGAGTAATCCGGCGACGATCTCGTGTAGTAGAGTTTCTCGCATATAACTTTTGTGTTCAGTGCAGATACCTTTGCCATTGGTGCAGTAGTAATATTGGTGACCTTTTTTGAGAGAGGCGGTTAGAGCGCACCCGCAGTTTTCGCAGGTCAGAAATCCCCGGAGTGGGAAGAATAGCGTTTTGGTCCTTGGTCGGTTTTTGTTGTGAATGACTTGTTGCACGCGCTCGAATAGTTCTTTTGAAATCATAGGCTCATGATTACCGGGATAGTATTTACCGTCGCGCTTCATCAGTCCGCAGTAGAATGGATTGTCGATGAATCGGTGAATGTGACTGGCGTAAACTTTGGTGCCAGCGATGGTTCGTAAACCTTCCTTGAAAAGTTGAGCAGAAATGTCCTTGAATGAATATGTGCCGACAGCATAAAGTTCAAATGCTTTGACGACATATTTAGCTCTGTCTTGATCAATGAGAATCGCTTTGTTTCCTTTGTCATTCAGATAGCCGAAGGGTGCTTTGTTAGGCCAACCGCCTTTTTCTAGACATGCACGGTTACCACGCTTCACATTGGTACTCAAGTCACGGCTGTATTGGTTAGCCATGCCGAATTGCATAGCCATGATAAAGGCGGTTTCATTGGGTAGATGCGTGGCTTCATAGGTCCGTATCTCCTTGATTACGCCTCTTTGGAGCATATCCATGATGAGTCCACCGTCTAAAAAGTTTCTGGCCAATCTGTCGAGTTTCCAACAAAGAATGGCGTCAGCCTTTCCGGAAGAAATCATTTGGATCACTTCATTGAATATGGGCCTGCCGGCAGTCTTGGCTGATCTGCTTTCTTTGAAAGTCTTGATGACATTCAAATTGCTCTTGGTAGCAATATCCATGAGCTCCTTTTCCTGTGAATCCAGTGAAAGGACTTGGCGATCTTCGGACTCGGTTGATTTTCTGCAATATAAAATATATTTCATGGCGTAAGTTTACTCTCAATATTTTCACAAGACAAATTTTTAACTGAATTCTGATTACGAATGACACTTATTTCTGATTGAGTGTGATATAGGTCAAGTTTAGAAATCACCGTATGTCCGATCAAATCCTGTATATTCATTGAGTCTTTAGTTTCAGTCATCGTCTTATGTTAGTTAACTAGCAAGTCACACGCGTCTCGTCCGCCGCGCTAAAGCGTTGGCTCTACGGGACGCACGCCTGCGAATGCCAGATACAGGTCTGCAAACGAGTTCAGATACTCATTGGCTGTTTCAGGCGAAATATCGACCCCGTTCTTCTCCTTGAATACGGATATGCACTGCGATATGAGTTTTTCGCTGAACCGGTGTTGCATGAGCACATGCTATTCCAGTTCCCTTACCGGATCGTACGCGTACCGTTACGGTAACGAGGTATTATGAGATTGTATTTTCGAGATATTCTGGATTGATTTGCACGTATCCAGTTTTCCCAGATTTGATCAAAAGAAAATTGCCGAGACCGGCTTGTTTAGAGACCTTGGCATTGATCGTCTCACAGGCTCGCCACATCGATCGTTGCGTTAGATCATCATTATGAAACTTACTCTGAAGTATTTCTGAATAATATGATTTGGCTTCGAGTCCATCATTGTTTTCAAAAATGTATTCAAGAATGTAATGGCTGTTCGTTTTGTCGTTCTTCTGCTGGATATTCACTGATTTGTCACCGATCTTCAAAATACTTTTCTTGCGATCAAATGAGACGCCTCTAGGTACGTCTTCGACTTTGCCTAGTTTGTATCGTTCGATTAGCGGCAGAATCTCTTTCGAAATAGTAAGATGGAAAACTACAGAAGTGGGTTCATCAATTGGTTCGTGATCCATGTCCAGGATGCTTTCATGGTCGCGGACATAATCGATTTGTAGGTAATTTTTAAGCTTCAAGTGCTCCAAACAAGTTGAGCAGGCATATCTAGTGATCCCCACTTCCTTGAGGTCTTCTTCAGTTATGTCTATTTCCGGAGGCAATAGTTCCTCGACATTGACCGGATGATCAGACCAGAACTTCTGAAGCTTGAAATTGATGATTTCCATGACTTTGATGTAATCCGAGTGCATTAGCTAATTCTACACCTTAGAATGAAAATGACACGAAATGCCTGGGAATGTGGCGCCTCCCGTTCCAGCCGCCTTTTCCGGGCAGGTCGTGCGCGGCCGCTTGTGCAGAGTCGGAGATATGACAAAGCACGGGCGCATCCACTTCTGCCCTAATTACAGGCATGGCGTGCCTTTAACGCGCATATCCGTATGGCTCGCGCTTTTCTACCATTGCTCCGCAATCGTAGAGCGCTTCGCCATACCGATATGCGCTAGGCACGAATTACCCGCGAGGCGACGGGCGGAAGTCAACGCGCCCTTATCTACCAAGCGTCCTGCGCACCACCTACCCTCCAAAGTCGGTAGAACGGGAGGCGAAGAAACTGCCCTGTAATACGAGTAAACGGTGTTATTCAATGTTGTCTATTTTCGCGAATCATTGCCCGTTGAAAAACCATCCTAGGAGACGCACAGCGTTTATGATGGCGGCTGTGAAATTCACTCCTGTCCACGAAACCGGCGCCGGAGTCGAACTTGGTTTTGAAGTCGGTGTAGGAGTCACACTCGAGGTTGGTGTGGGAGTCGGGGCCGGTGTCTGTGAATAAGTTGGCGTCGGTGTCGGACTCGGTTTTATAGTTGTTGTAGGAGTCGGTATTGGCGTTGAAGAAACTATCGGAGTCGGTGCAGATGATGGCGACGGTGTAATCAATGAATTTGTAGTTTGCGAAGATGCGGGTATTTGAGTCGTATTGGAGCGTGGGGCCACATTCAATGCCTTGGCGTCAGGCGTTCCAGTCGGATTTGGACTAGGGCTATTCGAAGGGCCGGATGTGATGGTTATAGGAATGCTGTTGGACCAGTCGCTATTGAAGGTGCCTGCCTTAACAGTGTAAGTTCCCGGCGGTATAGATGAAGGAATAGAGAATTGAAGTGTACCACCGGAGCTGGTCAATCCTAGAACATCGTATGTCTGATTGGTAACGGCGTTGGTGAACTCGACAGTATTGTCCATAGCTGTGAAATTCGAGCCGGAAATTGTGAGATTGGCACCTTGAGCGATTGAACGTGAGGATACAGCACTGACGCTTGCAGTTGGAGAAAGCGCGCTGATACCATCTTTGACAGTATTCATAGCTGAACATCCTGGCATGTTTGGGTCTTCCATATCAACTGCAGGCCAGTGTTTCGACGCATTCTCTTCTGTCAAAGCTTCACCTTTGATAGCCGCGACAACATACCCACAACTTATCACGTTAAATTTTGGAGTTAATGTTTGTCTGTTCATCATGCTATTTAGAGACGGCCTTCGCCAATACGTTAATTCCTTTTGTATATTTCCAGACGTATATACTGTACATCCGTAAGTGGTTACTGACCCATAGATGTGATTGTCGGAAGCCATATAATCCCATGATGGATGAGACGAACAATTCTCTGGTCCACTCCATGAAACTGAAAGATACGATTCATAGTCTGCATTTACCGCTTGGACATATTCATCTTTCAAACCGGCAAAAGCGTGTCCCGTCTCATGTATAGCGACTAAATCAAAAGGGCCTGTATTCGCAGAGCTGGGATCCATATATACATAACCCCTAGTTACTGTACTGGCAAAAGCTCTAGTGTTATTAAGATTATGACTAAACAAGATATATTCATCTGCATGGCTAACTTTTCCATTGCAAGATGATTGCTGGCTTACTGAAGAGTCGAACTGTGAAGTGGTAAAGCCATGACTTGAACTAGCGACTGAAGCCAAGTTACTATCGTCAAATTTGTGCAAATCTAAATAAAAAGAGAACTGATCATAATAAGTTTTGAACGGATCAATGGTTTTAAAACCATTATTTATTATGCTTTGTACTATCGCAAGAAAAGATTTCACGGTATATTGTTCGCTTGTTCCACGAATAAATACAAATTTCTTCCTCGTATCAGGACCGGTCCCTTGCCATGGAGACGATAACTCAACACAATTCGTCGCCGGTATAGCTGCAGTATATGAATTTCCAATCGACGAAGTGTCGATTTTGACATGTATATGGCCGGAACTTTTAATATCGTTAATGATGGAGTCTTCTGCATTGATCTGCCGCGCGTTGTCTGTACTGAAAGTGATAGAGGAAATAGCCGGCAGATTTGCAGTTACGCTATATCCTAGATTGTTCTCTACGAATGGAGGAAAGCCGTTCATATCATTGTAGTCATAATTTCCTTGTGCTCCGACCCTTGCATAATTAATGAAATCACCATAACCTGCGATATTGCACTGCCAACCGCTGCAACTAGCTGCAAGACTAGGCCAATTGAAGCTCGGAAGAGGGTTATCAGTTACATCGTTCGGCTGATACCATGACCACGCGTAACTACCATATCCACTAGCTGATTGCCTGGCTAAAGTATTGACGGTAACCGAGTAATTGGTAGGCAAAAACGTTACAGTGGAAGAAGCCGAGGATGGACCGGGATATGGGTTGCAGTACATGTCAGCACCCCAATCAATTGCACCAAGATTTAGACTGGTCCCAGACGGATTGGTCCACGACTGCAGATTTATACCATGAGATATCGGCAAAGGGCTAAAGAATGTAAGCTTCTGGGCAGAAGTCCAGACACTGTAATCCATATCGCCAGGGCAGCCGCCTGCCAAAACTTTATGAGGAATGCTAAACAAAATCCCGACTGAGAATACAACTATTGTAGAGAAGACAACGTATCTGCCAAGGTAGATTCTCGATTTCATACGGGCAATTATAGCTCAAAAGAAAAGCTGTGTCGTGCCAACATATCCCCCATAGATAACTTTTGTAATCAAAGGCAGGAGAAGGTTCCCTTATATAGCACCGAGGCTGGTTTGGACTATAAAGTTTCCAATTACGCCATATTGTTATATGATAGAAAAGTTCCAACTTCATCCCACCGTCTCCGCAGTTAATAATGACCTTGCGAAAAAAACGGTCTAGTATATGATGCGGATATTATGAGGATCACTGATCACCGCATCACTAACAGAACCGATAAGATCCTCGGCCTGGCCGGGATTTTCATGGTCGTAATATTTCTCCTCGGCTGGGCTTTGGGCATAAGAGGTCCGATCCTTATAGATAACTACAAATGCTACGCACTTCTCGGTTGCAATATGGGATTTTTCGGCTATGACGCCGTCCTGCATTTTTGGAGCGGCATCATGGATGTGGTTTTGATCATTTGGCTTACAAGAAATTTCCCTGCCCTGAACATTTTCCGGAAGCAACAATGGAAAAATTTCCTCATAACCATCTCTCTGGTAGCTTTCATTTCAGTCGCCTGGGAAATCGGCGAGCTCGGCCATGACCAATATAGGATGAAGGTCCTGCATCAAGATCTCCTAAACGAGAATCTCATTACTCCGAATCATCTCGACCAACCAACCAACAATGACACCATGGGCGATATGACCTTTGCCATCATCGGTTCCGCCCTGACCGTTCTTTCCCTAAATTCATTGATACCCAAAAATGACATCTGCGATTAGGCATTATATGATGTGAGATATGCCTCTTTCCCTTTCGAGCCGTCTATCCGAATATTTCCGCCTGACACCTGTTCAGAAAAGCGCTTTGAGCCGGCTTGGCATACTAACCATCGAAGATCTGCTATATCATTTTCCGGTCCGTTACGGCGACACAGCCGAGTCTAGAAGCATCGATTCGCTACAACATGGCGATATGGCCGTGGTCTTTGGCAAGATAAACGGCCTCAAAGCTAGCAAAGGGTTCAAAAGCCATATGACCATGGCCGAGGGAGTTGTCGAAGATGAGACGGGACGTATTCAATGTGTCTGGTTCAATCAGCCTTATGTGGCAAAGATGTATTCGGATGGGATGATGGTCAGGATAGAAGGAAAAGTGTCGCAACGCAGGAAGCAAGAAGCTAGGAGCCAGGAGCCAGCTTCTAGCTCCAAGCTCCGAGCTCCTGCCCTGTACTTCTCCAACCCGAAGATCGAACACGTGAATGCTCTGCCGATCGGCGTCGGCGATTCCTTGTTTGGAGAAGGCGGCGAAGCTCACACCCTCTACCCGGTTTACCCGGAATCACGCGGCATCTCTTCTAGTTGGATATACCATGCCTTGCAGAAGATCTTCAAAAGCGGCTTACTGGAATCGATCTCGGAGCCTATTCCGCCAGAGATTCTGGCGAAATATCATCTTCCAGGGATCAAGACTGCCTTGGTCTGGATCCACACTCCCCTCACACGCGATGATGCGCTTTCTGCCCGCAAGCGATTCTCATTCGAAGAGATATTTCTGATCCAGCTCGGCAAGCAACAATCCCGAAGACGCTTTCGTGAACATCCTTCATTCCTTATCGAAACCGAACTCACTAATGTTCGAGAATTTGTGCGCCGATTCCCATTCACAGCGACAGAAGCCCAAACCAGAGCTATCGAGAATATCGTCGGGGATATGCGACGCGACTTTGCAATGTCACGCCTATTGGAAGGCGATGTCGGCTCAGGCAAGACGGCAGTGGCGGCAGCAACGGCTTATGCGGTCATAACGAATCACAAGGAGGCAGGAGCAAGAAGGAAGGAAGAAGGAGTGCACGAAAATGGTTCTCTCCATGCTCCTTCCTCCTCGCTCCTTGCTCCATTGCAGGTGGCTTACATGTGTCCAACCGAGATATTGGCTACCCAACATTTCGAGTCATTCATCCAATATTTCTCCTTCATGCCCATTCAGATCGCCCTCATCACCGGCTCTGGTTGCCGTAAATTCCCTTCAAAGGTTAACCCCAAAGGTTGGACTGACATTTCCAAAGCACAGCTTCTGAAATGGGTGGCAAACGGTGAGATAGCTGTGGTCATCGGCACGCACGCGCTCATCCAAAAGACTGTGCAGTTCAAGAATTTAGCTTATGTGATCATCGACGAACAGCATAGATTCGGAACGGCCCAAAGGGCGAAGTTGGTGAAAAAATCACAGGAGCCAGGAGCTAGGAGCAAGGAGCCAGCTTCAAGCTCCAAGCTCCGAGCTCCTGCCCCCCATCTCCTTTCCATGACCGCCACCCCTATTCCCCGAACGCTTGCACTAACAATGTACGGCGACCTCGACCTGACTCTACTCGACGAACTGCCAGCTGGAAGAAAACAAATCATCACTGAGCTGGTTCTGCCGAACAAACGCGAGGAGACTTATGAGAAAGTCAGGCGGGAATTAATGGCTGGCCGCCAGATGTATGTGATCTGTCCGCGTATTGAAGAACCGGATCCAGAAAAAGAATCGGCTTTGATCGCCAAGTCAGTCAAAGAAGAAGCGAAGCGCTTGAAAAAATCCGTATTTACAGAATATGAGATAGGCGTCTTGCACAGCAAGATGTCTCCGCCAGAAAAGGATCGGGTAATGAACGAATTCAAGCTAGGTAAGATACACATCCTTTGTGCAACTTCTGTCGTTGAGGTCGGAGTCAATGTGCCGAATGCCACAGTCATCATCATAGAAGGTGCGGAACGATTCGGATTGGCCCAACTGCATCAACTTCGCGGACGTGTTCAAAGGAGCACCGACCAAGCCTATTGTTACGCCTTCACTGAAACGAACTCCGCCAAATCTATAGAGCGCCTCAAAGCTTTGCAGACGGCCAAAAACGGTTTCGAATTGGCGGAATTGGATCTATCCCAACGCGGCGCGGGACAGCTCTCCGGTGCCAGACAATGGGGCGTTTCCGATATCGCCATGGAGGCTTTGCAGAACTTGAAAATGGTGGAAGCCGCACGCACAGAGGCAACCAGGCTGATCGAAGATGACGCCAATCTGACCGATTTCCCCATTCTCAAAGAAAAAGTCCGTATCCACAGCCAGGATGCACATTTTGAGTGATTGCCGTCGTAAGAGTAACTACGGTGCATTATTTGGACTTGTGATGTAATATGTGACTAGCGTACCTTTCTCCTTGCGATTACAAAACTAAATCCACTACTATGAGCATGACCGCAGTTATAATACTCGTCGTCATCGCCTTCGGCTTAGGAATGGCCGTGGGTATCCATCAGATCCAGAAAGGATCATAATCGAAATCAGGTTTCAAAGAAACAGAAAGACCGGCCACCAAGCCGGTTTTTCTTTGGATCAAATTGCCACTTACCGCCCGCCGAGGAAATATCCGAACAGGCTTGCCGCATTCAAAACTGCAGAGGTGAAATTAGACCCATTCCATGAAACTGGTGCTGGAGTCGGGCTTGAAGTTGAAGTCGGTGTTGGACTCGGAGTTGAGTTCGGCTTTGAAGATGGGGACGGTATTGGAGTCGGCGTTAATTTTTGAGTCGGAGTAGGAGTAGGTGCAGGCGCTGAGGAAACTGTCGGAGACGGTGAATATGTCGGGCTTGGCCGCAAAGATGGAGTAGGTGTCGGCATCGAGGAAACAGTCGGCGATGGCCAAGAATAATATGTCGGAGTCGGAGAAGGCGAATTGGTGATCATGGGCGTGAGCGGTAATGTCGAGGCGGCTTGATCGACTACGTCTCGCTCATATCGCGCCACAGCTTTCGCTGTAAGAGGTCCGTAATTGCCCGTATTGTCATCGGATGGCAGATATCCGAGCTTAATAAGGTAATTTTGTAAGGTAACGACATTCACACCCTTAGAACCGGAGGTAAGCGAGAGCAAGGTTGAAGGAATATTAACCATAGCGGTATGCGGAGCAATGCTCGGTACACTTTGAATAGGTGCCGAGACTGGACTAGAGCTAGTCACTGTAATTTCCTTTGAAGGATCGCTGGAAATAGAATATTGATAATACGGGGATGATGGAATCGTAGGCGTGATATCGACTGACTGATTGCCTTGGACGACAACGCTCAATTTGCAATATTCCCCACCTGTCTCGTTTGCGGCTACTCCATCCACTGTAATGCTCCTACAAGGGATCCTGCCGGTGTGTTCCAAAGCATCCTGATTGATATCGCTCAAGACGATGTTGTCGGCTTTAACCTGAAGAGGAACAAGGTAGGATGTCGACGGATCACCATCCAACAGAAGGCTAGTTAGAGCATTTTCAGACAAGGTATGCTTGCGGTACGGGGTGTTATACGGATCAGACAATAACGCCGTGTAGCTGCCCGCCCCGACGTCTGGCCTTCTCGCTTCGGTTTCGCACATATCACCATCACTTGGTGGCGGAGTACTGGAACCATCACTGCAAGTTTCGGAAGTCGCATCAGGCAAGGTACCGTCGTCGGAAAAAGTCGATAAGGTCGTGCATGTCTTTGTCGGATGATTCATGCGGCTATCATAGGTTTCGACTGAGATCGACTTATCTGACAAGTCTTTCAGAATATCCTCCCCCATATCTTGTGACCAATCTACTTTGTCGCTGTAAAAGATGTCGGTTGTGCTTGGATCCATAACGTCTGAATTGGCAACAGCAAAACGGTCATCCTCCGAATCATAATGGGTCATATTGATGTTCGCGTAAGGAATGAGGACTGGACACCATGACGGACTGGCACCTGCGCTATTTCCCTGCGCGATAATATTTGATTGCACCGAGAGCAAATTGGCTTTTGACGATGGCTCTGACTTTACTGGAGGTAAATCATCTTTGTCGATAACATAGCTTATGTAAGCACCTCCACCACACTTACCCTTCCATACGGCAAAAGAACCCGGAGTGAAAGTGAGTGACGTTATTTTGAGTTTTATCTTGCCGCTGATAATTCCATAAAAGATACACCAAGATTGTTCCTTTGTCAGACCATATTTTTTTCCGATATCAACCACGACTTCCGTGATCAATTCTCTTATCTGATTCTTTACCGTAACTGAACTATCTTCTTGGTCCGTGTAGGCACACTCCAAAACACCTATTAATGATCTATCTGGGGGTATACATTTAGCTAAATTATTTCTTGTCGCATCAGGTTTCAAAGACGCTGCTTTACTAATCAAATTAGATAACGTGACTGTACCGCTCATTTCCTTTGGCAACTTCGCATAAGCATCCGTGATTTCTTGGTCCGTGCAAGTTACACATTCCCCAGGGTACGGTACCGTCGTCTTGTTAGACGTCGGCGACTGCGTATCATTGGCTGTAGCTCCACTTGTGTCGACTGCAAAAGTGACACTAGCTGAATCGTCGGCCAATGCTCGCCCCGTATTCCCCACTGCCGCAACTGAATCTCCTCCGAACAGATATGAGGTCTTCTGATCGGCAACCAGGGTGACTAGTAATAAGCATATGGCCGCCAGTGTCATGTAAATGTAACTGACGCATCTCTTCGGGTCATTCATGGGACAAATTGTACCCCGATTGCTGATTTACCGCTCTAAATATGTGTGGATAAGGCCTATATATTGGCCCAAATCAACCACTTGACTTTTACTAGGTTTGTGTAGTATAATTGAGGTAGCTTATGAAGACTTACAATTTAATAGTTCTTTTAATAGTTCTTTTGGCTTTGGCACTGGTCTTAAGTGGCTGTGCCAGCCAGCCGGTAAAACCGGTACGTCCTGTCGGTGCGTCAACCGCACAGGAAGATAAGGATCGCGAAGTCCAATATTGGCACGCTCGTTTTGAAAAAGCGTGGGCCGCCTACAAAGAGTAGACCCCACGCCACCATTCTCAAAGCCGCCTTCCCACCCGGAAGACGGCTTTTTACGTTGCTACTGTCCGCCAAACAACTGCCCTAATGTTCGCATTACATTTATTATCGCTGCGGTAAAATCTGACCCATTCCACGAGACCGCGGCTGGGGACGGAGACGGACTCGAAGTTGAAGTCGGCGTTGGACTTGGAGTTGAGCTCGGCTTTGGAGATGGAGTAGGTGAGGAAGTACGAGAAGGCGTCGGCGTAGGAGTCGATGAATATGTCGGGCTTGGCCGCAAAGATGGAGTGGGTGTTGGGGTTGGGATGACTGAAACAGTCGGCAAAGAACTTACTGATGATGAAGGGGTCGGGTATGGCGTGGTTGATGGGGTTATCGAATACCCATGCGTTTGTGAACCGCTGTTCGAGACATTATTGAGTGGTGATACCATCGGACTCGGGCTTGGACTTGGGCTGGCAATAGGACCGGCCGTGATGGTGACGGGAATGCTGTTGGACCATGGACTATTAAATGAACCGACTTTCAATGAGTAATGACCGGGTATCAGATCAGCGGGGATGGCGGCAGTTAAAATTGTTCCGTTAGAAGAAGCTATGTCAGGCATATCCCACGCCTCACCTGTGTCTGTATTTGTAAACTGAACAGCATTTTCTGTTGGAGTAAATCCAGAACCTGAAAGTGAAAGGTCGGAATCAACGGAAGCTGATGCTCTAGAAATACTTATAATTTTGGGGGTCAGGGATACCGGAGGAAGCTGATCATATCCCCCAATCTCCGGATCCTGCTGCATGGCCATATACATACATCCAATTTGTTTAGTGGGACCACTGCTATCTATAGCCGGCCAATGAGTTTGCGCATGGTCTTTATCGATCGGTTCTCCTTTAATAGCCGCAATGAGATAACCACAGGAGATGATATTAAATTTTCCGGATACAGGATCGTACTCGTCCTTCATCATGCTATTGAACGACGGACGATAATATGATATTCCCGTGGAATTTTTGTAATGGCCTTCACAACCGAATGTTCCGGCAGTTCCAGGAGCGCCGTACCATTTATTGTCGAGAGAAGACCGAAAGATACCTGAAGTTCCTCCTGGACCATCCTCGCCCAATGCGCAGTTAACCGATTTCACCGATTGAGATATGTCCCCCGAATAATTATCGGCAGGGTTTGCAGTATTATAAGAACCATATTCGTCCTGGAGATTTCCGATAACATGTCCGGATTCGTGCATAGCGGTCAGTGACATATCGAGTCCTTTGGACGTTATTAGCGGACGACTGAGAAAGACAACATTTTCTTGATTAAGAGCCCAGCCGGTCCCATCCCCTTGCCATCCGGTAAAAAATATATATTCAAAAGCATTTTTATCTATACTGTCGGTACCGTTACAACTTGACGAATGTGTTATATAGTCATCGGCGGTAAATTTAACATACCCGCCTTGAGCTAAGGGTGATTCATCAAGTTTTTTTAAATCAACATAAAACGAAAATTGGTTGATATAGCTTGCAAATGGTTCAACAATGCCAAATTTCCCTATTATGCTATGAACATCGGTCATATAATCTTCCACTGATGTTGACGTGAGCGTATCCCCTCTCATAAACACTATCTTTCTTGGTCCATCTCCGGCGATTTTCACACAATTACTAACCGAGGCCGTATTACTGTAATCAGAGAACGCACCATTCGGTAATTGCCCGCGGACTCGATATGCTTCTGAGGAAAAATTCAGGGGGCTGGTAGTCAGATCATCGACATAAGAGCTTGCATTGGAACCGACTGTCGTCAATAGATTAAACGAACTTAGATTTGGGTCGGTCGCCCTCTCGATCTGGAATCTTGTCGCATTATTCGAAATGCCTGACCAGGACAAATTAACCTTGCCGATATTCGGAGGATCCGACATCATTGCCGTCAGACTCGCCGGTTTTTCCGTGTCCATACGCATGCATTCCGGCCAATGTGTCTGGGCATGAGCCTTATCAATCGGCTCGCCGAGAATTCCTGAAATCAAGTATCCACAGGAAATGACATTAAATTTCTGTGAATGTCTGGCATCATTTATAATACTGTTCGTACTAGGTTTGTAATATATGCTTCCTTGAGGAGTCGAAGCATACATGCAATTTTGGGTGTTTGGCGATCCATACCATACGTCTGATCCATCACTGGTGATTCTGTAGCTATTTGCGGTATTGTTTGCGCAGTTCGTAAGAGGTTCTTTGGTAGTCCCCAGTAGGCCATAACTATCGAACGGTTCTCCGGGCATCCATGTTCCAGCTTGAGCATAAATATACTCATCATTCAGTTTTCCTATGGCGTGCCCAGACTCATGAACGGCAATTATCGGTAAAGTCACAGGATAATCTGATACGCTCTTCCTATTATTCAGTTGCGCAGCGAGGTCCAATGTTTCAGGCACATCTATATGCACAACATTATCGATGATATTCACTTTCCTATCAAATCCCGTATAAACTGGAGAAGCCTCATCAGGATCATGAAAAAGCAAAACGTACTCGAGTGCATCGCTCTGGCAACTTGACGATGACTTTATAGCATTATCAGAATCGCTGGTAAAATATTTTTGACCGTCAATTATACCAATTGGAATGTTTTCGGGTGGTGCGTTTAAATCCAGGAAAAAAGATAGCTGGTCCGCATAAGTCTTGAACGGATCAATAGCAATCAGTTGGTCCCGAATCGCCTTAGCTTGTGTCAAGAAATCGCTTATACCAACCTTCCAATCTGTACCACGGATAAATACTATTTTCTTGGGTCCAGTTCCACTGATATTCACACAATTCGTCGCTGGTATGCTCGCCGTATACGAATTTCCGATGGACGTAGTATCTACTTTAACATGAATGTGGCCGGTGTTTTGAATATCGTTGATGATAGAATCTTCCGCTTGAACTTGCTTAGCCACGTCGGCACTGAAAGTTAAAGTGGAAATCGCAGGTAAATTGGCTGTTACGCTATAGCCCAGATTATTCTCAACGAACGGTGGAAATGAGTCTATATCTGTATAGTCGTAGTGACCCTGTGCCCCTACTGTGCAGAAACCGGAACCGTCGCAATAACATTGCCAACCGCTACACATCGCCGAAAAATCATAGTGTTCGGGATGACCGGGCGTAGTTACAGGTTTTCCGTATGAACCACCGAAGGTTGGAGACGGATTGCCGTTTGGATCATAATATGACCAAGAATAAACGCCATATCCACTTGCTGATTGTCTTTGTAAGGTATTTACAGTAATCGAGTAATTGGTTGGCAAAATCGTTACAGTTGAAGGAGCAGAGGATGGACCTGGATGAGGATTGCAGGAAAATTCAGCATTGTTGTCTCCATTGTCAAAATACGAGGTATTCCAACGGATCACATCGAGATTCAAATTGATTCCAGATGGATTTCTCCACGAACTCAATCCTATGCCATGGGATATAGGCAAAGGACTGAACACGGTGACTTTCTGGTCAGGAGTCCATGTGCCGTAATCCATGTCGCCAGGACAGCCGGCGGCCAATGCAATCTTCGTGGGAGTCAGAGAAAAGATTCCTAGAGACGATAAAACTACTATGGAGAATGCGGCACTGAAAAGTAAGTTGCGACTTTTCACTTTAATACTTTTCATTATAACACTTGCATTAGATTTATAATGACTAGCAGGTATCTACCTTCCGCCTAAGAAATACCCAAACAAGCGTACCGCATTCAAAACAGCAGAGGTGAAATCAGATCCGTTCCACGATACCGGCGCAGGAGTCGGGCTTGAAGTTGAAGTCGGCGTTGGACTTGGAGTTGAGCTCGGCTTTGGAGATGGAGTAGGTGAAGGAGAATGTGAAGGTGTCAGGGTTGGAGTCGGTGTAGGTATGCGAGATGGCGTTGGTGTCAGAGTCGGTGAAGGAGAGGGCGACAAAGAAGGTGTCGGTGTTGCGCTGTAGTTAGCAGTTTGATTAACAGTCTGACTCGGAGAAGTCGTGATCACGTGAGCAGTCGGAGTAATTTGCGTCGGCGCACCGACAGGAGGCGCGACGGATGACGGCGTAAAGACACATTGAGTATTAGCTGTCTGCCCATCTGCTGAATTCACGGCAAGATACGAACCTACACCAAGATTGTGGAATTGAGATAATGTAAACGTTCCGAATGTTCCAGGCACAGTGACATTAAAGTTTTGAGGGCTACCACCGGAAATGACGTTTTTTAATACATAGCTATACGGAGCAGTACCACCAGTCAGTGATCCGGCAAAAGTGAAGACATCGGCGTTATTCGAACCGGTAACAGATATGGTGCATGATAATGAACCGGTGTTTAACACGGGCTTGGTAACAGTCACGGTAATAGGCCTGCTCCAGTGGCTATTCAACGCACCGACTCTCAATGAGTACGAACCAGGTTGAAGATCGACCGGAACAGTGAAAGTCAAAGTTGCTCCATTAGAGGCGAGTCCGGTAATATATCTGGTCTTGGAAGCATTATACATCTCTACTGTGTTCCCTGTTGGAGTGAAGCCTGATCCAGTGACGGAAGATGGGGCGCCAGCCACAGCAGCGACCATTCGCTTGGCAGATTCCGCCACATAGTAAGCGACTTTATCGAACAAATTTCCGTTAGCTGGAAATTGGTCTTGCTGTAGACCGGATGCCGAAACAGCCAACGTTGAGCCGGGTACGAAAACGCTCGCTGATATTTTCGTGATCGAAGGAGTGATGAGGTCTATCGGAGGAATATCGGCAACATCTGTATTCATGGGACCTTGCCGAGTGATCCCACTCGAATCATACGTTGGACCACATCCTATAGGGTTTCCTAGTGAATCTTTCGGAACATCTGGATTACCCGATCTGTCAATGGCCGGCCAATGAGCCTCGGCATATGCTTGGTAAAGAGGTTCACCGAGTATGGCGGAGACCAAGTAGCCGCAAGAGATGACATTGAAGGACTGCGATTCGGAATCATCATTCATAATGCTATTCTCTGATGGTCTGTAGTATTCGAAGCCTTCAGATGTCGAAACGTAGTGACACCCCTGTATTGAAGTTGAAGCATAAATCACATTTGAGACCTCGTCCCAATAATCGAGACTAGGAACATCCGAACAATTCTCCAAAGAATCTTCTAATTCACCGATGGTATTATACATATCCCACGGTTCACCAAACATGGGATCGGTATCTAGGTATTCATCATCCAATTTCCCGATCGCATGACCTAGTTCATGTACAGCGACAACTGAAGCATCCAGACCTGCTTCAGATAAAGCGGGAGTATTCATGAATATGACATTACCGATTTCCCTGACTGCATTAGAATCAGTTGATGTATAGCCCCATATGCTATGGTCATTTGTGAGATATATATACGTCGCAGACTTAAGAGCTGGGCAGCTGGAATTGCTTATTAGAGTTTGTTCTGGGTTTTTAAAAAATGTTGATCCCCCTATTGAATACTTGTCGAAACTAGCCGAACTTTGCGCTTTTAGGTCGATAAAAAATGCAAATTTATCTTTGTAAGTCTTGAACGGATCTACCGACTCAAATTTATTGACGATGCTACGCACCTCCGTTACATAGTCGCCTGCGATAGGAACCCTAGTACCATCTTCTATAAATACAATATATTTTGAACCGTTGCCTGACCAATCAAAACAGTTAGAGAATGGGAGTATTTCGGAATAATCAGAATATGAACCGTCGGGAAATTTTCCTCTAATGCGATATGATTCGGCTGAAGTGGTTATAGCGTTAGCTTCCAGATTGTCGGCATAAGACCTCGCATCCGCAGAAGATCTGTATATCACACTAAAAGTCTTGTTATCATCAGTCGACTTTTCAATCTCATAACCAGTATAAATACCAGCGTTTTTTGGATCGGGAGTCCAAGCGAGATCGACTTTGGCACCGTTATCTGTCGACAAAGACATTTCGCCGGTCAACTTGGGAGCGGTACTATCCTCATCGATAGTGATCGGCAAAGAATTGCTGGTACCATCAACATTGGAAACTTGAACGTTATACGTACCTGGCGAAATGGTAGTCGGGAGATCAATGGCGATCAAAGTACCGTCTGGTGAAACTTTCGCCTGTGTCTTGGTCCACACGATCGCACCGGTAGAAGGAGTTAACAAATTCAGCGTATTATTCGCCGCGGTGAAGCCTGTGCCGAAGATGGCTATCGCCGTACCTGGTTCAGCATTGGTAGGATTAATCGAAGTAATAACAGGTTGCCCAGGATCGAATTTCGCCGACACTGAAGTATTTGCATTGACGGTAAGTGTGCAAGTAGGCCAAGTTCCGGAGCAAGCTCCGCCCCAACCAGTAAAAGTAGTACCGGCATCGCTTGTAGCCGTGAGGGTGAGAGAGGAACCACTAGTTACAGGAATAGAGCATGTGGTTCCACAACTTATGCCACCACCTGCTACAAAGCCGGCACTCGGGCTCATGCCTGACTTGGTTACTGTGATGGTCGGGTTTGGATTGCTTACCGGATTGCTTACGTTGAGATTCAAATTATTACCACAGACATTGGTTCCACTCTGGGTTATATTCACTGAATAATTGCCCGGCGTGCTAGGAGCCGGAAAGCTCATCGAGAAGATCTGCGAGGTAGTGACGAAAAATCCAGTAGTATTGGATGATGCCGGACCAGTAAACTGTACATTGAGACCATAACCCCCACTCGGGCTCTGCTGTGCATTGCCAACTATGACCTGCTGGCCAGGACTGGCAGAGGAAGGAGTCATGGTGCAAGTATTTGTTGGTGTTGGCATATTGATCCTAATCTTACTGCCTGGCGCTGAACATGTAGATGGAGGATAGGATGTACTATGTCCGAATTTGTAACTGGAACCGTTGCTACAATACAACGTGCCGGTATCATTCGAGCTAATTGACGTGAAGTTAACGTTAACCGTCGGCGCTGAAGCGCCATTTTTGCATATCATAGGAAAAACGATATTCTGATCAGAATTATAGGTATTATATATAGGCATTCCACCGGTTCCATAACAATTGTAATTGAAATAAGAACTCCCGTTTTCTGGATACACTGGATACACATATCCTATGACCTGACTAGTAGTCTGTGCATGTGCAACAAATATAATAAAAAGCAATGGTAATAAGAATAACAAACCAAGAAATAAAGAATATCGAATAAGTGACCGAGTTTCTTGTTTTTTCATAATTTTATTCGCGTTCATAAATATTCATCGCCTTTGTTAGACGTGAGATATTATAACGCAATAAAGGGGGAAATGCCTAAGCACTCCCCCCTCATTCATCTCCAATGGTGTCACTTCACATCAAGATCCTCGTTCTTGAGGATGACGGTTGCTTGCGGCTGGGTTGTCCCGACCGTGACCTTTTTTGTGGAAACGGCCACAACCTCGTGTTGAACCAGGCAGCTCTTTTGAGGCCACCAGTACTTTGTCACCACCAGACTGACCACAGATTGTTCGCTAGCCACGGTGGAACAGTTAGTGATTGTTATCGACTTGCTTGGCTCAAGATATCCCAAGCTGTGCGTACCCTGTTTTATGTACCGATCATATTGCGCCTGCTGCGCCACAGAATAACAGTACACGCTCACCTCATATCGGCTCCGGTTCTCTATACGCACGCCATTAACACTGTTGGTTGAACCAACCTCCCCCTCGGCGGATGTGCCAATTGTAGCCACTATCACCGTAACCGCCAAACCGAGCATTAAACTCAAAGAGCTTCTCATAAATACCTTTCATTCAATTGTTTACTGCCAACTTTAATGCTACCATGTTTAGTGGTATTTTGTCAAGTCTAACAGAGTCTCCCAATCCAGCTTTGCAAATCTCTGTCCGCCCCCTTGGATTCGAACCAAGGACCCTCGAGGTATAAGCTCGATGCTCTAACCAACTGAGCTAGGGGCGGACGTAGGCTTTCACAGGTACTCACTCCAGCCCATAAGCTCGATGCTCTAACCAACTGAGCTAGGGGCGGGTCTGTTCATATTAAGACAAAGTCTTGACAGTTACAATGGCAAGTCTATACTTACCTTATCACGCTTGCATGTCCTTAGGATTATTCCTAAGGTGATGTTATCGGCTAAAGCTGGTGACAAGCGTAACAAATGCCTGCGGCCATTAGGCAAGGCCTAAGATGGTTCGATCGACAACGTAGCCGATGGCAGGCTCAAAGAGATCCCGACGGGGGTCTTTTTGTTTTAACCGACCTTCATTACGCTAAAGAAGTGCTTCCGGCCATCTCCAATGCTACGTATTACACATCTTAGCCTCTTGCTATCAATAATCTTTTCTACAGACCAAAATTGTACAATAGTGTTTCCTTTTAAAAATGACCGGTGTTCGGATATTTTTGACGCAGATAATAATACCTCCGTAGCGTAATCAATTAGTTTTAAACGCTGCGCTAGATCTGAAAACGACCGCATTCCTCTGCCATTTGCCAATAAGTGGCGAAGACCGTGATAATCAAAAATGACCGGTCCTGAAAGAGATGGGCACCAAACACTACCGATTTTACGATATTTCTCCCTCGTTGCGATAACAATTTCTCGATACTGATCTCCAGGCATCATCTAACCATATCAAAGCAAGATGAAGAAATGATGAAAAAAGGTTAAAAATAGTATAAAGAAAGTCTCAAGAAGTTATGAACGTATCGGCAACGACCGATTCAAAATTACGCCTTGACTACCTGACCTTTCACGGCGCCAATGATATCTTTGTTCTTCAAAGGTATCCCATTGGCGACGATGATCTGCTCATATTCTTCACGTTCGATAGTCTCTGTCTCGATCAAGCGCTTGGCAACAGCATCAAAAGCCTTTTTATTATCAGTCAGGGTCTTAACTGCCAAAGTACGAGCTTCGCTCATGATACGCGTTATCTCTCCATCTATCTCTGATGCGACTTTCTCCGAATATTCCCGATCATTGACACCCATGCCGAACATTACACGACCGGCCGGACTCTCAAGAGCAACCGGCCCAATCTTTTCCGACATGCCGTATTGGGTGATCATGGCACGAGCTAGAGCAGTAGCGACTTGAAGATCATTAGAAGCGCCGGTGGTCAAATCACCAAAGATCATCTTCTCGGCCACATACCCTCCGAGAGAGACAGCAATATCATCAAGAAATTCGCGGCGAGACTGCAACTTGCGCTCTTCGAATGGCAACTTCAAGGTGTAACCGGCGGCACGACCACGGGAAATGATAGATATCTTATGCACAGGATCAGCATGCGGAAGGACAGAAGCGACCAAGGCATGACCGGCTTCATGATAAGCAGTGATCTCCTTCTCTTTGGGAGAAAGGATGTGACTGCGGCGTTCCGGACCGAGCATAACTTTCTCTATGGAACGGATGAAATCGAACTGTCCAATCTTGGTGCGATTCTCGCGCGCCGCCATGATGGCCGCTTCGTTGGTCAGTGACTGGAGATCGGCACCAGAAAAGCCAGGCGTCCGTTCGGCGATCACCGGCATATTGACGTCTTCAGCCAATTGCTTCTTTTTGGAATGGATCTTCAAGATCTCTTCACGGTCACCGCGATCAGGCAAATCGATAACGACGCGGCGATCGAAGCGGCCCGGACGCAAAAGCGCTGGGTCCAAGACATCAGGACGATTGGTGGCAGCCATGACTATGACTTTGACATTCGGTTCGAAACCATCCATCTCTACGAGAATTTGATTTAATGTCTGCTCACGCTCATCGTTGCCTCCGCCCATACCAGAACCACGGGCACGTCCGACGGCGTCTATCTCGTCGACAAAAACGATGGCTGGAGCGGCTTCTTTGGCCATCTTGAAAAGGTCACGTACACGTGAAGCACCGACACCAACGAACATTTCTACGAACTCCGAACCAGAGATAGCGAAGAAAGCGACATTAGCTTCACCGGCTACGGCACGGGCCAAGAGGGTCTTCCCTGTTCCCGGCGCTCCCATAAGGAGAACGCCCTTGGGGATCTCTGCACCTATCTCGATGAACTTCTTGGGATTGCGGAGAAAATCGACGATCTCCAAAAGTTCCTGCTTGGCTTCTTTGGCACCAGCAACATCCTTGAAAGTGACCTTCTGCTTCTGATCATCAGGCAATGTGATACGGGCCTTAGATTGTCCAAATGAGAGCGCTTGCATGCCCGCTCCTTTCATTTGGCGCGAAAGTATCCAGATGAAGAAGATGAGAAAGACGAGCGGAGCCAGGAATGGCGAGGCTTGTCCCAGCCAATACCAGAATCCTCCAGGACTCTGTATAGTGAGAGTGGTAGAAGCCAATTGGGCGGAAGTCACTCCGTAACGAGACAGCGATTCGGTCAGTGAAGAATCCGGTTCCTTTTGAGCGGTCTTGGTCGACTTATCAGAATATGTGGCCGTCACCTCATCGCCAGAAAGATCAAGTGATTGGACTTTACCTTTCTGTACATCAGAAGCGATGGCCGACAACGAGACCGGCGCAGCTGAAGTACCTTTTGTAGAAAATTCTGAATAAATGCCGGTGATCAAAAGAAAGATCAGGATGACAATGGCTAAAATATTCAAAAAGCTCATCCGTGGCGGGAAAAATCTCGACGGGCCTTTCTTGTTCTTATTCGGTGTATTTGGTGTTGTATTTATTGGCATATGGTGATTTGACTGATTTGACGCTGTATTTACAAGTATACAGAAATATCGCCAAAAGGAAAGAAATGACCTCCTCCCCGCATTTCATGCGGGGTTTCCTCCAGGTTCATGAAGACCCGAAGCTCATGCGGAGCGTGTGGCCGAGATCCTTCTTGCCTTGATATTGGATGTAATTATGTATTTGAGTTTCGTTTAAGCCGATTG
>CAIQIZ010000016.1 GCA_903872035.1 uncultured bacterium | reverse complement strand
CCCTCGAAGTTGGAACCATTCCATGATATCTTTTTTCATGAAAAAGGCGTTGTTTATGTGATTGGTAATTGGGAAACTACAAATCACAGCGTAACACCGCCTTTTTCATTAGATATCCACAACACTAATTCTCCAAGAACCTTTTTTGCTTGACAGTCGGTTTGTTGAGAATATAATTGCAATAATATCGCCCTGCGGCCATTGGAGTAGCGCCCAAGATGGTACAATCGGCACGATTGCTGATGGTAGGCCTATGACAAGCCCCTTTCGATGGGCTTGTGCGCGTTCGGTTATTTGTGACGCTTGTTCATCACACTCAAGAAATGCTTACGTCCATCATCGATAGCTCTGACGATCACTACGATCCCCATCTTTCCTACGGTTCCTTTGAATGTCCAAAAATCTGCTTTTGATCCGTTTGTTCCACTTTTTCGCTCACTTCCGATTTTCATATATCGGATAATTGATTGTTGGATGAAATTCTTTTGGCCGAAGTCGACCATCAGCCAACAGTATCAAACCGAAATGAAGAAACATTCAAAAAAGTCTCAAAATGTGATAAATATAGTTTCAAGAAAGGTTAAAATGACGTCAGACATACATTTTGCTAGTATGAACATGTATGAAAATCACCAAACTCGGCCATTGTTGTCTTCTCATAGAAACGAAAGGGACCAGGATACTGACAGATCCAGGCAGCTTTACGGTGGAAGCACATTCGAAGCTTGAGAATATCGATTTTATCCTTTTCAGTCATGAGCATCAGGATCATTATCACCTCGAATCATTGAAGGTCATTTTGAAAAAAAATCCAAAAGCGCTGGTTTTTGCCAACGATTCTGTTAGCAAGATGCTTACAAAGGAAGGGGTTGAACATGCAATGGTCATGAACGGACATAAGTTTCAGATGGGGGATGTTGGAGCGATAGGTATAGGTGAAAAACATGCTCCGATGCACAGTTCCATCCCATTATCGTCGAACCTCGGATTCTTTATCGACGACCGGCTTTGGTATCCAGGTGACGCCTTCACCGACCCGATGAGGGTAGTGGAGATATTGGCTTTACCGGTCTCCGGACCATGGCTCACAATCGGCCAAGCGATAGATTATGCGCTTCTATTGAAGCCGAAGTTCACATTTCCTGTGCATGATGGGATACGATTCGGATCCGCACATATATTTACAGAAAAGATTCTAAATCCTAGCGGGATAAGTTTTGTCCCCATGGTCGAAGGCGATTCAAAGGAATTCTAATGCCGAACAAAACCCTGAAATTCAAACCGGAATTAGTAAAGTTGATCTTGGCCGGCCAGAAGAATTGTACTTGGCGGCTTTTTGATGACAAAGGCTTGAAAGCAGGGGACGTACTAGATCTGATCGATTCGTCTACTAAGGAGAAGTTTAGTGAGGCAGAAATCATTCATCTATATGAAAAGAAGATGGCCGATCTGACAGGTGCCGATTTTGAGGGCCATGAGAAATTTGCTGACAAAGAAGAGATGTATCGTACTTACAGGACGTATTATGGAGAAAAGGTTGGTCCGGACACGGCGGTGAAAATAATAAAGTTTAAGATGTGTGAGAGTATTTCTCAACCAGAAACTATCCGTTTAGCCAAGATCATCTGGGATTACCATCATCTGGATCAAAAGCTGGATAAGGCCGATGCGATTTGGGTTCTGGGAAGCTCTGATACTAGGATCGCAGAAAAGGCTGCTGAGCTTTATCTGGAAGGGTGGGCACCACTCATGATATTTTCCGGGGGGCGGGGGAGGATGACAAAGGATATGGAGCAATTTAGCGAGGGTGAAGCCAATGTATTTGCCGGTGTCGCGGTTGAGAAGGGTGTCCCAAAGGACAAGATCGTCATTGAGGATAAGTCTACAAATACAGGCGAGAATATAATCTACACAAAGAAGCTGTTGAACGATCGAAGTATTCGCGTGAAGAAGCTTATGGTTGTCCAAAAGCCATATATGGAAAGAAGGGCTTACGCTGCTATTAAAAAGCAATGGCCAGAGATCGACATCCTCGTAACGTCGCCGCAAATTCCGTTTGAACATTATCCGACAGAGCAACGGCCGATGGATTACCTGATCAACGCTATCGTGGCTGATGTGCAACGGATGAAGGTTTATGCAGAAAAGGGATTTCAAATACCTCAGGAAATCCCTGGCGAAGTTTGGGAAGCATATGAAAGCTTGGTAGAAGCGGGGTATGATAAGTTTTTGGTTTAATTGGATTCTATTACTAATATACTCACACTATTATATAATGTCACCATGTCTCTCTTAGATCGTTTACAAAGTTTCGGTTCATTTGGTAGCTGGCGGGCGATCGTGAATCTTTGGACAGTAGTATTCTTTGCGGCTATCTTTTATGACTATACTCATGAGAATGTTTTAGCCGACAACACGGCCTTGCTCGGTATCGCCGGCGTATATGCGGCGGTGCTCGCTATATATAGTGCTGAAAAGGAGTTCCGTCGTTGGCACCATATGCACAAGTCTATCCATCCTGGAGAAATGTACACGATCCTTTGGACTCTTCTCATCATCGTCCTAGTCGTCTGCTCCGCTCTATTCAATGTGAAGTACCGACTTCCATCAGAAGTGAGTGCTTCGTACATCGCCGTCATCACCATTCTTGCAATTACGAGGGAATCGAAGAATTACTATAAGCGGACAAGGAAGAAGTCGCGTTAGCGTGACCATTCTTGACTTCAAATCACGGCTCTGTTAACATGCAACCACGCTCGATTGGGCCTATTTTCATCGTCGTTAGCACGCGAATGGGAGATGGTACTTCCATTTTTGTTTCTAGGATGGTGAATCAGGGCTGCACAGCGCTCACACAATGTCACGATCACTTAAAAAAGGTCCATACGTGGACGAGAATCTTATGAAGAAGATCACCGGCAAGAAGCCGGCGGCTTTGGGCACCATTAAGACCTGGGCCCGTCGCTCACAAATTGCTCCGGAAATGGTCGGTTTCACCTTCGGCGTTCACAATGGAAAGATCCATGTGGACGTTTTCGTTACGGAAGATATGGTCGGCCATCGTCTCGGTGAATTCTCGTCGACTCGCAAGTTCGTTCGCCATGGAGGTAAGATGCAGAAGGAGATCGAGATGAAGGCCAAGGAAGCCGAAATGGCCGCTGCCAAGTCTGCTAAGGAAGCCGCTACGTCCGCTACCACGAAGAAATAATAGTCGCATTTCAATATCATGATCACCGCTTCGCTCAAAAATTACCGCATCTCCCCCCGCAAATTCCGGGTTGTTGCCAATATGGTCCGCGGAAAGAGCGTTATGGACGCCAAGAATATCCTTAGTGCAGCTCTTAAGAAAGCCAAAGCACCATTGAGCGACCTCATCGATTCAGCTATCGCCAATGCTTTGCATAACCACAAGATAGAGAAGGAGAACTTATTCGTACAGGAGATACGTGTCGATCAGGGCGTCACTTTGAAGCGTCATCGCCCAGTTTCTCGCGGTTCAGCTCATCCGATCAAGAAAAGGACTTGCCACGTCAGCATAGTTTTGGCACCTAGAGCGCCAAAGGCCGAGAAGACTCCTAAAGCCACCAAATAATCACATGTCACACACCGTACATCCATATTCTCATAGATTAGGAATCATCCGCGATTGGAAGAGTCGTTGGTTCGCTTCGGATAAGGTTTACCGCACAGCTTTGAAGGGCGATCTTTCCATACGTGAATTCTTACAGGAAGAGTTGCGCACTAACTACATTGGCGGCATAGACATAGAACGCAATCAGAAAGTCGTCCGTGTCATCGTGAAGACTTCTAGACCAGGACTGCTCATCGGTAAAGCTGGAGACGGGGTGGTCAAGCTGCGTGCCAAAATATTACGCCTTCTCAAAGATGTCAAAGTTGACCTTGGTACTCAAGATCTCAAGATCGACATAGAAGAAGTCCGCAGTCCAGAATCGAACGCCGCTATAGTAGGTATGATGGTCGCTGAATCATTGGAAAAGCGTTTGCCGTTCCGTCGCGTCATGAAGCAGACCATCGAGAAAGTCATGGCCAACCGCGACGTAAAGGGTATCCGTATCCGTTTGGGCGGCCGCTTGGGTGGTGCCGAGATCGCCCGTTCTGAGGAGCTCAAGAAGGGTCAGATTCCATTGCAGACCCTCCGTGCTGACGTTGATTTCGCTCGCGAAAAGGCCCATATGACCTACGGTGATATTGGCATAAAGGTTTGGATATATAAGGGTGAGATCTTCAAAAAGGATCAGACTAAATAAACTACCATGTTATTCCCGAAAAAAGTAAAACATCGCAAGTGGTTCACCATGCGCACGCATCCAGTCAAGGAGGCGAACCATGTGGAGACGCGTGGCATCGATCTGGCCTTCGGTTCTTTTGGTTTGAAGGCTATGAAGTATGCTCGCATCACTTCCAATCAGATCGAAGCGGCCCGTAAGGTCATGTCGCGTTATGCCAGCAAGTCAGGCAAAGTCTGGATCCGCATCTTTCCTGATCATCCGTTCACGCAAAAGCCCGCTGAAGTAAAGATGGGAAAAGGAAAGGGAGATCCAGTCGGATTCATCGCCGAGGTAAAGCCTGGCCGCATCCTCTTTGAGATCGATGGTGTCGAACCGACCGTTGCCCAGGAAGCTTTGCGCAAGGCTGGGACAAAGTTGCCAGTAAAGAGCAGGGTGGTGGGGAGGTAGGACTTTCTAATAATATTTACCGACTCGTGTTTTTATAAACTCCTCACATAAATGAAGGGGTGCTATTTTTGGCCATACATATGCTCATATCTCCATTTTAGGAGAAACCGCCAAATGTGTGTGCACATTACCCGCGACTATTGACAATTACTACAACTTAGTATATAATAGTCGCAGAAAGGACCTAATATGAACAAACGAAGTATTTTGATCACAAAGGAAAATAACAAGTATTACGCGAGAGTAGAGGAAACAGAACTTTTCGGATGCGGAAATAGCGAAAGGGAAGCTCTTGGTGATCTATTCTACACCCAGGCCCCTGAAATGGACATCATCCTTCTAGTTGATCACGCATCGATAGAAGACACTGAAGAAACTTCAAGCGAATGAACTTCGCATATAAGCCCACCAGCTCGGCACGGGAAACCCATGCGCGAGAGGTGGGTTTTCTGTTGGGAGAATATGGTAGTCGTATAGAATCATTTACTCTTGCATTCCAACTTCTGCTTGATACAATTCACATACAATCTCGGCCGCTCGGCCAACCCGTTCGGCCTTTTTGTTACATGATAAACATATTCATCGACGAAAGTGGAGATTTAGGATTCGATTTCAGGAAGAAGAAAACTTCCAGGTATTTTGTCATGGCTATGCTTTACGCTGAAAAGAAAGAACCAGTAGAAAGAATGATCAAGAAGTTCTATCGCCAATTCAGAGAAATGAAAATCAATAGGTCGTCAGTACTCCATTCTTATAAGGAAACAGATGAAACACGGAGGAGAGTATTGAAGGCGTTAAATGTGCTAGGTGTGCATATTTATGGGATAAGTATCGACAAGAAGACGGTACCTATAAATTATCGAGAAGATACTCACGTGCTTTACGGTATTCTAGTATCAAAATTGTTAGCCGAAGTGATTAGATCCGAAAGGTTTCATGATAGTCGTGACGCAATAAGCCTGTTCCTCGATCGTCGGGGTATGAATCGTTCTGTCACTAATGAATTTATCAATCGGCTAACCAAAGATGTAAAGGATAAGTTCGGAATTTCAGTCTTGGTCAAGATCACCTCTTTGACAGCCGAAAAAGGATTACAAGCTGTCGATTTCGCTAGTTGGGCCTTTTATCAAAAAGCAGAATTTAATGATGAGAGTTACTTGAAGTTGTTAGAAATGTTCAAAGAAGTACCGAATCCTTTTCTGATTCACGGAGAATTTTAGGGATAATACCCATTTTGCGTGGCATTTTTTGACTACTTTTCTTGACGTTTTGGAGCAATCGTGGACTCGAGGAATATTGCATTTAAGACTTTCTGCTTGAACGATTTGCAGAGTCCGCGATGAATGCGGATGATGTCTT
>CAIQIZ010000015.1 GCA_903872035.1 uncultured bacterium | reverse complement strand
TGAGTGATGTTCTGACCGAAGAGAGCGCTACCGTTAACAGTGAGAAGAGCAGAAGAAGTGGTGGTACCAATGCTTACAGCCCCGGCGAATGTCGAAGTTGCAGTCGTTGAAGTTGCCGTGATGTACCCTACTGTCGGAGATCCAGTAGCAGCCATTGAGTTAGGACCGGTCCAAAACGCCAAAGTATTAGTCGAACCGGTGCCAGTATGTCCAGAACCACCGACACAATTGCCAGAGATAGAGAAACAGCCATTCGTGATATTGAATCCGTTTGCAGCAGTGGTAGAACCAGTATTGCTGATATTGAAGATAGTTGTTGTTGCTGTGCCACCAGTAGACGAAGCGATCGTAAAGACATTGGCGTTGGTGTCTCCAAAGTTAGCGGAGATAGCCAGCTTGGCAGAAGGTGAAGAAGTTCCGATACCGACATTTCCGGTAGTGTTCACATTCAATGCTTGGACAGCAGAAGCGTTCGGGAAGAAACCGAACGAGCCACCCGAAGCAGCTCTGAATTCCATGAGACCAACTGACATACCGACACCGTATGAATCGGCAGCAATTCCATCGTTGAACAAGCTCCACTTCAAGTTAGCAGCGCTTCCAGGAGTACTATTACCATATGTACCTCCGAATGAGACGTTCACTGGAGTCGCTGTGATTTGAGTGATGTTCTGACCGAAGAGAGCGTTGCCATTCACGTCGAGGAGTGCGGAAGGAGTGGTAGTGCCGATGCCGACATTTCCATTATTCCCAACAACGAAACGAGAGACGCCACTGCTGTCATAACCTTCTAATATATTAGTGACTCCCGAACGACCCTTGATGGCGAACATATCGTCTGTCGGAGCTCCGCCTATAGCGATCGCTCCCGCAAATGTTGAAGTAGCCGTGGTCGAAGTTGCCGTGATGTATCCAACCGTCGGAGATCCTGTAGCCGACAAGGTTCCTGTCGGTGTCCAGAAAGCCATAGTGTTCGGAGAACCAACACCACCCAAGTTGGAATTGCCGACACAGTTACCAGCGATCGAGAAACAACCGTTGGTCAGGTTGATACCCTGGGCGAACGTTGAAGTTCCATTACCAGTTGAGTTGAACTGATTGGCAGTGATATTTCCGTAGAAGGTTGAAGTAGCGGTAGAAGTCGAGACCATGTTTCCTGCCAAGAAGAAGTTGCCTTGAACTGAAAGTGCCGAGCCAGGTGAAGTAGTGCCGATGCCGAGGTTGCCTGACATATAAGTAGTACCATTCTCCAGAACCGACATGAGCGTGGTCGAAGCGTTGTTGATCAATCCAAAGATCGAGTTGGTAGCAGTGCCCGTGCCCCAGACTTGGAATCTAGAAGATGGGCTGGTGGTACCGACGGAGACGCTAGCATTGGTGATGCCACCCATACCATCAGACTTGGAGAAGATGGTCAGCATCGGATTGCCGTTCATATTGGCGGTGTAGCTCTCGATCGTTCCGGTGGCGCTAGCGCTAGTGACCGGCATGTCGATCCAAGTAGCGACACCGTAGTCGGAGTCGAAGCTCATATTACCTAACTGAAGATTGGAGACCGATGTCACACCTGAACTCAAGTCGTATCGTAGAGCGCCATTTCCAACATCAAATCCTCCGGCGAATGTTGAGGTTGCCAAAGTATTTGTTGCATTGAAGGAATCAGCTACTACTAGGCCAGCGACAGAGAGCTTGGCATAAGGTGAAGTTGTCCCAATTCCCACATTCCCTGTCGTATCAATGGTGAACTTGGAGTTGTTGGTAAAGTCGTTGGCTGATGAGATCTTGAACTTGTCGCCATCGGAGTTGTCTATGCCCATTCTCCAGGTACGAGTGCCGGACAAGATGAAATCTAGACCGACATCACCGGAACCACCCTGTTCAAGGCTGAGAAGAGACATCGGGGAGTCTGAGACCGCGCTGTTCTTGAATATATGGACGGCTGAAGCAGACTGAGTGGCGATATCGAGAAGATAGTTAGGTGTGGTTGTGCCTATTCCAACAGCTCCAGCAAAGGTCGAGGACGCCGTGGTTGAGGTTGAGATGAAGTTCTGACCGACGATGGTTCCAGCGACTGAGAGCTTGGCGTAAGGAGAGGTTGTGCCGATGCCGACGTTGCCGTTACTATCCAATAATAGGTTGCCGCCAAGAGTCTTCAATTCTACACCCTTACCTGCCGTATTAGTTTCGATATCAAACCAATTCGCTCTTGAAGTCAAGTACATATTTGTTGAACCACCCTGAACAGCAAAACTTGTAACACCGTCAGCAGCACCTGAAAGAAGCAAGTTGTAGAGACCGGTTCCACTTCTTGCAATTTCCATTCTTGCAGTTGATGGATTAACCGTTCCAACACCCACATTTCCAGTATTCAAAACTGTCAATCCAGTCGCACCACCAGCAGTAAATCCTCCAGCAAACGTACTCGTCGCGGTAGTCGAAGTCGCATTGTAAGCCGCCGCAGTCGGAGTAGAAGAAGCGACCAGATTTCCAGAAGCATCAGTCGTCAAGATCATATTCTTGCCAGTTCCTGCTAAGTTCACAGTGCCGGTGGCTGAAATATTGGCAGCGGTGAGATTTCCGGTAAAGACACCGTTACCTTGGACGGAGAGAGCTGCCCCCGGTGAAGTGGTGCCGATTCCTACTTTTCCGGAAGTATCGAACACAAAATTGGCGTTTGGAACTGCCAATATATCAGTTGGGGTCGTGGTGCCAGTATTGAGACCAGCTTGCCAGACGGTAATGGCTGGATTTGCACCACCAAAACCATCGACTGTAGAGTTGATAGTAACTTCACCTATATCCTGACTGTACCAATTGGATACCAAGTAGACATCGTAATAATCAGCAATACTAGAACCGCTATTATCGACTTCATATACTTGTAAACTATCGGTGTTCAAACCTTGTTTGCCATATGTGTAATAAGTGGTTATGGCTCCACCGGTCCTTATCGCAAGCTGGAAGTTCAAGGCCTTTTCATTTCCGACTTGAGCGGCACCAGAAGCAGTAAATGAACCTGTGACATTGATGCTCTCCTGAGAAGCTGTAGGTGTCGGCTTGATCCTCAATATCTTATTCCATCCCGGTATGCGGTTACTTCTAGGTATAGAGAAGAAGATCTTTCGAGGACCGTTATCAGTAATATCAGTTCCATTATATGCCGTGGTTCCTTCTACGATCGATGAGAGCCTGGAGTCACCTGCTACATCTAATGGATATGCTGGAGATACTGTTCCAACTCCAACATTTCCAAAGCTGTTTACCATGAAGGTTGTGGTTGTCCCAAGTCCATTGGTCGAGCTAGCGACCGAGAATAGCGGCGTAGAACCTCCGGCAGTGGCTTGAATCGAGAGTTTGGCCGACGGGGCACTGATTCCGATACCGACGTTGCCACTCTGTGTGATGTTGAAATACTTTAATGTCAACGCATTTGGGTAATTTAGCCCGTTGCCGATTACGAAGTTATTGTTCGATGCATCCAAGCCCATCGTGTATCCGGTAGACCCACCCATAAAACGTAGACCAGCATCCTGTTTGCCAAAACTTTGGATGTCTACAAGGGCTCCAAATCCGGTATTGGCCATGGTATTTGAGAAACGTGCAACCGAAGTATTACTACCACTTGCAGAGACATCTAATGTGTATAAAGCCGAAGTAGTTCCCATTCCAATGAAGCCGTTATTCGCCACATACAGTGAATTAGCCGCCGCCGCTTGATTGACTACAAAAGCTCCATTGTTTCCAACGGTCAAGCCTCCCAAGAAAGTTGAGGTAGCAGTCGTAGAAGTTGCCGTTAAGAATCCAACTGTCGGAGATCCAGTAGCAGCCAAGTTCCCTGTGGAAGTCCAATAAGTCATGGTATTCGGCGAACCAGCACCAGTGAGAGAGGAGCCGAGGTTCAAACAATTACCTCCAATCGAGTAACAACCACTTGTCAGGTTGATGCCTTGGGCGAAAGTTGAAGTAGCATTGCCTGTGGAGTTGAATTGGTTAGCGGCGATGCCTCCATAGAATGTAGAAGTGGCTGTGGAAGTGGAAACCATGTTTCCTGCTAGGAAGAAGTTACCTTGGACTGAAAGTGCGGAACCGGGAGTGGTGGTGCCGATGCCGACTTTGCCTGTCGTATCAATGGTGAATTTGGAGTTGTTGGTAAAGTCGTTGGCTGATGAGATCTTGAACTTGTCGCCATCGGAGTTGTCTATGCCCATTCTCCAGGTACGAGTGCCGGACAAGATAAAATCGAGCCCAACATCGCCAGCTCCACCTTGTTCAAGGCTAAGGAGAGACATCGGGGAGTCTGCGACGGCGCTATTCTTGAAGATATGAACGGCTGAAGCAGACTGAGTGGCGATATCGAGAAGATAGTTAGGTGTGGTTGTGCCTATTCCAACAGCTCCAGCAAAGGTCGAGGACGCCGTGGTTGAGGTTGAGATGAAGTTCTGACCAACGACGGTTCCAGCAACAGAGAGCTTGGCGTAAGGTGAAGTGGTGCCGATGCCGACGTTGCCAGTATTCGTAATCCTCATAGCTTCAGACAAGACATTCGCATTCGAAACAGAGAACGCGAGGTTAGAAGAGACCTGATTATCTGCATTCCAAGAATTTGCTCCTACGGCACCGATCTTTGCGGCTGTCGCGATATATCCATTGTCGAATCTCGCCGATCGGAATGTGATGCCACTGCCATAACCGCCTGGCTGGGCATTCGTTACGACGAGACCGACCTGTTCTGTCGAACTCTTTCGATACACTTCCAAGCTATCTGACGGTGTGGTCGTCCCGATGCCCACATTTCCTCCTGAAAGCACTGTAAGCTTGCCATTAACATCAAATATTCCTGCTGGTGAAAGTGTATTAACACCAACTCTGTTATTGATCGAATCAACCGTCAAAGTTCCACCGTCTATTTGTAGATTTCCCGCAAACGTAGAAGTTGCCGTAGTTGAAGTAGCAGTGACGTATCCAACCGTCGGGGATCCAGTGGCCGCCAAGTTCCCTGTGGAAGTCCAGTAAGTCATGGTATTCGGAGAGCCGGCACCGGTTAGAGATGAACCGAGGTTCAAGCAATTACCTCCGACTGCGAAACATCCCGCGGCAATATTGAATCCGTTAGCAGCAGTGGTGGAACCAGTATTGCTGATACTGAAGATCGTTGTTGTAGCAGTTCCGCCAGTAGAAGAAGCAATCGTAAAGACATTAGTATTGGTATCTCCAAAATTAGCTGAGATAGCGAGCTTGGCGGCTGGTGAAGAAGTTCCAACACCCACATTCCCATTCGTATTGATATTCAAAGCTTGCGTCGTAGAGTTATTCGGGAAGAAGCCGAATGAACCACCTGCTGCAGCTCTAAATTCCATGAGACCTGCTGACATGCCGATGCCGTAAGAATCTGCAGCCACTCCATCATTAAACAAGCTCCACTTCAGGTTAGCGGCGCTTCCAGGAGTGCTATTTCCGTACGTACCTCCGAATGAGACGTTCACCGGAGTAGCAGTTATCTGAGTGATGTTCTGACCGAAGAGAGCGCTACCGTTAACAGTGAGAAGAGCAGAAGAAGTGGTGGTACCAATGCTTACAGCCCCGGCAAATGTTGAAGTTGCAGTCGTTGAAGTTGCTGTAATGTACCCTACCGTCGGGGATCCGGTAGCAGCCAAGGTTCCTGCTGAAGTCCAGTAAGTCATCAGGTTCGGAGAGCCGGCACCGACTAGATTGGAGCCTCCTACGCAGACATTCGACATAGAGAAACAACCGCTGGTTATATTGAATCCGTTTGCAGCAGTGGTAGAACCAGTGTTGCTGATATTGAAGAGAGTTGTCGTAGCAGTGCCACCAGTAGACGAAGCGATGGTGAAGACATTAGTATTGGTGTCTCCAAAGTTGGCGGAGATAGCGAGCTTGGCAGAAGGTGAAGAAGTTCCGATACCGACATTTCCGGTAGTGTTCACATTCAATGCTTGGACAGCAGAAGCGTTCGGGAAGAAGCCGAATGAACCATTGGTACCAGCCCTGAATTCCATGAGACCGGCTGACATACCGATACCGTATGAATCGGCAGCAATTCCATCGTTGAACAAGCTCCACTTCAAGTTAGCAGCGCTTCCCGGTGTACTGTTTCCATACGTGCCTCCAAATGAGACGTTAACTGGAGTAGCAGTTATCTGAGTGATGTTCTGACCAAAGAGCGCGTTGCCATTCACGTCGAGGAGTGCGGAAGGAGTGGTAGTGCCGATGCCGACGTTGCCGGTTGTGTAAGGAATGTTCAATACATTTCCAGCTCCACCTTCCGCTCGAATAGTAAAGGTGTTATCAATTAGATCCCCTCTCATGCCAACCCCCCACTTATCCGTATTGGCATCCTGAAACATTATACGTCCATATCCCGTCCCAGTCGTCCTATCTATATATAATAAACTATTAGAAGATGCTGAAATCTTTGCGTTACCATTAATTTCAAGTGTTTTTGTCGGGGCAGCCATCCCAATCCCCACATTCCCATTCGCCAATACAGTCAACAAAGTTGTGGTTGAAAGACCAGCTGTAGTCGAAGCGATCGTGAACAGAGGCGTATTGACTATAGAGTTGAAAGAATTTGAGACAGAGAGCAAAGCGGACGGCAAATTCGTTCCAACACCGACATTTCCGCTTGAAGCCACGATCAAGGATGGTGCGATGGAATTTGTGGAAGTAGAGACAGAGAAAGGATATGCCGGAGCAATGTTCGAGACGCCATTGACTGCTGCCCCATTATTGCCAACTTGGAAATGGCTGATGTTACCGACGCGGAATTCCAAATCAGCTACGCCATTGTTCGGTGCATTGAAAAATGTTTGGGAATTGGAACCGAGGAAGGCGTAGTTGCTGCAGGAAGATCCGGCGAAGCTAAGACCGAAATAACCAGCTCCACAACCCATATTGCCAGCGGTCATGGCCACGTTACCAGTTGTATCGTAAACAACCAAAGGGTTCACTCCTTGGATCGTCAGGTTGGCGGTCGGACTGGTCGTGCCGATGCCAACATTTCCATTCGTATTGATGTTCAAAGCCTGCGTCGTTGATGCGTTCGGGAAGAAGCCGAATGAACCATTGGTACCAGCCCTGAATTCCATAAGGTTGGCTGACATACCGATACCATATGTATTGGCCACTGTTCCATCGTTGTACATGCTCCACTTCAAGTTGGCAGCGCTTCCAGGAGTGCTATTTCCATAAGTTCCTCCGAATGAGACGTTCACTGGAGTAGGTGTTGAGGAAGAAATGTTCTGACCGAAGATGGCGTTACCGTTTACGGTGAGGAGGGCGGAAGAAGTGGTGGTACCGATGCTTACAGCCCCGGCAAATGTCGAAGTTGCAGTTGTCGATGTTGCATAGAAAGCAGCTGCGGTCGGAGTAGAAGAAGCAACAAGGTTACCATTGGCGTCAGTGGTCAAGATCATATTCTTGCCGATTCCAGCAAAGTTGATCGTACCTGTAGCAAAGAGATTGGCGACATAGAGATTTCCAGTGAAGAGGCCGTTACCCTGAACCGAGAGAGTCTGGCCTGGTGAGGTTGTACCAATCCCGACATTTCCTCCCAATAACACAGCCACCGGACCAGTGCTGTTCTGCTGAACGGCCAGTGTCGGAAACGCTGAAGTGCTGGAAGCTGAAAGCTGACCCCACGGTGTGGTCGAACCGATACCAACATTTCCATTCGTATTGATATTCAGAGCCTGTGTCGTAGAGTTGTTCGGGAAGAAGCCAAAGGAACCAGTAGAACCTGCTCGGAATTCCATGAGACCTGCTGACATGCCGATACCATATGTATCAGCGGCAATTCCATCGTTGAACAGACTCCACTTCAAGTTAGCGGCGCTTCCAGGAGTGCTGTTTCCATATGTGCCTCCGAATGAGACGTTTACTGGAGTAGCAGTTATCTGAGTGATGTTCTGACCGAAGAGAGCGTTGCCGTTCACATTGAGTAAAGCAGTGGTAGAAGTAGTACCGATACCCACATTGCCGTTAGCTGCTATATATAGAGAGTTAGCTGCCGCCGCTTGATTGACTACGAAGGCGGAATTATTGCCAGCATTCAAGCCTCCCAGGAATGTTGAAGTGGCAGTCGTGCTAGTCGCCGTTAAGAATCCAACCGTCGGAGATCCAGTAGCAGCCAAGGTTCCTGTCGGTGTCCAGAAAGCCATCATGTTCGGAGTACCAGCACCGATCAAGTTAGAACCCCCAACGCAGACACCTCCAACTGATAAGCAACCACTTGTCAGATTAATTCCTTGAGCAAAAGTGGAGGTTGCGTTACCTGTAGAGTTGAATTGATTGGCGGAAACACCTCCATAGAAGGTAGAAGTGGCTGTGGAAGTAGAAACCATGTTTCCTGCTAGGAAGAAGTTGCCCTGGACAGAAAGAGCTGAACCAGGGGATGTGGTGCCGATGCCGACGTTGCCGGCATAATTCACGGTCAAGACTGGAGTTGCACTCCTTTGCAATTGGAACAGATTGTTCGAGATAGTAGTGCTGGCTCGAGCATTCATCACAAATACACCTGAGGCATTGGAAGAATCCAACGCTGACTGCAAGGTGAAAGACTCAGTAATGATATTTTGAAGGTTTATCGCACCAGTATTACCAGAACCGCCGCTTATCGAAGAATTACCGAGACCCGTACCGACTCTCACATTTTGGAATGTCCCATATCCAGTATACGATCCAATATTTCCATACGCCTCCGCATTGCCAGAAGAATCCACACGGAATAAAGGATGTGTAGGATAGGTCGGACTTCCAGGCCCACCAACTTGGAAAAGATAAGCAGGTGTTGTTGTACCGATGCCGACATTACCATCACCCCTCACCGTCAATGCTCCGTCTTTGGTATAGGTGTAAACATTCAATGCCAATCCTGTCGCATCTCCAATGCCAGTTCCCAAAACTGTGGCCGCTTTGGAGCGTGTTAGGCCAACCTCATCTACAAAAGTTCCGTTGGTTGGAGAAGCCATGACCAATGCACCCATGGCGTTAGTAAATCCATTTGAAACTTGGAATTTTGATTGAGGTGTTGATGTTCCAATTCCCACATTCCCTGTCGTATCAATAGTGAACTTGGAGTTGTTGGTAAAGTCGTTAGCCGATGAGATCTTGAACTTGTCGCCGTCAGAATTGTCTATGCCCATTCTCCAAGTACGAGTGCCCGACAAGATGAAATCGAGACCGACATCGCCACTGCCACCTTGTTCAAGACTAAGGAGCGAAGTAGGAGAATCTGAGACCGAGCTATTCTTGTAGACATGAACGGCTGAAGCAGACTGGGTAGAGATATCTAGGAGATAGCTAGGTGAAGTCGTCCCGATGCCGACATTTCCTCCTAGGAACACTGCTACCGGTCCGGTACTGTTCTGCTGAACGGCAAGGGTCGGAAACGCTGAAGTGCTAGAAGCTGATAGCTGGCCCCATGGAGTGGTCGAGCCGATGCCGACATTGCCGCCGTTAATGTAACTGTTCCCGCTATCGACGATATTAACCGCAGCGCCACCATTCTGATAGAAAGTTAGATTATGGGCACTCAACCCCAAATAAGGACTGCCGGCAATCGTATAATCATAAGCGAAAAATCTATTGTTAACGCTACCACCATTGAAATAAGTAAGTCCATTTTTTGGCTGGAAGGCGATTGAGGCATTGCTTCCAGCAGTTACGAATGAAGTCCCTCCTGTATTGCCAGTAGATATACTCATGCTTGAAGTTGCATCGAATGATGAGCGGATTGTTCCGTAAACATCCAATTTTGCAGCAGGTGAAATCGTCCCGATCCCGACATATCCATTCTGTAAGACTGTAAGTCCTGTCGCTCCGCCGGCTACCAATCCACCTGCAAACGTGCTCGTCGCCGTCGTGCTCGTCGCGGAAATATATCCGACAGTCGGAGATCCAGTAGCAGCCAAGTTCCCTGCAGAAGTCCAATAAGTCATGGTGTTCGGAGATCCGGCACCAGTTAGAGAAGAACCGCCGACACAAGCCCCATTCAAAGAGAAGCAACCAGCGGTGATATTAAATCCGTTAGCGGCCGTAGTGGAACCGGTATTGCTGATGGCAAACAGAGTTGTAGTCGCGTTAGCAGCCGTGGTTGAAGAGATCAAGAAGACGTTAGCGTTCGTGTCCGTAGAATTGGCGGAGATGGCCAACTTGGCGCCAGGGGTGGAAGTACCGACTCCGACATTGCCATTTGAGAGCAAAGCCAAGACGCTCTGTGAAGCTTGTCCAAAGAATTCAGCGATCTTGCCGGCTCCGCTCTGAAGGACGCTCAAGAAAGTATTGGTAGTGGAAGTGGCGTTCTGCACATCGGAGCGAAGAAATTGTCCGGGTGTGATGTTCTGTAATGTTTGTGATGAGAGAGAGCTGCTCGACGTACCGGCGGTAATGGCATAAGTAGAAGTGCCAGAAGTGAAGGCGGCTGGAACGGCACCGAGGATCTTTCTCGGAGTCATTTCACCATCCCATGTTGTCGAAGCGGCGGAGCCTCCGATTTCTAATGAGAGATACAAAGGTTGATTGAAATCGATGCCCGTGAACGGAGTCGTAGAACCGAGCATGGTGGAGAAGAGACCATTGGTGATCTGGATACGTCTGTCATATCCGCCGCCGGTCGCTCCATCGCAGTTCCCGAGGTCGCACCACGTTTCAGTCCAGATCGGTGAGCCGCCAGTCAAAGTCTGGTAAAGCTTGAAGCGGATGCTGTAAGTTCCATCAGGAACGCCGACATTCGAAGTATTGGTCAGTTTGCCTTGGTAGTTGATCTGAGGATTGAATACGGCGGCCTCGGCAGATGCGAATGAGAAATTGAAAGCTTGCAGATTGAATGACTGCAAGAGCATGGAGATTATCAAAACAGCGATCATCGGCCTGGCCAACAAAATGGAGGCCATCTGATTTATCGTGATTCTGTTTTGTAAATTCTTCTTCATCTTTGTTTTAATGCTTCACTGTGGATTGCCCATACTGATACAGCGCCTTGACCTCCGCTGCTGAAAGCGCCCGATTGTAAATGCGAACTTCGTCGATTGAGGCATTAGCAGTCGAGTACCAGTTTCGACCGATCTGATTTACCGGGCCACTGTTCGACGTAACCGAAGGCGCTGCATTATTTTCCAGGTTTCCATCGACATAAAGATTGATCGTCTGAGCGCTGCTATTTACCCAGGTCAGATTGTGCCACCGACCATCGGCGATATTAGAAGTCCCCAACTCTTCTTTCCATGAGCCATCGTAGTGTGCGTAAGCGATCTTCGATGAATCTGTCCTCAGGTCATTACTTACAGGGCCACCGCTCGAATTGCTAAGGACGCTATTTATTGCGGAGCTGGTTGTTTTAACCCACGCTGATGCTGACCAATTGTTAGTCCCGCCGGTGCTAATACTAGATGTCAGAGTAATCGAATCGCTTCCCCCATTGAATTTTACCGCCTGGCCGATTTTCCCGCCGACCACCGAAGTCGTTTGGTTCATATTCGTCAACGTTCCATTATTACCATTTCCAGAACGATCATAAGCTGTACCGGCAGTGGCAGAAGTCCAATAAACATCCTTTCCATTGAATGGCCAGTAGCCAACTAGACCGTTGCTCAAGAAATTCGTTCCCTGATCACTCGTACCCATTTTGGCCGCGCCGAGTTTGTAGAGATTCAGGACTTCAGTGGCAGAAAGAGCGCGGCTGTAGAGTCGAGCATCATCGATTGACCCATTGAAATAATTCGCATAAATAATCTTTCCCTGACCAAAGTCATAACTTTGCAGCACTCCAATGTTCGTATTCGTCTCGCTTTGTCCGGCCACTTGTCCGACATAGTAAGTGCTCGAAGCATCCTGGACTCCATCAACATATAAGAAGCTACCTGACGTATTGCTCGTCATTACAATGTGGTGCCACTTATTATCATTAACAATTTTTGTTCCAGAGACATTTTGGTAAGCGCTAGAAATGTAGCCTATTGTCATATAGGCCTTGCCGGAAACCACCATAAGACCACCATGCCAAAAAGTCGAAGCATTTCCATAGTTGGTACCAGCAATGGCTTGAGTAGCAGCCGAACTGGTCTTTATCCAAGCAGACCAAGTCAAAGTATCCGGATTGAGGAACGGAACAGAGACCATTGCGCTCGTTCCATCGAATGACAAAGCCTTTCCCAACTTCCCATTCGTCCATGTCGGTATCGTCGTGCTACCGGTCAAAGTCCCATTATTCTTATTTCCCGAAAAATCATGGGCGATAGTCGAAGTGCCTTCGTCGAATGACCAGTAGCCAACTAGACCATTGTTGGAAACGGCATTTGAGAATTTGGCGGCGCCGCGCTGATAGAGTTCACGAGCATCATTGGCAGAGAGCGCGCGGTTGTAAATCCGGACTTCGTCTATGGAGCCGTTAAAGAATTCCGTACTGTATCCTGACCAACCAACCAAAAATGTGGAGGCACTATTTTGGAGCGCGCCCGCACCGTAACTTTGCGTATGCGGAGTGATTGGAACGCCATTGATATACACGTTCATCGAACCGGTACTTGCCGTATAAGTCGCAACCAGATGAGACCAGGTGTTCCAAGGGACCGTGCTTCCGGAATACCAAAGATCCCTACCATTGACGTTATAAATATCCCAAACGACTTGATTGCTGTTGATAAAAAGCTGATAACTGTTGGAGGTATGCGCGCCCGCGATACCCATGTAACCGCTTTGGTTAGATGGTTTGATCCAAGCGGAGACCGTCACATCAGTCGTCGGATGAAACGCGCCGTTAGAAGGAACGCTTATATAGCTCGAGCTCCCGTTGAAACTTAATGCCTTTCCTAACTTCCCATTAGTCCACGTCGGCAAAGTCGTCCCGCTCAGCGTCCCATTATTCCCCTTACCAGACAGATCATGAGCGATAGTTGAAGTGCCTTCATCAAAAGACCAGTAACCTACAAGGCCGGAATCGGAAACGGCGGCGTGAGCGATTGAAGGTTGAAAATTAAAGATTGAAAATCCGCAGGCAGCCAAAATACATACAGCCGCGAAAGCTATATGTTTCGTATAAAATATTTGGTTAATTGTTTTAATGTACATTTGGATCGAAATTCGATCTTTCACCTTAAGAGAGTATCCTCAAACCGGTCTCATCATCCGGGCGACCCCGGATGCCGGTGGTCAAGATGATGATTGTTAATGCTTGCTCTCCCGGGAACGATGACATTCCACTCTGATTCCTCACGATGATGTCGGCGAAGGATGGCGAGAACCAAGAGGATCAACAAGATGAGCGCCAAGAGGAAGAGAAAACCCAATGGATCGACTCCGGCCTGAACAGCTCGTGTGAAAGCTGGAACAGCGGCGAAAGCCAGAGCTTCCAAACTTCCGTGGATCCTGACGAGTCCCTGATTCTGGTAATCCAAGACCACGATGCTCATGGCGTAGCTCCCCGATCGGCCCAGGGGCGCCAGAGTCGCTTGGTAAGCGGACTTGTCGGCGTTGACCCGGAGCAAGAATGGGAATACTTTTGTTGGATCCTTTGGATCAGTCAAAGTGATAGCGATGGTCTTTAGAACCTCCGGAACTTTCTCGTACTTCAAGCTGATGACTAGATTCTCTCCACCGTTGACTGCGACGATAGTGTCGTTGATCTGCACCAAGATCTTCCCTTCCTGAATGAAATCAAAGTCGGACAATGTCAGAGCTCTGATCATTGGATCGACATTTTGTGATTCTGGGATATTGGCGAATGGATCGGTAGAGGTCGGCGAGATGACGATCTCTCCTTCCTTCGTGATGCGAGCCTGCGCCAAAGCGCCTGATGAGAACTGACCATCGATACCTTTGGCGAAGATGGCATAGTAATAGGTCTTGCCAGCGGTCACATCGGAATCATTGAAGAGTTGGCCCTTGCCTTCATATACAGGCACTCCATCGAATTGATCCCTTGGGAAGAAAGTCTCTGATCGGACGATCCTCACGCTATCGAATCTCGTATCGCTCGGATTGTTCCAAGAGAGCGCTATATGATCCTCCTTTGGTTGGGCCTGGAAGCTCGAAGGGTTAGCTAAAGGATAGACCGGAACCGGTGAAACTGTTGTGAACTGCGTCACCGTCGAGATCGACACTCCTTGATTGTTGATCGCTTCGATCCGGACGAAATACGTCTTACCTGAGTGGAGACCAGTGATTTGGAGCTCATGATCCTTGCCGTAGACAAGTTCCGACAACGAGCCCATCTCAACATCAGTAGTCTGCCCCCAGAATATCTTGGCTTGAGCTGGCGCATTGGTCTTGAAAGAAACAGTAGCCGTGTTCAAGTCCGGGACGATCTTTATGTCGAGGATATGCAGCTCTATGCTGCCCTGACCTCCACCTCCGCCTCCATTATTGGGAGGTGTGTTCGCTAAGGTCGTGGCTGAAACTGGGGCCGACTGCCCTGACAAGACATTGTCCGAATCAAAAGATTCGACTGTGTACGAATAAGTCGTCTGCGCCATCAAACCGAGATCGGAATATGAGAGAGCAGTCGTCGTAGCCAAGAAGCTCGAGTCGCGGAAGATCAAGTATCCGACGATCGGATAAATACCGCCGCTCGTGGATGCATCCCATTTAAGATCGATCTGGCTATTCGAGACGGCCGTCGCCTTCAAACCTGTCGGTATGGATGGTGGCTGACCCGAGACTCCATTAGTGGTCAATGATTCTGTGAAAGTGCTTGAGGTGCTTTGCGCTCGGACTATTTCCGAGACTGTGGAAGTGAAGCAGAGAGTCACGATGATCACGCCGAGCAAAATCCTAAATCCGAAATCAGAAATCCGAGACAATTTCGAAATTCGAAATTCGAAATTCGAGCTTGTCTCGATATTCGATATTCGGCATTCGGATTTTATATTTGTGATCATTGATTTCATGTTTTTCTCCTTCCTTCTTGCTCCTTTCTCCTATCGTGCTCTAACCGTAACCTCGGTCATAGCGTTGCTTTATGGATTGACCGAGGCGGTCAGAGTTGTCGTTGCTGTATAAGTGTCATTGGGTATCTCTGGCAGCGGATTTGGCATGATCTTGACGTGAAAAGCCAAAGTGGTTGTTGAACCAGAATATGACGTCGGACCGGAAGTATTGATGACCTGTGTCCCTGGCGTGGTACTAGTCGCATTCATCCAGCAGTGTGCAAGCGATGAGTTGGATCCAGCGATACCACAGCTTGAGCCATTTTGCTGGAAAGCCAAGGCTAGATCAGCCGTTGTCGAAGCGGCAGCAGTGAAACCGAATTCGGCCCCATTTGCCGCAACGGTGAAGTTGAAATCTGGTGTGCCACCAACAGCCGGAGTATAGGCACCGATCTTATTGGTCGAGCTCGCTTCACCGACCATATTGCCGGAGGAACTGGCCATGATGGTCATGTTATATCCGGTCCTGTTATTGGTGAGGACTACGACTTGCACTGTGCCTGTTGCATCTCCACCTGTTATACCTCCTAGTGAAGGAGCTAGAACGATGTTGGATCCGGGAGTCAAGAACGAGATTTCTGTATTTATTACCTGCTTGACCGTGAATTGTGACGTAGCGTTCGCGACGGCGAAGCTGACAGCAGGCTCAAACATAACGAACGACCCGAGAGTCGTTGCCAAGATGAGGGCTGAAAGCCCGATTGACGAACTAATTTTGTATATCATGTTAATTTGATAATCTGATTTCATTCTTTTGAACTTTCAGACTTTATGAACTATCTAAAGTGCTCCTAAAGAGCGATAACCGTAACTGTAGTCGTAGCTATATATGTACCATTCGTTTGTACATGACTTGAACCGCTCGCAGCTCGGAACTCCAAGGTCGTCTGCGTGCCACTCGGTTGATTGTCGGAGGTCCTTATCAGGATCGTCTTTGGGGATGTCGAGAGACCATTCCAACAAGCGAGAGCAGTATCTTGCGATCCTGTGCCGCAAGGAGCAGAACCGTTGTCTTTGTAACTCGCAGTGATATCCGCTCCTTCTGGGCTGAATGCGAAAGAAGAAGACGTAGCGGCATTTGTGAAAGTGAAATCCGGGACCGCTCCTCCCGGAACATAATCAGCGAAACTATCGTAGGCTGTCCGTAGTGCTGGCGAGCTAGACGCTTGGATCGTTGCCGTGTACCCGGCCGGGTCATCAGTGGTAACGATGAAAGTAGTCGAGCCGTTCGAAGTTCCGCCAGTCAATCCTCCCAAAGCCGGTGACAGAGTGACATCTGGAGCAGCTGTGACCGAAATATAGATGACCTGCATCTGTTGGTAGCCGGCACCCATGATGTAGTGGGTGCTAGTGGAGATCCCCGTGGCGATCTCTCCAGCCGTATCCTCGATAGTGAAATTCCCCGAAGATGAACGGACGCCGCCGAAGTTGACGCTGTCGCTCTGGATCTTCCAATGTGAACTCGCCATTTGTCCATACGCGTTGTGGGCAAATGTAAGGAAGAGCGACATGACGACCAAGCTTGCGGCGACATATCCGAACTGTTTGATGTTTATTTTGGGGATCTTCATTCGATTAGACATTTTAAGGATCGACAGTTAGCTACCGGGAATCTGATTGGGATGGACCTTTCTTACCAACAAACTTGAAGTGAGTGATGATCCAGCGGAGACCGAGAATGATGAGGATGAGCCCGATGAATATAGCCAAGATGATCTTCCAAGGAATGACCCAGAAGACTAGGTCCATTTCATCAGTGGTCGAACCATAGCCGCGGCGGATCACAGCATGAGCTGTATAACGACCGAAGAGGAACGGCGGTGCCCAAGAGACTTCGCGGAAACGCAAAGATTGCGGCAAAGCGAACCAAGGGTCGACAGTGATCGCTCCGACGGATGAGCCGAGCATATTGTTGACAGAGATCTGTCCTTGCGGAACCAGGAACACATCGCCTGTATTTTGGAAGATCATGTCAAAGCTGATCGGTTGATTATTGAGGAGGAATGTTTTTCCTCCAGCCAATTGGAATTTCGTCAGGCTACCTTCTTCTTTGGCGTCTCCGGTGACTCTGACGAAGAACAAGGTCGCCAAACGGGTAACGAGCGGGTTGGTAGCGATGCTAGCGTTTTCCGGAGACTCATTGGAAGCTTGCTTGGTAGAGACCGACACGATGACGCTGCCATAGAGACCTCCAGGCTGAGCATTAGCGGGGATGGATATCGTCACCGGAATAAAAGCCTTTTGAGCATGGGGGACGACAACCGAGCTGCCTGGAACATGGATGAGGTCTTTGAGCGAATAAGGTCCACGATCATCGCCCAAGAGAACGACCGGATTGTTGACATCGTTCGAGCCAGTGAAATCTTCTTCAGTCAGACTGAAGGTCTTTTCCGTACCCAAACGATTGGCGATGGTGAGCTCGATCGTGCGAGATTCGCCAGGATTCAAGTCGATCTCGATCTTGCCCGGACCGACTACGAAGTCGTTATAGACTTTATTGTCAGGTAGAGTGCCGAGCGCATAACCTGGATCAGCGGATGGTGACGGTGTTGCAACAACCGTCTTCTTGGTAGTGACAGTAGTCTTCCCGACAGCCGCGTTGGTGACAGCCGCGTTGACATTGACGGTGACTAACTCCAATCCGCCAAAAACGACTGCGCATATGGTCAGGAAACAGACTATGAATTTGATTTTTGTGCGTGTGGAATTCATGTTAGGGATTGACCGAGGCGGTCAGAGTTGTCGTCGCTGTATAAGTGTCATTAGGGATCGCCGGAAGCGGATTTGGCATGATCTTGACGTGAAAAGCCAAAGTGGTTGTTGAACCAGAATATGACGTCGGTCCGGTAGTATTGATGATCTGTGTTCCTGGTGCGGTACTGGTTGCATTCAGCCAGCAGTGTGCGAGCGATGCGTTTGATCCAGATAGACCGCAGCTCGAGCCATTTGTTTGGAATGGCAAGGCTAGATCAGCCGTTGTCGAAGCGGCAGCAGTGAAACCGAATTCGGCTTTGTTAGACGGAACGGTGAAATTGAAATCTGGTGTGCCACCGATTGCAGGTGAATAGGCGGGAATGTTGTTGCCGGAGACAGCTTCACCAACCATATTGCCGGAGGAACTGGCCATGATGGTCATGTTATATCCGGTCCTGTTATTGGTGAGGACTACGACTTGCACTGTGCCTGTTGCATCACCACCCGTTATACCTCCTAGTGAAGGAGCTAGAACGATGTTGGATCCAGGAGTCAAGAACGAGATCTCGGTATTTACTATCTGCTTGACCGTGAATTGTGAAGTAGCGTTCTGTACTGCATAACTCACCGCAGGCTCAAACATAACGAACGACCCGAGAGTCGTTGCCAAGATGAGGGCTGAAAGCCCGATTGAAGAACTAATTTTACGTATCATTTTGATAACTTAATAATTTATAAACTTTATGCTCATCCTTCCGATGCTAACGAGTGTTCAATGCGTCGATCCGCACCACTCTGTTTCCCGAAAGAACGAACCTGATCGACCTCTGGACTTACGTCCAGCGGAATATTTTGAATCCTTCGACCTGATTCAAGATATTCCGCTAGGCATACATCAAGGCGAGTTGCCTTTCTTTATCGGCACCATGACGTAGATAAAACCTTTACCAGTCGATTGCTTGAAGACTGGTGTGATCACACCGGTGGTACCGCTGACATCTGGATGGACCTCGACCTGGTCCGAAAATGTCGACTGGATCTTCTTCTTTGCCGCATCATCGCTATTTTGCGATCCTGAAGATGGAAGGATGGCGACACCTTGGCTGTTAGATTCGTCACCATTGCCAGTCGGCGGCAAAGCGGATCCGCCTGGATTGTTGGCTTCAGATCCGGAAACAGCCGCGTTGGTCTGCGACGACTGATTCATGGCAACTTCCTTTCCGTGGCCGAACAATGCCAAGAGCGAATTAAATCCGCCGCCGATATAGTTCACGGCCGATCGCGCCGCATCGAAGATATTGGCTGTATAGCCGACGGTCTGTCCATTGGAATCAGTGATCGGCGGATTGAGCAGATAATCGCCACCGAGGAAAAGCCCGATGATCAAACAGACGGCGATGGATGAATTTAGAATACGGCGAGCCAGGCGACGAGTGACGGCCGACTGAATGAAGTTACGGTCGGTAGGATATGCAACCACTTCATTCTGGCGATCCAAAACTGTCTGAGCGATCGTATCTACCATCGACTTGCCGATGGACTGGATAGGCACTGGACGAGTGAAGCTGCTGGAATTTTCTACAGCGCTCTCGATATCGTTCATTATCGACTCGACCATATTCGAAGCGGTAGGTGCGGCAAGTAAAGCCAGAACTTCGACTTTATTTGGGTTGACTTCAGCTTTGGTCGCCGGAATCTCAGTGTCAGTCCCATCATTCAAGCCATTCCTGGAGCCTTTCAGGTTATTGATGCGATTGCGATTTGCCTCCTCGCCTTGTACGCCTTGTTGGTGATTACGGATCGATTCTTCGGTGACAAAGTAGGAACGTCCGACGATTTTGAAATCTAGCTTTTTTGCCCGACAAAGCTGACCGATATAATCCGCCGAGTATCCCGTGATCTCGGACGCACGCTTGGTGGATATGTAATTCTTGCCCGTCGGAGTATTGAGATTGTCCATTTCGCCATCAACGATCTTCGAGCGTTTGCGATTTGCTTTATCAACCTGAACTTCCTCCTGATGTCGGCGCAAAGATTCCTCAGTGACGAACCAGGATCGACCGATCATTTGGAAGTCCAATTTTTTTGCTCGGCAAAGTTGACCGATGTAGTCCGGAGCGTATTCCGAGATTTCGGAAGCTCGCCTAGCCGAGATGTATTTTTTACCTTCTAAAATAAAGCTATCTTTCATGTTGGTTCGAGAGTAATTATAAGCGATATGAGAACAAAATAATGGCAATTTTCTGTGGACAAAAAAATACAACACAGAAAGCATATTGTTGGTAAGAGATGCGCAAAATACTTTTCACCATGCATCGAAAAATTTAAAAACACCCTCCCCCAGAGGCGATAAAATGCCCTACAGCGAATTATTTATCAAAACCTGTAAAACAGTAGCCAAAATTGACCTTTCGAACGCAGAAAATTCTGCGAAAAATTTTCTTATCAACAGGGCAGGAAATTTTTTGATTTTGCAAAAATTTAGACATGCTATAATGATCACAGCCATTAAATATTTCTATACAAAGTATTTATAAAGGCTAAGAAACACTCATACCAGTACCTATCAATCATTCGTAGCGTTTATTAAGGTTTATATAAGCTTATAATATGGAAAATATTTACATAAAACTCATAACTATTCAGAAGGCGGCCGAGATATTGGGCGTTACGCCACTCACCCTGCGTAACTGGGACAACAGCGGTAAATTCCCCGCTTCTAGGCATCCGATCAACAATTACCGCGTTTACAAGCTTGCTGACATCGAAAAGCTCCTAATGGAGATCGAGGCCAGTAAGGGCAAGAAATTCAATAAGAAGCAGGTCAGGAAGATCGTGGTTCAACATTTGACCGATTAGTATCATTTGTTACAAGCGCCTTAGCAGCCTTTCCGCCTCGCCCCTGGCCCACAGGGCTCTCGACGGAAAGAGTCCTGCGGCGCTTTTTAGTACTTCATACTTAAAGGCATTTCTGCTAGACTAATTGCATTATGAAATACCAACCAACTATCGGCTTGGAGATACATGCCGAACTCAAAACCAAGTCAAAGATGTTCTGCTCGTGCAAGAATGATCCCGATGAAGAAAAACCGAATGCAAATGTCTGCCCTATCTGTCTAGGCAACCCCGGAACTCTTCCAGTCCTAAATATGGAAGCGATCAAACACGTACTCAAAGTCGGACTAGCGGTCGATGGTAAGATGGCTGATTTTACCGAATGGGATCGTAAGAATTATTTTTATCCAGACATACCCAAGGGTTATCAGATAAGTCAGTACAAATATCCGCTCATCTCAGATGGACAGTTAGCTGGCGTCGAGCTCGAGCGCATCCACCTCGAAGAGGATACAGCGCAGTCCACTCATGACCACGACCGAGGCCAGACCTCGCGGTCATCTGGGCAGAGGTCTGGCCTCTCGCTAATCAACTTCAACCGCTCGGGTGTTCCCCTCATGGAGCTGGTGACTAAACCTGTTATCCATGATGCCGCTACTGCTGTTAGATTTGCAAAAGAACTTCAACTCCTCCTCCGTTACCTTGGAGCCGGAGAAGCAAATATGGAAAAAGGAGAAATGCGCGTCGAAGCAAATATTTCTGTCGCCTCAGAATCTGATACGAAAAACAAGAAGTTCGGAGTGAAGACCGAGGTAAAGAATTTGAATTCCTTCCGAGCAGTCGAACGCGCCATCGAGTTCGAGATCGAACGTCAGTCTTCCCTTTTGGAAAGTGGCGGGCTCGTCGTCCAAGAGACTCGAGGTTGGGATGATGCAAAAAATGAAACTTACTCGCAGCGCAGCAAAGAAAGCTCTCATGACTATCGCTACTTCCCCGAACCGGATATTCCGAAACTCAAGATCTCTGAGATCAAGGAGTTCTCCGCTACTGTCTTGAAGAAAGAGCTTCCGGAACTTCCTTGGGTCAAGCGTGACCGTTATAAGAAAGATTTCGGCATGACAGACAAAGAAGTTGCTGTATTCGTCGAGTCACCCGAGATCGCAAAATATTTTGAGGAAGTCATATCGCCGTTCAAAGGCGACGCCAAGCGAGTGAAGCTTACGGTTAATTATTTGCTGACCGATTATCTTGGACTACTGAAGGGTGCAGGTAACGATAAAAGCAGCGAAAAGATTCGTTTTGGGTCGGGCGCTGTGGGCCAGCGACGAACCGAAACGAATCTTGGAGCTGCTGTTGTAGATGCTCGGAAATTCGGTGAATTGATTTCAATGGCGGCCAACGGAGATATCTCGTCACGCGGAGCAAAGGACCTGCTCGCATTGCTGGTCAAGAATGGTCAGTCTTCATCGACAACCACTTCGATCAAAGTCTTAGCGGAAATGCACAACCTCATCCAGAAAAGCGATTCTAGTGATCTTGATCCAGCAATAATCAAAGTACTCGCCGACAATGCCAAGGCCGTAGCTGAATACAAAGCCGGCAAAGCTGCTTCGATCCAGTTCCTCATCGGCCAGGTAATGAAGGCGACCAAAGGGGCGGCAAATCCGGAGGTAGCCAAGAAATTATTGCTGGCGAAACTAGGTTGATTTTCACCGAGATGAAGCCTCGGTTGATAAACCTACATAAAAACTACCGGCCATAAGCCGGTGGTAATCTCGAGGCTAGGCTGATTTGGGTTGATTTAGGTTAAACCTACATAAGTCCAATTCCCCTGCCCCAGAGCCATGCCTATGCCTTTTCTTCTTTGACGCTCTCTTCTTTGCGGATTGCTTCCAAGCGTTTGACGATCTCTTCGCTGAATACCTTGATAGACTTGTCATCCAGGATGCTGACTTCCAGCACGTCTGCATTGAGCTTCTTCAGAGCCTTCCTAGCATCCTTGATAGTCTTGTCGTCGACCATATCAGTCTTGGTCAGTACCACAATCTCCTTCTTCTCCACGAGTTCTTGATCGAATTTCTCCAATTCGCCACGGATGACATTGTAAGCTTTGATAACGTCTTCATTTTCCAAAGAGACCAGATGGACAAGCATCTTGGTCCGCTTCACATGCTTCAAAAACTTGTGACCAAGGCCTTTGCCTTCCGAGGCTCCTTCGATGAGACCTGGGATATCCGCCAATATATAACCATGGATGGCTCCGAGATTTGGATCAAGGGTGGTGAAAGCATAGCTTCCAACTTTGGCCTCGGCATTGGTAAGACAATTTAAAAGACTAGACTTACCAGCATTGGGCAGACCGATGAGTCCGGCATCAGCGATCAGATTCAATTCGACAGTGAAATCGGCCTCTTCTCCTTCTCTTCCGCCGGTCGATTGTTCCGGCGAGACGTTGGTCGAAGCCTTGAAATATTCGTTCCCTAAACCGCCATTGCCACCATGAAGTATCTTCGAAACCTGCTCATCTTCGAGGAGCTCGACGATCCGGTTGGAACTCAGATTGGTGACAACTGAACCGATAGGAAGATCGATGGTGCAGTCATCGCCGGCTTTTCCTTGTCGGCTCCAATTGGCTCCAGCTCCTCCCTGTCCAGCTCGAAAAACTTTGATCGCCTTGTGGCGAGCTAGCATGTTCACATCGCGGACAGCACGTACATAGACGTCGCCACCCTTGCCACCATTTCCGCCGGCTGCTCCGGCAAATTCCTTCCCCTTCTCATGACGCCAACGGACCACACCGGTTCCGCCGTCGCCCGCTTTTGCATGAAATTGTAATTCGTCGATGAAGGCCATGTTAATTTGATATTTCTAATTTCCTGTCTCTTGATTAAACGATGTTCTATATATCTCCAATAAGGTGAATAGGAAGACTAGAAGAAGCGGTCCCATGACGAAACCTATGAGGCCAAATGCCAAGATGCCTCCGAGCACTGATAACAGGATAAGGAAAGGATGTATTTTGATGCCTCGGTTGATGAGATATGGACCGAGCAAATGATCGACCAAGATGATGACGGTATACCCCCAGATAAAAAGACCGACAGCGAAGGTGTAGTTACCCGTCAATATGAGATAGGCAACGCCTGGTAGGATGATCAGGGTCACTCCAAAGACTGGAACCAAAGCCGCCACGGCTGCGACTGTACCCCAAAGCGCTGGTGCCGGTATGCCGAAGACCAAGAAAGCTAGGCCAGTCGATAGCCCTTCGAGCAACGCCATTACCAAAGTGCCGGCAAAAACGGAACGAATGGTCTTCTTGAAGGTGCGTATGATGTAATCTTCATTGGCGGCCAATGCTGGGCTCCATGAAAAAGCCATCTTGGCCAAGCTTCGGCCATCTCGAAGGAAATAGAAGGTGGCCAAAAGGAAGATAAGAACATATCCAGAAACCTTGGCGACGCTATTGAAAACTATGTCTAGATTACTAAAAACCCACTCGAGGCCGCTTTTCAACGTTTCGGTCACATTGAATGAATCGAAGGTATGAGCTGGCAAAAGACCGAAGGCAACATTGGAAAGCGAGCTCCAGGCCGTATTCAATGCGGCGATGACCTGCGAACGATTGGCTTCATCTATAAGGAGACCGTAGAGGGTTTGAACTTCACCGTATATCCCTTCAATCAGGAAGAAAGTCGGGACCAGAAGTACGATGAGAACCAGGATGACCGTGAGTGATGCAGAAAGATTATTCCGGAACGGACCATCGCCGATCATAAGCTTCAAGCGACGATATAGAGGAGAGACGATGACCGTGGCCGCGAGTGCCAGCATGATCGGCGACAAGAACGGACGGAAGATGAGGGCTACGCCCAAAACCGCTCCTAGGAGCAGCACGAAAAAGAAAAATGAGGACAAGCGCTGATTCATGCCTATACATTAACACAAGTCTTCTACTTCCGTCAATTCGTGCTCGATGATCTTGGCGCTATATTCCGCAGTCGATGGTTCATCGAAAAGGAAATGTCCCCTGAACTTCCTATTTTTCAGGAATAGCGGGAACCAATATAAGTCGTCTGACCACATTTGCTTGAATGGGATCTCTACTATATTGAACCACTGTGGCTTCATCTCTTCGCTTTCGGTAGGCTTCCCTTCAAAATCATCGCATTTGAATATATGGACTTCGAGGATCTTCGGGTCATTCTCGAATGTAAATTCAATCACGCCGGCTTTTTGTACCGAATTCACATCCACACCTACTTCTTCTTTGACCTCTCGAATAGCCGCCTCTTCGATCGATTCCCCTTCCTCTACTTTCCCTCCGAAACCATTCCAGCGTCCGGCACCAAATCCTCTCTTCTTCATGCCGAGCAAAACCCGCGGATGTTGATGGATGACGCAGAGGGTCAGGATCTTGCGTTGTTTATTTGCTTGCTCCATAGCAGTCTATGATTGACTTTATCTTCCGATCTCCTCGACCTCCTTCTCGATATCCTCCTCGACATCTTCTAGGCATCGGCCGAGATCTTTGATGATCTTCTCTTCTTGCGCAGTCAGCTTTCGGTGGGCTTGTTCGCGTTCCAACAAGCGGATCTGGGTGATGACCATATCTTCGAGCTTTTTGAATTTGGCATGGATCCGTTGATCAGCACGTTTGACGTCGGCACGGATACGCTTCCTGAATCGCGAGAACCGATGGAAGACGTACCAGATCCAAGCGATACAGAAGACTATGATGGTAAAGATGATAATTATGAGAGTAGCGATATTGAGCACCGGCCAGCCAACTCTTTCCAAGACCGGAGGAACGACTTTCACTGACATATTGGATGACGGTTGGCTCTTTATACCATGTTCGTTGGAAACTACAGAATAAACAACATAGGTGTCACTGACTAAACGCTTGCTCCAAAAGACCATGAACTTCCCGTCGGAATCGCTCATAGCTGTCTGTGGGCTCACAGCTCCGGAACTGTCCTTAAGGAAGATCGAGACAGTTCGATTTGGATATGTCGTACCAGAAACTTGCAAGACTTCTCCTTCAACTATGCTGGCCGGCAAAGGATCTAGCTTGGGAGATTCTACCTTCGAAGTGTCTATCTGGATCTTGTAGTTAGTTATAGGACCCCAACCAGACGAATCCTTTCCTTGGACATGGAAATACCAGACACCATCTCCCTGATTGTAATCGATGCTAGTGATCGGCGGGCTAGCAACGACCGACGGCGATGAATCAGGACTTTGATCTATCTTCGTGCGCACCGCTACTGTGCCTATAGGCAATTGCCAAGCCAAAGAAATAGCCCCTGAGGTATACCAAGCGTTTTGATCTGGATCCGTCCTCGAAGTCACCGTTATTGCTGGCATAGTCACGCTAGGCACGTTTATGGTAGCTGCTGGCGTGGCTTCTTTGCTTATTTGAAGCGAAGCTGTGCCTGTCTTGTCGAGAATATTGGTTCCCCGGCCATCATTAGCCAGTACAGCGGCTGTGACGAAGGACAAATTGGCCGTTCCAGGAGCAATGGCCTTGAAGAGAACAGTTATGATCTTCCCACTGGGACCAGTATAACCTGGATTATATGCTCCACCCTCAAATGTGACTTGCCCTTGGGAATTGGAATAATTTGGATCGCTTATCCAAAAATTGATGATGCTTCCGGATTTATCCAGGGAAACGACTTGTAAAAGATTTGCTGGATACGTGATCGTCCCTGAAACGGCATTCATCGGCGCTCCTGTCGGAGTCGATACTTGGACGGCGACAGACAAGACTTGGCCGACAGCATATGAACCCGAGGCGCTATTCGGAACGATGGAAAGGTTCGCAGCCTCCACCTTCTGTGAGAAACAGATCAGGCTTAAGAATGTGAGCGAGGCAAAGAAAGCTGCCGGAAATGAGAACGGCCTAGGCCTTGCGATCTCTACGACGCCGCTTTTTGTTGATATAGAAGACATAGGCGGCAAATAGCACCACTACGATCGTTATTATATAACCTTCCGGCCTTTCATACCACCGCAAAGGATACCTGGCCGCGACCATTTCGACCCTGACATTGCCTTGATTGTCGGTAGCTTTGACGTATATGTACGAGGTCAGAGCCTGATCTATAAGAATATACGGACTTTCTGCATCATGGAATGACAAAGAAGTTGCCGCCTTATCCGAAGGCATAAATCGCCAAGATTCAGCGACTTGGTAACCCTTCATGCCTGAAACTTTGTCCTGTGTCTCAAAAACTACTGACCAAACATTATCCTTTCCATTCGGAAGAAGGACTAGCATGGGAACGAAAGGCTCTGGTGGTGTGGCGTCAGGCAAGATATTTGCAATATTGTCTCGACCAGAGGAAACATGGAGGGTCAAAGGCAGAGAAGCGATGCTGTCAGCCGGAGCCGTCGGCAAATTTTGAAGGATTTTGGAGGATGAATCCAAGAAAATCTTGAAAACTCCCTCTTCTTTGGCCTTGACCGTCATGACGATCAATCGGCCGCCTCTTCCGGAAAATCCTCCGGGGATGATGCCGGAAAAGACTATCTGACCACCGGCATTTATGTGCGGACGATCGACCCAGAGATTGATCACAGAATCGCCATCAGAAAAATCGGTGACTACCATAGAATCTGGCATGTCTATAACGACCTGAACGGCATTAATGGCAGTCTCGGAATCGATATTGACCCCGACCAAGAATGAAGTCTTGGTCCCAACCGTCGTCTCTTGTGGATCGAAGGAGACTGTGGCAGCCAAACTAGGCTTGATGGCGACCACTTGCAGAGCAACCAACAAAAAGAGCGTCGACACCAAGACGGCTGATATGCGCGAAATTTCTATATTTTTGAATGTAAATTCTTTCTGCATGGAAATTGACTAGCCTGTCCAATGATAGGCCAGGATACTGAAGTCTATCAGATCGATCTTTCCATCGCCGCTCAAGTCTACGTAGGCTGGCGGATTGTCACGATGATACCAATATAGCATGATGCTGAAATCAGCTAGATCGACTCGGCAATCACCGTTCAAATCCCCGATGATCTTACATCCAACGGCCGCCGGCATGTCTACGTTCTTGGTCCCAACAGTGAAACCTAACAATTGGGAAAAGGTGCTGATATCAGTTCCGGTCGCCGATCTAGCCTGAGTAGTATGCTTTCCATAGTCTAGATTCAAGGTGTCGAATTGATAGGCCCACAATCCTTTGGAATCAGCATTAGTGCTTTTCACCAACCCTTCAGCAGAATGGAAAAGCATAGAAACGATAGCTTGTGGAGCGCTTTGACCTATAACGGTCAAAGGATCGCCACGACGGACCTCCTGCTTGTCTATAGAAATGGTCGGCGGAATGAATATGCCGCTGATGACCGTGGTCACGCCGCTGGTCAGAGAAACCGTGAAGGTGAACAGAGACGATTTTACTCCGCGGTAATCAGTCGCAGAGACACCGAACGTGAACGTACCATCACCGATACCCGATTGGTCGATTTCAAAGCGCGCGTCCGGACCAGCTTGTGAACTGCCGACAAATTGGCCATCCTTGGTCAAAGTTACTTTGCTGCCTGGATAGGCGACTCCCCTAGCTATGACATTGATAGTGTTTGTTGGAACATAACTGGGACCGCTTCCACCACCGCCCCCACCACCGGCTCCAACAGTCGTCTGTGGCGCCGGTATAGCAAAGGATACGATATAGTCGCTCGTCATCGGATAACCGTACAAGCTTTGGCAACGGATATAGTAAGTGTAAGTATTACCATTGGTGAGCCCCGTCAACATGGTGGAATGAGTCGTGCTGCCAGTCGTAGCAAACACGTAGGGAAGATTGACATATGTCGTACCCGCAACCCTTCCATATTTGCAGTTGGCCGCCACATCAGTCACTAATGAGAGAAGTGTCTGCGTTGTTCCGATAGCCAATGTCCCCGTCGGCGATCCGGCAGAAGGATTTGGGGCATTTGTGGAATATGCGAAAGTCGTAGCGGAAACAGTCGGACTCTGATCGCTCTCATTAGCTCTTTGATCAAAAGCGCTGACAGTATAGGAATACAGCTGACCCGGTTGCAATCCGGTATCAGAATACGAAGTCCCGGAAACCGATGTCAAGTAAGCACCATCGCGATAGATTTTGTAGCCAGCCATGCCGGTAGGAGGAGAGCTGCCATCAGGATCAACGGAAGCTGTCCATGACAAATTGATCTCCGTGAAGGAAACGGCTGTAGCCGAAAGATCGGCCGGCACCGTCGGCGGCGTCGCATCTCCACAGTCTGCGTTATGGCAGATCAAGGCTGTTATGGTGAAGCTGCTAGCGAAAAGCGACAGCGGAGCGATGAGGGCCAGAAGTATGACGGTCCAATAGATCTTTTTCATTCATGATTGGGACGAACCTATTTTAGGCTGATATTGAAATTCACCTTCTTCCTCAAGAATCGGAAGACGAAATACAGTACCAGGAGAACGATGACGAATCCTACAAGATACCACACTGGGAAGGCCCAGAATGACGTAGTAACGGAAGAGATCATGTTGCCATCGACGTCATATATAGAGGCGGTCGCCGTATACTTTCCAACCAATAGACCGCTGACATTCCAGGGGAAATTCATCTTCTTCAAACCAGTCGGCAGAACGGCATATCCCTCGATAGGCACTGCTCCGATCTTGGTTCCGAACATGCTCTTTATCTCGATGGTTCCTTTTGGTTCAAAATACACAGTTCCAGTGTTCTCGAATGACATACTGAAATTGACTGGGCCATGTTGGACGAAGGCTGGAGCGGTTAGATCGGTGATCTTGCCCTTCTGCTCGAACTTGCCAGGAATCGTAACGAAGACCAGCACTCCCACTTGGGTACCGACTTGGATCGAGGTGTTTATGTCAGACAGATTGGTTGCTTTGAAGAAGACAACACCAAAATGGCTGCCGGGCTCGGCATCTTTAGGGGTCTTTATGCTGTAATGGATCTTCTCTGATGCACCCTGCTTGAATAAGAAAGTATGAGGCGAATTTATGGAAACCCAATCCATGACAGTCGTGACTCCCGGAGCTCGTCCAATGAATTGGAATGTTGCTGTACCCGCTGTTGGAACGAAGTCCTGAATTGAGATGTCTACTTGTACATCCTTCGCGCTGGCGTTGGTGAGCAATATATCCCCTTCCGACTGATCGCCGGGCTTCAAGGTTTGAGAGATCTTGATCGGCTGTATAGTCAGACCAGTCGCTGCTAGAGAGGTCCTAGCGAAGGAAAACAAGGCGCCTGATACTATCGTTGCCGTTATTCCCAGGCCGAGAATGATGCGACGTGATTTATTCATGATAATGGTTGAGTCTAGTCCCCAGTGGCACTAAATGTCAATGGCGTCGTATATGCTCCAGTTGGCTGAGAAGCGGCGACATTCAGGTAATAAACAACGTCGTTATAGTGCGTCGAAGCGCTGTAAGTACCGGGCGATCCGCCTCCAGCATCACCGATCTTACGTAATACTGTGGAGCTGGCTATACCAGCCCACTTGGCGACACCGCCGGCATCGCTGGCTCCCCACCAAGTAGTGGAGTAGAAGGCTGCTCCATTGGTACTTGAAGCGGTGGAGACACGGAAGGCTAGAACGTCGCTGCTATTTATGAGCGAGGCTTGGACAACGGAATTACCGGCGGTAGAAGTGGACGTTCCTGGTATCCATTCCGTCTGGTCAGTGATCTGCGTGCTAGTCGCACCAGTCATCTGCATGTTCATGTTTGCAGTAGTTTTCCAACCACCAGAAAGACTCACATTCCATCCATTCGTATCGTTGGTAGTGACGGCCAATGTTGTCGTGCTGTAGTCAGGCGTGAGCGGCGTTACCGTTCCGAAAGAGCCGGAACCAGTAGTCGTAAAGCTAAAAGATTGCGCTACAGTGGCAGAAAGAGTCACTGCCTGACCATAGGCTTGAGTTGCCACCAAAATGGACGAGAACAAGAGCATGGTCACCAACAGAGCCGCAACAGAAGGTTTAACCTTCCTCATAATTTGTGTAATTAGATTCAGGGATAATACCCATTTTGCGTGGCATTTTTTGACTACTTTTCTTGACGTTTTGGAGCAATCGTGGACTCGAGGAATATTGCATTTAAGACTTTCTGCTTGAACGATTTGCAGAGTCCGCGATGAATGCGGATGATGTCTT
>CAIQIZ010000014.1 GCA_903872035.1 uncultured bacterium | reverse complement strand
CAATCGGCTTAAACGAAACTCAAATACATAATTACATCCAATATCAAGGCAAGAAGGATCTCGGCCACACGCTCCGCATGAGCTTCGGGTCTTCATGAACCTGGAGGAAACCCCGCATGAAATGCGGGGAGGAGGTCATTTATTTCCAGAAGAGACAGGTAAATGGTCGGTCAATATGGCTGAATTACAGAAATAGTCAGAAAATTGGAATACAATCGCTTGACGAATAATTCTCTTGGTATACAATTCACCCCACAGCAGGCCTTTGGCCTCCGAGATTCTCCGCCTTATGGCGGAGTTTCGTGTTATGGAGTATTTTAATGATTTGGTCACAAATGCTGCAGAAATCGTCACATGATAATGGGCCGATCTTTCTTAGTAGACGACGTGAACTGACAGTCCTAGGTTGTGACATGATGACTTGAGAGTGAAATTCTTCAATAAGAAACCTGAACTCATGTTCCTTGGTCTGCGATGAGATGGGCAATACCCACGCCATGTCATTGCTTATTTTACAGATAATCAGAACGGGTCTTTCGTAATTAATATTCTTCCCGTTATATTCGTACCCGATATTCATTCCTAGCGAGCACCACCAAATCTCACCTTCTTGAAAGAAAGGTTCTTGTGGCAGAAAATGCAATCTCTTTTTGATTATGTTCCAATAATCAAAAGGTTCTTGGGGAAGCATTCCAAAACTCTATCAAACTGAGATGAAGAAACAATGAAAAAATGTTCAAAAAACATTAAAATAGGTCTCAATATGGAATGAAGATATTCTAGAAAGCGTCGCGACGAAGCCTATTTCTTCTTCTTTCGTAATTCAATTCCCAATTCTCGCATCTGTTTTTCAGAGATTTCGCTAGGTGCTTCCATCATCAAGTCCTTACCCTCGCCAGTTTTGGCGAAAGCGATGACTTCACGGATGGACGATTCATTTTGAAGAAGAGTTACGAAACGATCCAGTCCCCAAGCGATGCCGCCATGAGGAGGAGCACCAGATGCCAAGGCGCGTAGCATATGACCGAAATTACTTTCGATCTGCTCATCAGGATAGCCCATGATCTCAAAGACTTTCTTCAGTGCCTCTGGTGCGTGGTTACGAATGCTGCCACCGCCGATTTCAAATCCGTTTAGCACTACGTCGTATTGAGTCGTCAGGATATCGCCGATCTTTTCCTTATTCATGAGCATAGGCATATGCTCTGGCTTTGGTGCAGAGAAAGGATTGTGGGTGAATGTCCAGCCGCTTCTACCTGTTAATGGATCCTCGTCTGTTTTTTCGAAGAATGGGAAATCGATAACCCAGCAGAAAGCTAGCAAGTTTGGATCATTTTTGTCTGTGCGGATATCTGGCCGATCGCTCTTGTATTTCTCCATGGCCTCCTTGTATGAGATCCGAGGAAATGGAACGGTCTGGATTTTCTTGTTCGGATAAAGCTTGGTAACGATCTCGACCAAAAGCTTCTCGTTCAAGGCCATGACTTCTTCACGTTCGACGAAGCTCATTTCCAAGTCCATTTGAGTGAATTCCGGCTGACGATCGGAACGAGTATCTTCGTCGCGGAAGCATCGAGCGATCTGGAAGTATTTCTCAAAACCGGCCACCATGAGCAATTGCTTGTACTGTTGAGGAGATTGGGGTAGGGCATAGAAGCGGCCATTCTCAAGCCTTGATGGCACGACGTAATCCCGAGCACCTTCAGGTGTCGATTTGGTAAGTATCGGTGTTTCAATTTCAGTGAATCCTTCGTTATCCAGGAAATCACGAACATATTTGATTATCTTGTGTCGGGTTCGGATATTTTTCTGAACGCGCGGACGACGGAGGTCTAGGTAGCGATGCTTCAAGCGGGCCTCTTCGCCGATTTCAGTCCCATCGCTTCGGACATCTATTGGCGGCGTCTGTGCCTCATTCAAGACCTCCAACTTTTTCAGTTCCAATTCGATGTCGCCGTTTTCTTCGATCTCACCGGTCTCCTTGTTCTTGGAGATCATCTTTTCCGGTCTCTTGTTAACGATTCCTTCAGCACGAACAACCCATTCTGATCTAACTTTGGAGGCGATCTCGTGAGCTTCTTTATTGGAAGGCAGGGCAACTGTTTGAACGCGTCCAGACATATCACGGAGGTCGATGAAGATGAGCTTACCGTGGTCGCGGCGCACATCAACCCAAGCTGATATAGAAACGGTCTTTCCGACGTTATTTTTGAGGTCTTTTATGTATGTTCGGTTCATTGATTTGTTTCGGAGGAACAAAATAGCCCCTCCGAATTTATTATGTCTAATAAATCCGCAGGGGCGACTTGGTCGCGGTGCCACCCTGTTTGTAACTTCATTATCTGCATTTCGGAGCAGGTCCGGAAGAGTCTACTTGCCTAAAGATCGGCTTTCTTTCTTCACCTCACCGGTGTCAGCCGGATCGACGGTATGGCATAACTATAGCGCTCTAGTACATAAATGCAAGTATGTAGGAGGTCTGACCTCCTACATATGCAGAGGTGCCACCTCCACAAATTTACGCTATAGTGCCACCATTATGAAAGCGCAGAATCAAGGTCGATTCACCCGATATTACGCGGCAGTCCGATTCTTGGAAGACTTCGGAAAAATGAATAGCGGCTACCGGAAAACCGATCTAAAGTCTCATCCACGGCCACAGATCTTCCTGGAACGAATGCAAGAACTTCTTGATCTTATCGGTAATCCAGAAAAGGGATTCAAATACGTTCACATCACAGGAACTTCGGGAAAAGGAAGCGTGGCAACTGCCGTTCATACTGAATTGGTAAAAGCTGGTAAGTGCACCGGCTTATTCACGTCACCATTTACAGTGAGTACTATCGAGAAGATACAGGTTGGCGATAAGTATGTCGATCCTTTGATATTCGCAGATATCACGGAGTCATTGAAACCAAAGATTGCACTGATGGCCAAGTCCGGCAGGAATGGTCCGCCGTCATATTTCGAGATGATCTTCGCTATCGCCTTGACCTATTTCAAAAAAGAAAAATGTGAATATGTAGTATTGGAAGTCGGTCTAGGCGGCCGTTACGATGCTACAAATGTGATCATAAATCCTTTGATTACAGCAATTACTAACATCGGTCTGGATCATACGCAAATATTGGGATCAACAAAGACGGATATCGCCAAAGACAAGGCTGGGATAATTAAAGAGGGTAGTCGATTCTTTACGACCGAAGCAGATCTAAAGATTTTGAAGATACTCAAAGGTGAGTGCGATAAGGCTGGCGCCAAATTTGAAGCCATTAAAGTCGCTCGTCTCGGCTACGATGCGCGGAATATATTGCTTGCTGGGTATATTTGCACCAGTCTCGGAATAATCGAGTCGCCAAAGAAGATCAAAACTATGCCAAGTCTTCCTGCTAGGTTTGAGATTGTGGAGAGGAAGCCGCTGGTAATAATCGATGGCGCGCATAATCCTTCAAAGATCGAAAGTACTATATTCAACTTGAAGAAATTGAAGTTCAAAAAACTTTCTGTGGTTATCGCCATTTCAGCTGATAAGGATTGGAAGAAGATGGTGCGGATGATCGCGCCACTGGCTGATCGAATACATACTTGCCAATTCAATGTCTTCGGACGACCTTCTGTAGAAGCCGGAATTCTCGCTGATGAAGCGCGGAAAGTCGCGCATAAACAATCCGAGATCAATTGCAATCCAGACCCAGTCAAAGCTTTCAGAGAAGCGCGAAAATGTTTATTGAAAGGAGACACCTTGTTAGTGGTTGGTTCGTTCTATTTAGCTGGTTTTATCAGAGCCCTCTATTGTCCAGAGGAGCAAATCTTGAAGAATAGAAATTGCGAGATCATGTAGAGGCCTGACCTCTACATAGGTGCCACCTCCGCGAAGCCATGCTAGGATATCTCTATGTCAAGAGAAGTCCAATCAACTAGCGGCGAGATCTCGCCTATCATCAAGGAAAAGGCCCCATTGATTTTGGTTGAGATTCAAAAAGCCAAATCTATACTCCTGCATTTCCACCCGTCACCAGATCCAGATTCTGTTGGTTCGGCCTTGGCTATGAAGTTTGCTCTAGAGCAAATAGGGAAGAAGGTGACGGTCATAAAAGGCGACTCAGAGTTCCCGCGAGGATTCAAACATTTTCCAGGCGCGGGCGAGATAGTAGAGAAGAATTTTTTGGAGATCGATCAGAGCCAGTTTGACCTATTCATCATCATCGACAGCGCCCAACCGCAAATGGTTTCGCGTCGCGGTGAGATCAAATTCGCTCCAAATCTGAAGACTATAGCCATAGACCATCATGCGACGAATAGGCAGTTCGCGGAGATCAATCTGCTCGAGAGCGCGTATCCAGCTAGCTGTCAGATATTATTCGACCTCTTCAAGTTGTGGGAGGTGAAGCTTACTCCCGAGATTAGTGCCAATCTATTCATTGGGATATATACGGACACTGGTGCGTTCAAGTATAGGGGGGTCACTCAACATACGTACGAGATCATAGGCGAGCTAGTGAAGCATATTCCAGATGTATCGGATCTCATTACGCGGATGGAGAATTCTAACTCCCCGCAACTTATTGCCTTCGAAGCTGCAGCTTTGGATTCAATTGAAGTCTTCTGTGGAGGAAGGTTCGCCTTGGCGGCTGTTCCTTCAACAGTCATCAAGAGTAAGAATATACCCACGGCCGATGTGCGGACAAGCGAAGTGTCCTCATTCATGTTGACCGTAGCTGAATGGGATTTTGTGGCGGCTGCGGCGGAAATCGACTCGAATGTCATCAAATTCAGCTTCCGTTCAAAAGATATAGAAAAATATGATGTAGCCAAATTGACCGAATCTCTCGGGGGCGGCGGTCATCGTGCAGCGGCCGGACTGATCCTTCGAATGCCGTTCGACGAAGCAAAGAAGCTCGTGGTCCAAAAAGCCGAGGAACTGTACAAATTATAGTTTTGTCTATATCATTGGTGCCACTAATCTTATTAGTCGATTATTTATTAACAAAGTTTCAAACTTTATAGACTTTCTAACTTTTAACTAATCTATGTCTACTTCACGTATCCTGATCATTGTCGTTATCGTCGTCTTGGTTCTTGCTGGAGTCCAATGGGCTATGAACTCGTCGTCGACCTCTTATTTCAATCAGTATGGCAATCCGCCAGCTAGCACAACGCCAGCCTCGACTGATTCGACCGCTTCGACCACCAGCCAATCGCCTGCTGCCGTTGCCGTACAAGCGTCACCATTACCAAGCCCGACTAATGTAAAAAACTTTATGCATACAGTCACCGTTGTTACGAACAAAGGCACCATCGTCTTTGAGACCTATGATGCCGACGCGCCCAATACAGCCAAGAATTTCATAACTTTGGCTGAAAAAGGCTTCTATAACAACCTCATCTTTCATCGCATCATCCCGGGATTCATGATCCAAGGAGGCGATCCTACAGGTACCGGTAGAGGTGGTCCAGGTTATTCGTTCGCCGATGAATTGAATCAGAATACTCCTTCCTTTAAGGCTGGTTATGTCCGCGGAACAGTAGCTATGGCCAATTCCGGACCAGATACCAATGGTAGCCAATTCTTCATCATGCAGAAAGATACGGCTTTGCCTCATAGCTACACCATCTTTGGAAAAGTCATTTCTGGTCTTGATGTCGTCGATGCTATCGCCGCAGTGCAAAGGGACGGTTCAGATAAGCCGCTTCAGGATGTGGTCATGAAGAGCGTTACCATTACGGCCGCCAAATAATCACCCGAATATTTTATCAAGAATGAACCGCTCTGCCATTACAAATGGTGGGGCGGTTTTTCTTTTGTGGGACGCACCATATTTTGATTACAGTACGTACAAGAATGATGAATGATTCCATTGAGGCCAAAATAGCGAACCTATCTTTCAAAGAAAGAGTCTTTACGATCGTGCGCAAGATCCCCAAAAGCAAGACCATGACATATAAGGAAGTTGCCATGAAGGCTGGGCGGCCATTGGCGTTCAGAGCAGTAGGTAATGCTTTAGGTACCAATTATGATCCAAACATTCCATGCCACAGGGTCATAGGTTCTGATGGGAAGATGCGAGGGTATAATAGAGGGATCGGCCGGAAGCTGGCTATACTTAAAAAAGAGGGAGCAATTTCTTGAAGTCATCATACTTCATGAGCTGATTTTTAAATTATGCAAAAAATGTTAGGATTCACCCATGTCTGACTACTACAATTCTCGCCGAAACCGCAATCTTTTTGATCCGAAAAGCGATGAGCCATTCAGGACGAGCCGGTCGAAGATAGATCTTTTTTTGAATTGCCCGCTTTGCTTTTATCTCGATTGTCGATTAGGAGTAGGGAGGCCACCGGGTTTTCCGTTCGCTTTGAACTCCGCCGTTGACACCTTACTCAAGAAGGAATTCGATATACATCGTGCTAAGAAGAGGCCTCATCCACTCATGCACGCTTATGGCCTCAAAGATGTTGTGCCATTCCAACACGAAGACCTCGATATTTGGCGCAGCAATTTCAAAGGCATCAGATATATCCATGAGCCTACTAACCTGAATGTGACAGGCGCCATTGATGATGTCTGGACCGATTCAAAAGGGGAGTTGATCATTGTTGATTACAAATCAACAAGTAAAGAAGAAAAGGTATCGCTGGATAAGGAATGGCAGATCGGCTACAAGCGCCAGATGGAAATATATCAATGGTTATTCCGAATGAATGGATTTGAAGTGTCCCCGACAGGATTCTTTGTCTACTGCAATGGCAAAACTGACCGATCAGCATTCGACGCCAAACTCGAATTCGACATAGATCTCATTCCATATACCGGCGACGATTCGTGGATACCGAAAACTCTGGAGGATCTAAAAAAATGCCTTATGTTGGAAAAGCCTCCAAAACCAGACGCCAAATGTGATTATTGCTCGTATAGGAAATCAGCTAGGGACGTGCAAACTGTTTCCTAAGAGCCCTTGACTTTTGGCTCATTATGGTATACAATTATGTGTATTAGAAATTAAACGTGCATTAACTTATTCTATGGCTTAAATAAGCCATTTATCAAAGAAATAAGCCAAAAGCATCGAATACCATGAATTATCCAATGAATTATATAGTCAACAAATACATGCTCGTTGCAGTCACCGTAATTATGGCGGTCGGCGCTTTTGGACTGCCCGCTCATGCCCAGTATTATGCCGGTACGCCTAGCTATGCCAATCCGTACACGAATAACAATAGCTACAACAGGACGTATTACAATGCGCCTGCGACATACGCACCTGCGACTTATGCTCAGTCTAACTATTATGGTCAACCTAACTATAACAACCAGTATTACACTCAGCCGAACTACTACACGCCGCTTGGTGTGACTTGTAGCGCGAATGCCCAAAGCGTAGGAACTGGTAGCAATGTTACTTGGACAGCTTATCCTTCTGGTGGTACCGGTTATTACACATATAGCTGGACGGGAACGGATGGTCTTTATAGCAGCAATCAAACAGCCAACTTCACTTATAGCACGGCTGGAGACAAGACCGCCTCAGTAACTGTCTATTCAAATGGCCAGAGCGTTAGGCAGTATTGTTCCAATACAGTCAACGTCTACTATGGTTATGGAGGTTACTCAACCGGTTATTCGAACAATAACTATCCTGTGACCTATCCGGTCGTCAATCAGCCTATCGTCCTCGCGGCTCCGAATAGCGGTCTCGATATCGGATGTTATTCCGATCCGATGAATGCCGCGATCAATCAGCCTGTCACTTGGAATGTTGAAGTCACTGGTGGTGCGGGCCCTTACATCTATTCTTGGACGGGTTCTGATGGTATCACCGGCTCACAATCTTCGATCATTAAATATTACTCAAAAACTGGTACCAAAAGCGCTATCGTAACGGTCACTTCTGCTGACGGTAGGACCGCTTCTCGTGCTTGCAGCAATGCTCTCACGGTCGGCAAGACCAAGTCTTATGTCGCTACGAAGAGTGCTCCAGCTGTAAAGGCTACAACTCAGTCCAATTCTGCAGTCGCTCCGCAAGCGTCAAACAACGGACAAGCTGCAGCTTCACTGCTCTCCTTGTCTAATGTTCCTTGGGGTTGGATCGCCATCCTCATCATCCTCGTTCTCTTCTTCACGGTCATGTATCTTTTGTTCAATAAACAGAAGATATAACAGGGAGAGGCCAAGCCTCGACAGACGGGTGTGAGTGTTCGGCCGAAAGGCTGATCCAAATAAAATGACAAAAAGCCCTCATTGAGGGCTTTTTGTTTGGAGGTGGAACCTACTATTTTCGTTCCTTTATTTCTTCTACGAACTTCCGCAGAATCTCTTCTGTCGTTAGTTGACCAATCTGTCCCTTGTCGCGGCTTTCCAGAGTGACTTTGCCGGCAGCTAAATCTTTGTCTCCAATGATGATGGTGTAGGGAATGCGTGCGGTCTTGGCATTGCGGATCTTCTTACCAAAGCCATGATCGGAATCGTCTAGTTCTGAGCGGACAAAAGCGCCACGCAATGATTCATGGACTTTCTTGGCTGCTTCTATGTGTGCTTCTCCAACGGGGATGACTTTGACCTGAACAGGTGCTAGCCACAGAGGGAAGTTGCCACCGTAATGTTCGATCAAAATAGACATATAACGTTCAATAGATCCCATGATAGCGGCATGGATCATCACTATGCGCTCTTTCTCGCTCTTCTCATTTATGCATGAAAGGTCGAATCTCTCTGGCAAATTCATGTCGAGCTGAATGGTGGCGACTTGCCATTCGCGGCCGAGTGAATCTTTGGCCATGAAGTCTACCTTCGGTCCGTAGAAAGCAGCCTCGCCTTTGGCCTCGATAGCAGTGACACCTTTTTCAACAGTCATTTCTCTCAAAGATTGCTCTGCTTCCAGCCAGACTTTTTCTGTGCCTAGATATTTCTCCATGTGTTCCGGATCATGTAATGACAGTCTAGGAGTCAAAGTAAATCCGACGGCATTATAGAAAGAGGTTATGATGTCCCAAACCTTGAGCATCTCTTCTTTGACTTGACCATGACGGCAAAAAACATGGGCATCGTCTTGGGTGATGCAGCGAACGCGTGAAAGGCCAGCCAATTCCCCCGACTGTTCATCGCGGTAGACCATGGTGGTATTGGCGTATCTCTGCGGAAGCTCCTTATAGCTATGCTGCTTGCGGTCGTAGATCTGGGTATGGTGAGGGCAATTCATGGGCTTCATGGCAAAAACGTGGCCTTCACGAGTAGTTATCTTGAATAGCTCGTCTTTGAATTTGTCCCAGTGGCCGCTCTTCTCATAGAGATCTTTCTTGGTGATGTGAGGGATCTCGACTTTCTGGTAACCATATTTCGCGCGCAATTCCCAGACGAAACCATCGAGAATTTCTCTCATGATCATACCGTTCGGCGTCCAGAGAGGCAGGCCAGAGCCGACCAATTCGGAGAAAGTGAACAAGTCCAATTCTTTGCCAAGCTTCTTGTGATCCCTCTTGGCAGCTTCCTCGAGTTGAGTAAGGTATGCGTCTAATTCAGTTTTGTCGTTGAAGGCTAGACCGTAAATGCGTGTCAGCATGATGTTCTTCTCTTCGCCTCTCCAATAAGCGCCGGCAAGCCTAGAAAGCTTGAATGAATCAGCGGCGATCTCTTTGGCTGGTGACTCCATATGTCCACCTCGGCAGAGGTCAGCGAATTTTCCAGCGGTGTAGAGAGTCACCGGCTCTTTCTTGGAAATGATCTCGTTGATGAGTTCTAGCTTGTAAGGATTGCCAGCGAATAGATCGCGAGCCTCTTTTTCGGTGACTTCTTTGCCAGACATTTCTTTCCAAGAGGGAAGCAGCTTGCGCATCTTTTTCTCGATATCCTTGAGGTCGCTGTCGGTCGGGCGCTTGTCAGCAGGGAATTCAAAGTCGTAATAAAAGCCATTGTCTACTGCAGGACCAATGGTCGGCTTGGCTTCGGGGTAGAGTTCGAGAACCGCGGCGGCTAAGAGGTGAGCCAGAGTATGGCGCTTTGATGAAAGAATAGAATCGGGGTTAGTTTGATTGTTCATGGGTGTAACTATAGCAACTTTTCTATGGAGGCGGGAGTGGGTTGACACGATGGAAAAGAAATGCTAGCGTAATTTTAGATTTCGGTGCAGAGCGAAAGGAGCATTTCGGCAATATTTTGCTAGAGACTGGTGCCCTGCTCTGCACCGTTCTTTGAATTTTGTCCATAAGGACACGTGGTGTGAAACAAGGAATGCTATTTAGGCGTCAAAGTTGATGCACCACGAAATTTCGTCCCGAACGAAAGTAGGGACCGCGGCAAGAAGAATTAGGTGCCCGATTATGGCGACCCCGCTCCTTTGCCGCGAAATTTAGGCGAAAGCCTTGGAGAAGAGTATGACGGACTGCTTAAAATGCGAGACTCCCATTTCTTCTCCAAAATCTCGTCGATACATAGGCGTAGAGTCACGTGCGAAGCGCGATCTCATCGTTGCCTGTTATCGGCGGAAGGGTGAGTGTGTAAACGCGTGTTATCTTGACGAAACTACCAATACTCACCCCCTCTTCATGATATGTTTTCCGAGGGTAGACCTCGGAAAGTATTTCGTGAAGAGGGTCAGAAATGATTCTCTCTGTGGCGTTACACCACGTTTCCGAAAGGAAGAGTAGAGCGTTGCCACAGTGCTCTTTACAATAAAATTTCGGCGAAAGCCGTTGCGAGCGAGCGGGATCATTCTTTATAGAGTAGATCAACATGCTCGCAGAATTTCCGCGAAAGCGGATGGTATGGGTGTTGCGCTTGATGCTCAATTTGAGCGGGGAAGCCGTTATCCATACCAAGTTTTCCTCTGAAAAGAGGATCGGGGCGAAAAACAAACTTTCCTGGAAACAGGGAGAATGCGAGCCTGCCCCGAAAATTTCCTCTGAAAAGAGGAGGGAATGTGATGACGCTGATTCTCTTCAATGAGAGTCTGAATTCCTACATTCCCAAACTTTGTTCCGAAATTCGTCGGAGCGAAGCAACAAAAAACAGGACGCCTAGTCCTAAAATAGAAAGGTTAGTGATGAAGACGGAAAAAACAGATGAAGTCGGGGCCATTATTGCAGAAATGTTTGGTGGCCGAGAGTTGAAGACGGTTAAAGCGATCAATGAGTGGAGTCCGGGTCAGGGTCGCATCATCGGCATCTCGCACCGCATCAAGCAGAAGAAAGATCAGGAGGCTCGGCCGACATTGATAGCTATCAAAGAAGCCGGTAGTAACGCTATTCAGCGCTTCAAGCTCGAAAGTGAACAAGATGAGCTGGACTTCCTCAAGGGTCAGTGCGCGGTGAAGTGGAGGGTTGTCAAACCGGGAGAAGATATTTCCGGTATGATCGCGCACCAGGTCATCTTCCGCGCTGCCAAGGACGAGGACGTTCTTGTGGAGCGCCATCCATCGCAGAGCCGTCATGAAACCAAGAAAGGCAAGAAGGGTGCGTCCCCTATCGTAACGCTCGTCGAAGTGGCCGAAAAGGTCCCAACGGACTGGATCGGTCTACAACTATACGACATGGTGGTTATGACTCTGGGCGGTTCCGGCGATTACTTCGCCTATGCCTTGAGCCGAAAGCTTTCGGAAATGAATGGTTCTGTCATTCGTATCCCACCATTCAAGCTCAAGGATTATCGTGGAGCGGCGTCGAAGGACGACGACCCGGTGCTCCTCATTCGTTTGGCGGAGGAATGTCGTGGAGACTTCTATGCTACGCATGTTCGCGATCGCAGAATCATTCGCTTGCGTAACCTATATCGTGAATGGAAAGATGCCATGAAAGCAAGGATCGCTTGCAATCAGCGCCTCTTCCAGCACCATATCGGCGATACCTTCTGCAGTGAAACCGGTGGCTTCCCCGAAGGCTCGATCGAAAAGGAGTTTCTGAAGCGCAAGGCTACGGATGTGGTCCTTGTAGCTTTGGAGACCGAACAAGCTAAACGGTTGAAGGATCTCACCAAGCTCGTGGAATCACTCGATGTCTACAAGAATCTGTTCGAGGGCATTCCCGGTCTGGGACCTCGTATTGCCGCTCGTCTCATTTACGCAGTCGTCGATATTCGGCGATTCCCCAAGGCCTCGAAGTTCGTCGCTTACAACGGACTCCATGTCAAGTTGAAAGACAAGAAAGGCAATCCGTTACCGCCAGATAAGCAATTTCCCAAACGGCGTAGCGGTGAAACAGCGAATTGGGATGAGGAGAATGGTCGCCAGGCCTTTTGGAACCTCGCGGAGCAATTCAACCGTCAGGGAGATAAGACCCGCTGGGGTGCTTATCTCATCGAGGCCAAAAAGCGGGCCAGAGCTAAACATCCTGAACCTGTCATGGTGAAGATCATGGTTGAAGGTAAGGAGAAAAGATTCCTGCAGTATACCAAGCAGCACATCCACCGAATGGGTAGTTGGCGCACATTGACTCGTTTCGCCGAGTGGCTCTACCGCGAGTGGTGGAAGTTGGAAAGATCTGCCGCTGAAGCGAGCTCGAAAGAGTGAGCGAGGCGGCGAAAGGTGTGATGAGGGTTGTCATGCTTCTGCAAAGAGGCGTAAATGCTATTATCACACAGGCGAGAGAAGCAATTCTCTCGCCCCCTATTTCCGGAATTGAAGTTTAATTATTTCAAAATCGGAAAGAGGGGAGATGAGACCTGTGCACATTGATTACGTCAATGGCGTGGATAAGGATTCCCCTCTGTAATTTTGTTCTTTGAATTTTTGGTTGCGAAAGCGACCAGTGGCGCGAACGGACCAGTGCAATTATTGCGCTTGATGGCTTGCGCCACAAAATTTGGGGAAGAGGCGACGAGCGGGATGCTTCCTAGTCCCAGCGATTGATGGAATGCCTCACTTCCAAAACATAGCCGCGCTCTCTAAAAGGGGCGTGGCTTTTCTTTTTAATAATTAACGCAGGTAAATGATATCATTTGCCTGCGTTCACAACCCCTTCACCCTCTCAATATTGAACCCCCTTTCACCATTCCTCGTATTAATCGTCGCTTTGATAGCTAGACATTTATCAGCTTGAATGAGAGGTTTGAATTCCGTGTAAGTTCGAGGAAAAACTACCGCATCAGCTGAACCAGAAAAATCAGAAATGCTAATGAAAGCCATAGTCTCATTCTTCTTTGTTTGTACTATGCGAACCTCATTTATAATAGCAGCGAAGATCACAGAGGCACCGTCTTTACCTTTCTCCATGGCACGTTTGATATCGATATCTTTCTTCATGATCATGTCGCGGTATCTTTCCAGTGGATGCCCCGATACATACAAGCCGAGCAAGTCTTTTTCCCAAGCCAGTTTGTCGCGCATGTCGGCAACAGGAGCTGGACTCAAATGCAAGACTGGCACGCTAGAATGGTCAGCCATCATTCCAAAAAGTGAATTTTGATCGGCGTGGTTTTTCTCGCTTTCCTTGTTGTACTCCAGCATAAGTTCTATGTTGGCTAGCATGACTCCACGATCTTCACCAAAGCAATCCATGGCTCCAGCCTTTATCAGCGATTCCAGCGATTTCTTATTCAAATTCCGATCTTTGACGCGGTCCAGGAAATCAGCCAATGATTTGTATTTACCATTCTTCTTCCGCTCGTCGATGATGGCCGTGGAGATACCTTGCCCGAAGTTTTTGATCGTTACCAGTCCGAAACGGATGCGGTAAGAGAAAGGAGAAAGGAGGGAGGAGGAAGGAGGAAGCTCAGAGCTTGTTTTTTCTTGCTCCTTGCCCCTTCCGTCTCGCTCCTTGATCACGGTAAACTGACTAAAACTCTCATTCACATCAGGTGGAAGCACTGGAATATTCAACCGCTTACATTCTGCAATAGTCTCCGCCACTTTGTCCGTCTCACCTTGCTCTGATGTGAGAACCGCCGAGAGATAAATTTCCTGGAAATGCGCTTTGAGATACGCCGTAATGTAGGCGATACGTCCATAAGAAACCGAGTGCGCCTTATTGAAGCCGTAAGCCGCGAAAGGCTCGATCCATTTCCAGACTTGCGATGCTTTCTTCTCTGACCATTTACTATGACTCATGCAACCTTTGATGAATTTTTCTTTTTGCTTGGCCATTTCTTCTGGAATCTTTTTTCCAACTGCTTTGCGGAACTTGTCCACTTCGATCCAGGAATATCCAGCCAAATCATGCGCCATGATGAGGAGGTCGTCCTGATAGACAAGGACCCCGTATGTCTTCTTCAAGATCTGTTCCAAAGCCGGGTCCAGGTATTTGATGAGCGTCGCATCATGCTTGCGTTGGATATATTCCGGAATGAATTGCATCGGACCTGGACGGTATAGGGCCACCATAGCGTTGATATCGTGAATAGTCGTCGGTTTCAATTCTTTCAAGAACCTGGTCATCCCATCGCCATTCAATTGGAACAGATCGGCTGTTTCTCCACGAGCCAGCATTTCAAAAGTTTCTTTGTCATCGACCGGGATCGTATCAGAGTCAATCTTTATGCCGTCAATTTTTTCGACACGGGTAATAGCGTCGGCAATGATCGTTAAGTTCTTCAAGCCCAAGAAGTCAAACTTGAGAAGCCCAGCCTCCTCGATCGAATACATGTCGTATTGGGTGATGACTTTACCTTCGCCCTTCGGATCGAATTGGAGCGGCGTGTAATCAGTGAGAGGTGTCGGAGCCACGACTACACCGGCTGCGTGCACACCGATGTGACGAGCGCAACCCTCTATCTTCTTGGCCATGCCGACGATCTGTTTGGCTTCCTCGTCATTGATGAGCAAACTCTTGAGTTCCGGAACCGATTCCAGGGCATGGTCGATGGTCATAGGGAATCCTTGTGAACCCATGGGAATGAGTTTGGCGATCCTATCCCCAGTCTCGTACGGGAATCCCATAGCTCGAGCAACGTCGCGGACAGATCCGCGAGCCATCATCGTACCGAAAGTACCGATCTGCGCCACTTTGTCGGCACCGTATTTTCTGCGCACATAGTCGATGACTTCATCGCGCCGGTCGTCGGCATAGTCCATGTCGATATCCGGCGCCGAAGGACGGTCCGGATTGAGGAATCTTTCGAAGGGGATTTCATATACCAGCGGATTGATATTAGTGATACCGGAAAGGAAAGTGACCATAGAACCAGAAACCGAACCCCTGATGTTTGAAAGGATGCCGTTGGTCCTGGCGAAGCGGAGCATGTCAGCCACCACTAGGAAATATGGAGAATATCCTTTGTCACGAATGATCTTCAGTTCGTACTCGGCACGTTCTATGATCTTTTCTGTTTTTTCAATTCCTCGCAGAGCGAATCCTTCATAGACCAAATGTTTTAGTTCGTCATCAGGAGTGCGACCGCTTTCGACGGTGAGAGCAGGGAATACCCACTTGCCGAGAGTCAATTCCAAATTGCATGCATCAGAAATCTTGGCGGTATTCTCCAATGCCTCCGGCATTTCCTTGAATAGTTGCTCAGCTTTCTCGTCGGAAATGAATGAGAAGTCGTCTTCATCGCTATCAGACATTTTCTCCGAAGAATCTGTATGAGAATTTACCCTGATAAGAGTCTCTCTAGCTAGTCTATCTTCAGGTTTTATGTAATACACATCATGGGCCGCCATGATCGGTATGTTTTCCGACTTGGCGAATTTCGCCAATGCTTCCATGGATTGTTCGTGGCCATCTATTTCCGGGTGATGGGTGATCTCTATGAAGAGACGTGAGGCGAGGGAAGGAGGGAGTTCTCCAGAAACGACTTTCGGAGCGAGCGAAGGCGATTCAGCAGAATCGTGCCTGGCCGAGTGAGAAGAGCGGACATTACCGGCTTGATTGTCGTCGGTCTTTTCGGTGGAGTGACTCATGCCGGTGAGAGCGCCGTGGGCCGGCGGCGAACTGGCATGAGTTACGACACCGAATACTGACTTGTAGAATTCCGCCACCTCTCTCGCTTTATCCTGATTCCGGCTCTTCAATGATTGTGCAATTTCTCCATTGAATGATGGCATAATGGCGATCAGACCTTCATTGAATTCTTTTATCAATTCTCTATCGAGGCGCGGCTTGTAATAGAAACCTTCCAAATGCGATTTCGTCACCAATTGGATCAGATTCTTGTACCCGATCTCATTCATGGCCAAAAGAACCAGGCGAGTTCGGCGATTATCTATTCCAGCCTGCATATCTTTGCGGCTTCGCGCCGCCACATAGAAATCCACGCCGATAATCGGTTTGATCTCAGCTTTTTTGCAAGCCTTGTAGAATTCGATGGCGCCGTAAAGATTGCCGCTGTCGGTCAAAGCTAACGAGGTCATGCCGCACTTTTTGGCTTCGCCGACCAATTCATCGATCTTCGGCAATGCGGTCAGGAGGGAATAATGGGAATGCGTATGCAGGTGAACGAAGCGGGACATGGAGTTAGTCTACAAGCGGTAAGTGCAAAGCGCAAATCGAGATAATTATAGACCACAGTTTGGCTTAATATAGCCATATTATGCAAAACTCTCAAATAAGTCATGTATACTTGACTTAAATCTGTGATTTTAGTATCATATAATTGACTTAATCATGCAAACAAAAGACACCGAAAAAATTAGAGACATACTGAATTTCTGGAAAAGGGAAGTTTTGAATGACAGGCTTTTTCCTAGGGTTCTAACTTCATCGTCGGATATAAATAACTCGGAGGTTGTTGATATAACTGGAGTGAGGAGAAGCGGAAAATCGTCGGTATTGATGCTGTTGGCAAAAAGTTTGCCTGATAAAGATTCATGGCTCTACATTAATTTTGAGGACCCTTATTTTTCCGAGAACAATAAGGCTTCCGTATTGGAAGATGTCGTGGAAGTCTATACTCGATATTTCAGCGACAAACTAAAATATCTTTTTTTTGATGAGATTCAAAATATAGATTCTTGGGAACGGGTCATAAGGAAATATCGGGATGGCACTAGTTACAAAATCTTCATCACCGGCTCATCTTCCAAGCTGATGAGCGGAGAGCTCTCAACTTTGCTTACCGGTAGGCACGTATCATTCAGTCTTATGCCGCTTTCGTTCAAGGAGTATCTCTCCTTCAAAGGGATTGCCGCGGAAAGCGCGAAGGATCTTTTCATGAAAAACAATGAAATCAATCGAGCTTTTCCGGAGTATCTGTCTTATGGCGGTTTTCCGCAGGTGGTGTTGACCGGTCAACGCGAGCTTTTGAAATCTTATTATGGAGATATCGTGGAAAGAGATATTATCGGCAGATACGATGTCAGAGACAAGAATACTCTTGAAAAAATAGGCTTGTTCATTATGAGTAATGTTTCCAAGACTCTTTCACCAACGTCTCTGAAGAAGATGTACTCCATTTCCTTTGCCAAAGCTGTGCGATATGCTGATTACTTCAAAGAAGCCATGCTTTGCTATGAATTGGAGCAATATTCTTCATCCCTGAAATCAAGGCAGAGAAGCTTAAAGAAGATTTACTCGGTAGATACTGGTCTGGCCAATGTCGTTTCCATGAGTTTTTCCGAGGACAGAGGTAGGCTTCTGGAGAACGCCGTCTTTCTTGAACTGAAAAGGCGAGGAAAGCAATTGTTCTATTACAAAACTCCGCTTTGCGAAGTAGATTTTGTCATTCGTGAAGGTGGCCGTGACAAGGAACTTGTTCAGGTCTGTTGGGATTTGAGTGATTCCGCGACTAAGGCTAGGGAACTGAAAGCTCTGAAGAAAGCGGCGATTGATCTAAAATTAGACAAAGCCACAGTCGTGACCGTAGATCAAAAAGAAACTATCATGCACGAGGGCCTGAAAGTTGAGGTTGTGCCGGCCCACGAATGGTTCATCGGGGTGGGTTCAAATAATGAATAGATTGAAACTTACCAAGTACCGCTATCTTATCGGCATCGACGAAGTTGGCCGAGGACCCATTGCTGGGCCGGTAGCTGTCGGCGCTTTCGTGTTCTTGAATACTGCCGCGGCGAAATTGTTCCGTGGCGTCAAAGAATCCAAGCAATTGAATGAAAAGCAAAGGGAAGAATGGTTCAGTAGGATCCTAGATGCTCAAAAATCCGGTGACATAGATTTTCGCGTCGCTTTTAAGAGTGAGAGGATTATCGATCGACTAGGTCTGACCTGGGCGATAAGAAGCGCGCTTGAATCATCTTTGAATGGACTTGAAATTGACCCAAATTCCTGCCAGGTCCTATTAGACGGCGGCCTCAAGGCGCCGGCGGAGTATGTGAATCAATGCACGATCATAAAAGGCGATGAAAAGGAGAAAGTGATCGCATTAGCTTCCATTTGCGCCAAAGTCCTGCGGGACAGAAAGATGAATAAGTTGGCGGTTAAACATCTTGAGTACGGGTTTGAAAAGCATAAGGGATATGGGACCAAAGCACATTATGAGGCTATAAATCGGCTTGGGATGCTGTCCGTGCACAGGAGGAGTTTTCTAACGAAATAATTACTCTTATCCACACCCATCGGTATATATTAATGGTTAGGTGTGGGATAATCTACATATGGACGTTTCCAATTCTCAATTGAGCGAGATTTTTAAGATGCCACCCAAAAAGCATCATCCCAAAATGATCGCTTTGATCGTTGTTATTGTTCTGTGCGCGGCGTTTCTTGTTTACTATTTGTGGTTTTATAATGGTTCAAGTACAGGTAACATCTCACTAGTCAGTAGTCAGCAAAATAATCATGTTCCTCTCTTACCTATTTCATCTCATAATCCTCCCGCGAATCTGACTGATCAAGAGATTGCGATTAAGCAAGCACAACTGAAACGTCCCAATCCTCCCGCGAATCTGACTGCTCAAGAGATTGCGATTAAGCAAGCACAACTGAAACGTCCCAATCCTCCCGCCAAGCATTCCTCGCTCGAAAATATATAACTCATTATTATTTGTTACAAATTATTAATTAGAAACATCATGAAAATCAAATCACCAATAATCAATCGTATCGCGGTAGTAACTGGACTGTTTCTGGGGGCATTTGCATTGGCGGCTTTGGCCGACTGGTCAGCTCCTCAACATACGCCTCCAACATGTCCATCTGGTGAATCGGGCTGTGATGCACCACTTAACGTTGGCTCAATATCACAATCCAAACAAGGACCTCTTCTAATTAACACCGACGGTTCGCTCACATACGGATTGGATGTTTGGGGCATTGCGCGATTCAATGGGGGGATTGATATCGAGACTCGAACGACTCAACAAGGTGATCCATCAAATCCTGATACAGGTAGAATGTGGTTAATTCAATAATCAGAAACATATGTTATTTCGTCGTGAAATAAATAACTCATCAGCAAGCATGAAATTCGGTGCAACGATTGTAACGATCGCCATTTGCTTATTTGTCGTTGGCACAAAATTCGCGTTTGCTCAGACTTCTGCTTCTGCACACTGCACATACAACCAAATGGGTTACTATGGTATCTCGGGAGGTGCAACTTGGACGGCAACCATAAACAAAACCACTTTCTCCCCTGGAGAGCAGATACTGGTTACTGGAACCGTGACCTGGGATGGTACGCCTTTTAAATATTCTTTTGCTTTTGGCGTGGCAGCTGGCACAGTAGTAAACCCAACATTGATTGATGTTTTTAACACTGGTTTTGTTTCTGGCAATGGCTCTGGTTCCAGTGGCGGTTCGAAATACTTCACAGCTGCGTCAGATGAGGGAGGGCATAATGTCGGCATTACTGCGCATACAGGGAATATCTACCCTGGTGGCTATTGTTCGAATATGAGTTTACCTTACACCGTTGTCTCGCCAAAATACTACTCTCTGACTGCTTCCAAAGCTGGCACCGGTTCAGGTACGATCACGGGAACCCAGAATTCTACCCTTAGCTGTGACCCGACTTGTCCTGTAACTTCGCAAACAAATATACCAGAAGGCACAACTATTCAATTAAGAGCATCTCCCGCAAGCGGCTCGTCTTTTTTATCAACCGGCCTGTTAAGTACCGGTTGGCAGGGATGTGATTCTGTCTCGACCGGAGATTTTCCTCCAGGCGTACCGGTCATTCAAAATGACACCTGTAATGTAACCATGAATTCGAATAGACCGGTTACGGCCACATTTACTTTGAACTCCGTTCAATCTTCAAGCTATAGACTTACAGTCAACAAAACAGGAAGCGGTAGCGGGACCGTTACTGGTTCGAATACTACCATTAGTTGTGGGTCGACGTGTTCTCAATCTGGAATAAACGCAAATACAAATATAACATTGTCAGCTTCTCCTGATTCTGGATCAGTCTTTAATTCATGGTCAGGATGCGATACCACATCCGGCACATCCGGTACAAGTTGCACAATAACGATGAGTAGCGACAAAACTGTAATAGCCGACCTCAGCTTGGCTCCACCAACCTCAAATAATTTTATCGACATTGGTTTACGAGTTAACCAAGGAACACCAACTAGTCCCAATATTCAACACATCGCTATAGAAAGCGTAGTCACTCCACCAGCGACACCTTCCAAATTACGCATCGCCAAGAATGGCACTGCATATGGTACCAATATATTCCACGTTGCTTTAGTTGATCCTGGAGATGCCAATGCCACAAAAGTACGCATCAAATTAGCGGACGGGTCGGTTAAAGCGCTTAGGTCGTGTACACTGGCTAATGGGTGTCAATATGTGCCATAAGCTTTTAAAAAAGTAATTCAATTAATCATTATTAATTTACTCATCAATCATTATGAAAAATGCCATAACCTATGTAGCTCTAACTCTTCTAGTCATCACACCTGCCATGGTTACTGGCATATCACAAGCTCAAGCTTCTATCTCTTGCTACACATTCAATACCAATCACAAAGTCGGCTCCACCCTGGCTTCTGCTGAAGCCACGGCCTTGAAGAACGATCTCATCACGGAAGGCCTCTGGAGCACAGGAGTGGCGCTTACGTCTTACAACGCAACGGTTGCTAAAGCGATCACAACATTCCAAGAGAAGTATGCTTCAACTATCCTAGAGCCGAACGGTATGACTTCAGGCAACGGCTATTTCGGCGTTTCTACCAGAACTAAAATGAACAGTCTCTATGGATGTACGGCGACCGCTTCGACTGGCACAACTGCGTCCGGAGCTACTACCGGATCTACCCAATGTCCAACAGGATATACCTGTACTCCAAAATCCCAAGTGACTACTTTTGTCTGCCCGACAGGGTATACATGTACTTTAGCGACCGCCACTCCTACTCCGAGTCCAACCCCAACCGCTACACCTGACAATTCCGCTTTGTTAAGTCAGACAGCCAGTCAACTCAATTGTGGCAGCTCGGCTTATTCGGATTACCTCGGAACAGCCGATTGTACGACGAGCGGTGCTAGCCCTAGCCCAATTTCTACACCTACACCGACGCCTCCAGCGACGGTTAACACGACTGTGGCGACCACCCCAACGACTCCGTCGGCCGCTCCTGTCCCAACAGCTGCTCAAACTGCTGCTATCATCGCCCAGATCGATGCTAGCGATGTTAATACGCCAGCTGTTCAGTATCAAAATATAGCGAAGGACCTAAATTTGTTGTTTTATCCTCCAAGCGGGGCAATCCAAAATTCAAATTCAATGGCAAACTTTGCGTCATCATATTCTGATCCAGACTGGGTGAATGTGACGAAAGGAGAAGGATTCCCTGTACCGAGCACTTATTGTCATCGGGCCATTCCAAATGATTTTGCCATAGCCTTGTATAATTCATTTAGTAAGCTAGGAATCGACGCTAGCTACCTAGTAAACGATTCGACCAGATACGTCATTCCCGGCCCTGATACAGGCGCGCTTGCCAAGAGGATCTTCGTCAAACAGAATATCAATCCGGACTATCCTGTCTTTAGCTATTACCCCCCGACCTTTGCCCGTTGTCTTGATGCGGGATTCGTCTCCAATTACCCGACCTACATCGCTAACTACACGGCTTATGTAAATAGCCATGTCAGTCCTCCGAAGCATATCTTCACTTTCGGTGAAACTATTGGTGTTGGCGGGGTAGTAGCCCCGGCGCCGACCATCACCCCATATTCGTCGATGACATATACATTACCGACTATTCCGACTCCGACTGCCGCTTCTACTGCCGCAGTTATTGCCAAGATCGATGCGAGTGACGTGAATACATCAGGCGTCCAATATCAAAATGTTGGAAATGATCTTAACGCCCTGTTCTATCCTCCAAGCACGACGATCAATTATCAGTCAAATTCTGATCAAGAATGGGCATCAGCAAGAACAAATGGGGAAGGAGCAAGTAGGTTTCCGAATCCCGATAGTTATTGTCATCGCCCTGTCTCGAATGGATTCGCCATCGTCCTAAATCGAACATTGCAGCAATTAGGCATTAATTCAAGCTACCTGGTAAGTGATTCAACCAAATACGCGATTCCGAACAGTTATGACACCGGCGCTCTAGCCAAAAGGATCTTCGTCAAACAGAACATAAACCCTGACTATCCTCTCTTTAGCTATTACCCTCCGACTTTCGCCCGATGTCTGGATGCCGGATTCGTCTCAAATTACCCAACATACATCACTAACTACACGGCATATGTAAATAGCCACGTAAGCCCTCCGAAGCACATCTTTACTTTTGGTGAATATATCGGAACAGGAGGTGTGATAGCCCCGGCGCCAACGATATAGGGCACATTTCGATTCTCATTGTGGAAAACTCCGTCTAGTAGGCGGAGTTTTCTTAGGCCATAAGGTTCGTTGTCCCCAATTTGCTATTGTGGCCACCTGCCTAGACGTGGGATAATCTGGACATGAATGTCACCGATTCTCAATTTGGCGAGATTTTCAAAGTGCCTCCAAAAGAGCATCATCCCAAAATGATCGCTTTGGTCATTGTTATTATTCTGTGCGCGGCATTTTTGGTTTATTATCTGTTCTTTTGTAAGAACCCAACCGTTGTCACACCGTCAATTCCAGTCGTTCAAACCGATCAACAGCGACAATATTTGCTGGCATTATCACAGCTCAAGCCGACTCAACCTGCGACACCTGCGCAGTATAAAGCCGCCATTAAACAATTATCAAAAATGAAGCCGATGACTGCCACGGAGAGGAAGCAAGCTTATACCCAAGCAGTCAGCCAATTGAAAGCCAAGTAGGCCAAGTAGGTTCATAAACAATATCATTATCAAACAAATAACCATTTATCATTCAATTCATTAACATGAAAATCAAATCATCAATGATGTATCGTATCGCTGCTGTAACTGGTTTGGCCATTGGTGCCTTCGCTCTGGCGGCACTCGCTGATTCTTGGACACCGCCAAGTTGTGGTCCAACCGGATGTAACGTGCCAGCGCCGATCAATGTTGGAGGAGGAGGTGCTGTAGGGACGTTGGATAATTATCTTCAAACGAAGACAGGTGCTTTAACCATCAACGGGTTTCTAACATTGCAAAATTTGATGTTCAATCCTACCTTAACGCATGGAAGCGTTCCTATTGGTTCAGTTCTCTACTCTACTGATGATAGTGGCACGGCGGGATGGACTACCAAGAGCTTAGAATGCGGAAGCGGTAATTATCTCCAAGGGATTGATTCAACCGGTGCGCCGGAATGTGCTGCTCTGCCGGGTTCAAGTGGAACAAGCGGATCAGACGGATCAAATGGTACAAATGGAACCTCTGTTCCATCGGGGGCAGTCATGGCTTTTGATGTGGCTTCATGTGCTTCAATTCCTGGTGGTTGGAGTGATTATGCACCTGCCCAAGGTCGTTTTATCATCGGGTCTACTGGAAATCAGACTACATATCCGGCAGGAAAAACTGGGGGTACAGATTCTCATAAGTTAAATGTGAATGAATTGCCATCATTTAGTACGAGCATCACCCTTCCTATTGGCGGCAACGAACATGATAATGAGGCTGATCAAAATCCAGGGCATACAGTAACAAGCGAATCAAATCATACGTATAGTTCATCTTTTCTTGGCACAAACAACGCATTTTCCATCATGCCGCCGTGGGTCGCGCTTACGTATTGTGAGAAAAACTAATTCGGCCAGATTATTAGTAAATTTCTGTTAATATGAAACAAATCATAACCTACGTAACCCTGGCGCTTCTTTTAGTCGCTCCCGCTTTGGTTTCTGGTATCCCAGCAGTCCAGGCATCAACTTCTTCTTGCTATACTTTCAACACGAATCACAAAGTGGGTTCATCTCTGACTTCAGCCGAAGCCGCCGCTTTGAAGAGCGACCTAGTCAATGAAGGTCTCTGGAGCACTGGCGTGGCCCTTACTTCCTATAATGCTACGGTTGCCAAAGCGGTTACAACTTTTCAGGAAAAGTATTCCTCAGATATACTGGCGCCTAACGGAATGACGGCAGGAAACGGATTTTTCGGCGCTTCTACCAGGGCCAAGATGAATAGTCTCTATGGATGTGCGGCAACGACTGCTAGCTCGGGTTCAGCAAGTGGAAGTGGTACGGGCGCGACTGCCAGTGCCGTTCAATGCCCAACAGGAATGATTTGTACTCCGATCGCTCAAACGAACGCTTTTGTCTGTCCGACAGGCTATACATGTACCTTGGCGACTGCTAATCCGACTCCGACTCCAACGCCAACTTCTGATAATTCGAGCCAGCTTAACCAGCAGATAGGTCAACTTTCATCGGGCGGAAGCTCGGCCTATTCCGATTATCTTTGCAGTTCCGGCATATGCAACAACGCCGCCAGTACGTCCGTGGCAATACCGGATGTGAATACGGGACCCATTGTTTATCAGAATCCCAATGAATCGGCCTCACCTTCTTCTCTATATGGGGCCGGTACCGATGCTTCCGGCAATATCGTCGCCAGTACAACATTGAATCGGAACGCTCCAGGAGCTAACACGACGTTCAATCCGGATACATGGGTGTTGAATCCGGCTGGACAGTATTATGGATTCCCGTGCAAGAATGTCGGGTGCATAAAGCCTAGCGCGCAAAATCAGACGACTGTCGCAAAATTAGTCGCGACCATAGTAGGCAATTCTTGTAATAATGAGATCAGCTTCGAGACCGCCCAGGCTCAAGCCGGTATGTATCAAGGAGGATTGTCATCGGTAGTTAACCCTTCTACATTACACCTCAAAGCGGCCGAAGCAAACGTGGAGTATTCGGATTTTTACGGAGTTGGACCATTTTGGCCTCAAACCGCCAGTTTGAGTGCGCCATTCAATCCGGAAGTTTACGATTTGTGTCTTGACGCTGGCTATGTTTCCAACGTTCCGGCAGGATTCGATAAGACAAAGATCATTGCATTGAACACTCCAAAAACGCAGGCTATCATAATACCGATCGGTCCAACCATGTCAGCGTCGGATTACACTATCTCTGCAACCTATAATGTGACCGCTCCTTATGGCAAATGCGTTTACTACTGTGGCAACAACCATGTTGTTAATAAATCTGTAGGTCCTCAACCAGTCACTGTTAGTATCATAAAATTTAATAATATCAGCACGTCCGGCATAACGGCCGGAGAAGCAATTTTCAGACTTCTCTCCCTCGGTTATCGTCCGGCTGTCGTAGACGAGATCACCGCTATCCAGTCGCAAGCCGGTGACGGGATTCCTTATTTGGGAGACTCAACTCTAGGTCCGGCGTATGATCTTGATGGTTATGCCGGTCTGACTGTCACCAGTTCGAAATGCCCAGGTGTCCCGTGTTCCAACACTTCTAGCATGTTTATCTTCCCGGGAGACAAGATCGCGGCGGTGAAGCTATAGTTTGTTATTATTAACATTACTTCAGAATGAAATACTCTATCAGCTACCCGGCTTTGGCTCTCCTCCTCATCACTGCCGCCATAATTATCGGTATACCTCAAGCTCAAGCTTCTATCTCTTGCTACACATTCAATACCAATCACAAAGTCGGCTCCACCCTGGCTTCTGCTGAAGCCACGGCCTTGAAGAACGATCTCATCACGGAAGGCCTCTGGAGCACAGGAGTGGCTCTTACTTCCTACAATTCCACGGTTGCCAAAGCCATTACAACTTTCCAAGAGAAATACTCGTCAACCATTCTGGAACCGAATGGTTTGACTTCAGGTAATGGATATTTTGGCGATTACACCAGAGCTAAGATGAATAGTCTCTACGGATGCGCGGCGACAGCGTCTGTATCGACTCCTAACATATCTCCTTCATCGACTCCGGCTCCCGGTTCAACTCCGTCTGCTTGTCCCTCAGGTTACACTTGTAAACCGATCGTTCAAACGAACGTTCCAGTATGCCCGTCAGGATGGACATGTACGCCGATAGCGTCTGGAGGCTCGAGTCCGACCCCTGCTCCCACTCCGGACAATTCCGATTTGCTCAGCCAACAGATAAACCAGCTGACTTCTGGTGGTAATTCAGCTTATTCAGATTATTATGCCTCCAACAGTAATGTAGTGACGATACCTGCCACGGCCAGTACTACCACGACATATGGTTTGGGTAAGCTAGGCTGTGCCGATCAAGGTAATTGCGATACGGGTGCGAGCACTACGGTAATTCATGTTGCCACTCCAGCAGTTCCGCTCACTACTCATACCCGTGGATCCGGTGGCGGTTGGGATGGTACAGCGACTTCACCATATCTTGCTTATACAGGTTGCACAGCCCGCGGCGACTGCGCCGTACTCGTAGCCAATGCTCTGTATCCCACTCCGAACACGCTCGCTTCAGGTAATGGCGGATATTGCCCCAAAGGCACCGCTGTCGCCAAGCTATACAATGGCTCGTACCCAACTCCGAGCGGTGGGGAACCGATGTGGTTATGTTTGCATGGCGGAGATCCCATACCGCCGTCTTATGAACTTTTGGACCCGTATTGTCCGGGTAGCGGCAGTGCCAACGTGCCGACTTCAGATTGCATTATTGGCGAAGCAGGCAGGAACAATCCATACATCAATCCGTGGATAGATGGTCAAAATATCCTGGGAGTCAAAGAATACGGTTCGGCTAACACTTTGCTAGAATCGAATCTCTGTCAGAATCCAGTCTCGCTCCAGATGGCCGCGACGACTCTAAAATCGTTGTATGCCAATGATCCTCAACGCTTGAGCCAATTAATGGGAAATTCCACGCTCTATGTGCATGGCATCAGCCTGGCAAACTTTGAGGAGGCCGCTGGAAACTTTAGCTTCAGTTCGAATGTTAATGTCCGCGATCAAAATGCGGTCATAGCGGAACAGGATGCAAACACAGCTCAAGCTTGTACAAATACTCCTTGCTATGAGGCAGGAGATGGAGCATTTTCGAAGTGGGTAAATGCTAATGATTGGTTCAATTCCACATTTCAGTCATTATTGGCCAGCAAGAACATCCAGATCGACGGAAATAGTATAGTCCCCGGTTTCACGCACTTGAACGGAGGAGGCTTCGCATATTTAGGTCGCTGTCTCGACGCCGGTTACAAGTCAAATTTCCCGGCATTCTCGCAGTTTTTCACCCAAGCGGTGCAAAGAGCCAAGACCGCTGGATTGGCGCAGTAATAAAGCAAATAGGATTAATTCACATCACTGCTCGAAAAATCCGCCCTTACTCGGGCGGATTTTTCTTTGTGCATTTGACCAGCGTAGTCTCGGCTGATAGTGTTCTTTTAGAAAGGAAAACTTAATGAAACAGAAACTTGAAATAACTCCACCATCACAACCACCATTGCGGCGTTTCTTTGCCTTGGCTGACAAGCTAGCCTTGTTGGTTTCAGTTGACAGGAATCATGGGCACGTTCCCACGGTCAAAGTCATCGCGACGATCCCAGGCAGTCAGTTCGAAGTCGGCACTACGATGTCTGGAGGAACATTTGTGGCCGTGATGAACGGTTCTCTTGGTCTGTACCATCATCAGCCGAAGTCGAGCATTGTTGAAAAATATGTCACATTAGCATTACCTGAAGAAGTTGATCCGAAAGAGTTCGGTTCGATCATCGGCAATGTCAGCGCACTCTTCCTCTCCGGCAAAGCGGCTTTGCGGGCACTTCGTGGCAGGGATGATGAGGTGGAGCGCTTGGGGTACGAACAATGTACCAAAGATGTCCTACGGGCAATAGGTCCCAATCATCCAGTGTTCGTCATTTCGCGCGACGGGGCGGATGCTTTTCCGTCATATTATCACCCGGAGATCGGCCTAAAGCGATCAGCCTCTCCAGTTGTTCCGTCAGCATTGCTTTCGATAGGAATATCTGAAGTCGCGGAGATCAAGCCTGAACCATTACCGAGAGATATGAATGTAATGGCTGCGAAAAATAGGCGTGAGCAAAAATCCCTTCATGAACTGTTGATGAGTTTGGGCAAATCTCCGTCGGTACCGAAGCGACAGATACCGCTAGATGCTGATTCAGTGAGAAGGCTGACCGAGCAACCAGTAGATGGAAAGCCCGCGAAGATCGTCAAAAAATCTCCCCGGCCATGCGTCATTGCTAAAGCACCTGTCGCACAGCCTGCCATCGTTCAATGCTCAGCGGAAAATACCGGCAAAAGGATGTTCCTGGAAACGTTCTGTGAAAGACCGGTTAAGTATGTCGTGGACGGAAAGTGGGCAACACACAATCTCCCGCCGGGGAAATATGAAGTGGTGGAAGTTGAATCGTCCTTGAAAGATGCGCCGGGAACCTGGTACGTTTTGAAAGACAAGTTACCGGAGATAGTCGGCACAGCCAAACAGTATTGGGAGCAATGGTTCAATGTCAATGATCCACGGAGAGTTATCAAACGAACATTTGAATAGTTGAGGTTAGTCACGCGCGGCGAGTTCACATAGGTGAGCTTCCCGCGTTTTTTTATTGTTAAAAATCTCGCAATAATAATTATGGAATACAGATCAATGCTTCTCCTCGAAACTATATTACGGTCAGTTTCAAACCCAATCCAGAAGTAATTTTTTGGAGGAAGGAAAGAGTGGGATTTGTTCTACCAGATTCAAAGCGCGCTAGGTTCGACTGGGTAATGCCTAACTTTTTTGCCAACTCCTTTTGCGTAAGCTTCTTTTCGATGCGAGCTCTGACAAGTGCATTGTGAATCGCAAATTCAACCTCAAGGCTGTCATACGCTTTTTTCCTGGCTGGATTCTTTAGAAATTCGTCTTCAAATTGTTTGAATGTTTTCATAGTATGACTAGTATATCATATATGATATACTAAGCAAGGTCCATGACTTCTTTCTGTATCCGACGAGCGTAACTAATGTCCTTTAAGCTTATCTTCCAGGCTTTCTTTACAAAACCATGGATCACATACGCCCTATTTTTATGAAATATGTATAAAACTCTGACTCTTATTTTTCCTTGAGTCCTGAGTTCTAATAAACCCTTACCTAAACTTTTGGAATCTGGCATATCTAACAGGTGGCCATATTCTGCCAGAAGACGTAAACAATGTCGTACACGAGAAATAGTCAGATCATCAAGATCATCGATGAAGTTATCTACTTTCTTATTCCAAAAAATAATTTCCATGCCCGCATGATACATCACACATCAGAAAATGCAAAAAATGGAACTGAATGACGGTGTCCACTTTATGGGGTACAGATCACAGTGCCCGGGGTGGGACTCGAACCCACAAAGCCTTGCGGCTACAAAATTTTAAGTCTTGCGCGTATACCAATTTCGCCACCCGGGCAAAGTAAAAAAGTACAATCGTAACTATCGTGAGGCCACGGCGGGAATCGAACCCGCGCATATCTCTTTTGCAGAGAGACGAATTTCCACTTTTCTACGTGGCCACGACCTAATATTACATACTTTTCGCTATTTCGTCTAACTTCTGGCGATTCTTCTCGCCCTTGTCTATTTCCACTTCAAAGAAGGGGATTCGAGCTATGCGAGAATGATCCTGGACGAATGCTTTGAAATCAGTCAATTGTCGATGGGCGAAAGCTAGGGCAGTCTCTTCTTGGTTTTCAGGTAATACGGTGATGAGGATGACCGCTTTGCCGCCGCGGCTGTAAAGATCCACGCCAGTGACCGTGATCATGGAAGTGCGATTTGATTCACGGGAAAAGAACTGAGCAGCTAACTCGCGGATTATTTCTTTGATTTTATCGTCTTTTTGAGCCATAGGATTAAATTAGAAATTAGAAATTTCAAATTATAAATTAATTTCTTATTTTTAATTTATAATTTCTTCTCAACTGTTCTTACCGCCTCAACTCTATCTCCAGCCGCTATTTCTATCTTTGCCTCGATCATCACACCAAATTCGTGACCTTCAGCGACTTCGCGAGTCTTGACTTTCTTTTCCTGTAATTCCTTGATCTTGCCACGGCCGATCTCGGCTTCACGTCTCATGATGCGGACGTCATTACCGCTTTCAATCGTTCCAGTCTCGACTTTGCCGCCGACCACTTGGCGATCTTTTTCGCGGTTGAAGATCGCCAGGATCTTGGCTCGGCCAGTCATCTCTTCGATATATTCTTTTGGAATACGCGCCTCCATGGTTTCGCGTACGAAGGCGGCTAAGTCATAGATGATGGAGAAATTGCCTATGTTGAGCGGAACAGGCGAACGTTCGATGAGCGTGGCAGCTTTCTTCTCTGGCGGGGCGTTGAAGCCGACGACAACAACCGAAGGATCGCTCTGGGCCAATTTGACGTCATTCTCATTTATCTCCCCGATGCCTTCGGAGACGATCTTGATCTCTACTTTTGCATTCTTGATCTTGTTCAATTCGAACTTGGCGCCTTCCAAAGATCCGATTACGTCGGCTTTGAGGACAACTGGAAGCGTCACAAAGGCATCTGCCTCGATCTCGCTGCGTTTCAGTTTGTCTGCTGCTTTGGTAGCCAGCGGTATAGAGGCGATTTTTGGGGCATTACGGCGTCTTTCGGCCTCAAATGCTCCAGCTGCTCGTTCAGCCTCCTTCTTGCTTATTACGGTCTTAAATAGGGCTCCACAGGCAGGGATGGCGCTCCACCCTATGATGACGATAGGCATAGAGGCGGTCGCTATTTCGATCTTCTCGCCCTTGAAGTCTTCGATGAAGCGGACTGGCGAATAAGCATTTCCAGCTACCACGAATGAGCCAGTCTCCAGAGTGCCTGTCTTCAAAAGAAGTGTGGCGGAGATTCCTTTACGTGTATCAAGTTCTGATTCAATGACTACACCCTCAGCCGGTTTCGTCGGATCAGTTTTGAGGTCGGCCAATTCAGCTACTAGAATGACGAGGTCCAGCAGTTCCGGGATGTTCTCTCCGGTCAGATTGGAAATCGCCACGCAAGGAACATCACCGCCCCAACCCTCGACATAAACCTCGTTCTCTCCGAGAGTTTGCTTGGTTTTTTCAATATTGGCATTTGGTTTGTCTATCTTGGTGATGGCCACGACGTAAGGGATCTTGCTTTCTTTTATGACATTGAAGGCCTCGATCGTTTGCGGTTTGACGCCGTCCTCAGCTGAGACTATGAGAATGGCCACATCGGCTGCCTCGGCGCCTCGTTCACGGATGTTGCAGAAAGCTTCATGGCCGGGGGTGTCGAGAAAAGTTATGGGATGTTTAAGGCCGTCGCTTGAGGTGTGAACAACTTGGTACGCGCCAACATGCTGAGTGATGCCTCCAGCTTCTCCGGCAACCACGTTAGATTTGCGGATGAAGTCCAGCAGGGAAGATTTGCCGTGGTCGATATGGCCCATGACGACAATAACCGGCGGACGATTTGTGACGCCAATAGTCGAGCTGACCAGGTTGTTACCGGGTTTGTTTGGCATATTAGTAAGGATATATACAGTACCATAAAAATCGGAAATAACAAAATATCATGAAGGCTCCAGATCACAGATAACAGATTCCAAATAGATTCCAATTCTCAGATTCCAGATGCATTAGACTCACGATTTTTTATGATGGTGCTCAATATCAGCAAGAATTCATGGGCTTCACGAATAAGTTCACGACGTCTTTCTTCCAGTTGAGTATCACTAGTCTCAATTAGACGCAGCCAATAGCTGCTTTCCTTTGCTTCGCGTCTCGCCGTTCGGATCTTCATTAAGAAATCTTTCTCACCTAAACTTTCATTTGCTTCAATATAATTCGCACCGATTGAACCGCTTGATCTTAACAATTGCTTGATGTCGTCGATATTGATAATAGTTTTCGGTATCGATTTGAGAAATGACCGAGTTTCTCTAGCAAATTGAAAAGCCCGTTCCTCCAGATCTTGATAGGGACTTTTTACGGGCTTTAAAGTTGTGCCATCTGATATATTCATTGGATTCTGGAGCCTATTTGGAACCTGTTATCTGGAATCTGTAATCTCAAAAAGTGAGCTTCTTTTTTGCCTCTGCCAACGCCTCCTTTTCCTCACCCGACAATTCATGCTCACTCAAATGATTCTTTATTGGCTTAGCATAGACGCTGACGTGATCGCGACCATATAAGCTGGAAACGATGACGCCGTCACCGTGTTCATTCAAAAAGGCTGTGGCGAAGCTTTGATTGCCGCCGGCGCCTTGGCCTTGAAAGGGATTGAAACGGACCGTGTGAACAGACTGCACACTTTTCTTTAATCGCGATTCTACCGAATTCAAATAAGCTTCCATTTCGGTACGAAACTGCTCGAGTTCTTTCAAGTCTGAACCAACGGATGTCAGAGAGTCCTGGATGTTCTTTGAATCGATTCCGATGAGGAATCGGCGGAGCTTCAATTGCATCATTATCACCATGATCAATAAGACGACCGTGATCACGGCTAGAACTATGACAATAGGAAAGATCGGGTTTGAGATAAGTGTAGATATCATTTTGGAATTATAAACTAAATCAAATCTAGCGGCTAGTATTTTTACATGTTAGATTACAATAATGAGTAAAAGGATATATTTGGATTATGCTTCGATGACCCCTATCGACCGCCGCGTCTTGCGCGAAATGGGCAGATTTTCTGCACCCGAATTTGCCAATCCATCTTCGCTTTACAAAGAAGGTGTGAATGCTAGGAAAGCCTTGGAAGAAAGCCGAAAGAAAGTCGCTGACTTTATTCGCGGCCATTCTGACGAAATAGTTTTTACCAGTGGTGGAACTGAAGCGAATGGATTGGCACTTGAAGGCGTCGCGAGAATGGCTCACGGAAGCGGCATTGAAAAACCTCATTTCATAATTTCCGCTATCGAGCATTCTTCTATTATTGAGTGCGCTAATATGATGGAGAAGAACGGAGTTGAAGTCACGCGACTCAGCGTTGATTCACACGGGTTGATTTCTCTTGATGAATTGAAGAAGGCGATCAAACCGAATACCGTCTTGGTCTCCATTATGACTGTGAATAATGAGATCGGCGCTACTCAGCCGATCAGGGAAATTGCCAAGGTGATTAGGCATGCAAAGTCAGAAAAGGCGAAGGAAGTCGTGTCCGGTCTGAGCGCTGTGGGCCAGCGACAGAGCGGACATGACTTACTGAGCCATTACCCCATCTTTCACACTGACGCCGCTCAAGCCGCTCTTTATACCGATTTGAATGTAGAGAAACTCGGTGTTGATTTACTTACTCTTGATGGAAGTAAGGTATACGGGCCGCGTGGGATCGGAGCTTTGTATGCTAAGCGTGGAACGCCGATCGAACCGATAATTTACGGCGGCGGCCAGGAAAGGGGAATGAGATCTGGTACGGAGAATGTTCCAGCCATTGCCGGGTTCGCCAAAGCTTTAGAATTGGCAGACATCGGCCGCGACAAGGAATCGAAGAGAATAGAAGAATTAAAGTCGGCATTCATTCAGGGACTGAAAAAGATCAGGGAGGATATTTCTATTAATGGTTCCTTGGCAGAATCAATTCCGCACATTTTGAATGTCTCTATTCCTGGAATAGATAACGAGTTTTTCTTATTCCAATTAGACGCAAAAGGGATCGCTGTTTCAACCAAAAGCTCGTGCCTACGCGATGAAGATGAGTCCTATGTATTGAAAGCCATTGTAGCCGACAATAAAACCTCGATTCGCTTCTCATTTGGTCGCTTCACAAAGAAGAGTGATATTCGCCAGACACTGAAAGCCATCCAGAGTCTCATAAATAGATGAAAATAGGGGCATTTGCGTTTTATCAACTGTTCTGTTAATGTAGTCCCACATGTTAATGATCCGCTTACAACGCACTGGCCGCAAGCATGAACCCACTTTTCGTGTGGTTTTGACTGATTCCAAGAATGGTCCAAAGAGCGGCAAATATCTCAAGAACTTGGGTTGGTATGATACGCGCCTTAAGAACGATGCCGCCAAGCAGTTAGACTTGGTTTCGATAAAGAAATACATGAAGGATGGCGCCAAGCTTTCTTTGACGCTCCACAATTTCCTTATTTCTCAGAAGGTAATCGAAGGTAAGAAACTCAACGCTTTGCCTAGAAAGACACCGATCAAGAAGGAGGAAGCCAAGAAAGAAGAGGTGAAAAAGGAAGCGCCTGCAGCCGCAGTTGAAACACCTGCCCCAGCCGAGGCTCCGAAGGCTTAAGTTTTCTCAAATCAAATATTGGAAAATCACCGGGCAGCCGGTGATTTTTGCAATTGCCAGTCAATAGCTGATTTGATACACTACCTAATAGTACAGCTCCGACTGTACAGAATTACGAATTAATCTCTAACGAATATGCAGAAAGATCAGGAGTTTCTCGATTATGTTATCAAAGCTTTAGTTGACAATCCGGACCAGGTCAAGACCTCGCGAACCGTCGATGAGATGGGCGTTCTCCTTACCCTTGAAGTCGGTGCAGCCGATATGGGCAAGATCATCGGTCGCCAAGGCAATACCGCCAAGGCTATCCGCACACTTCTCCGTGTCGTCGGTATGAAGAACAATTCTCGCGTTAATCTGAAGATCAATGAACCGGTCGGTGGTTTGAAGTCTCCGGAGCGTATGGCCGAGGCAGAGCTTGCGCAGACCGTTCCGCTTTCCACGCCAAATTCCAAGACCGTGGATGAGGCAATGGCGGATCTCAAGTTGGGGTAAAAATTAAAGATTTTAACAAAAAAGCCGGGCAGAGATGCTCGGCTTTTTTGTCTGTACTTCATTGACAAGGTGCGAGCGTGGTGTAGAGTTCGATTAGAATGCATGAACAGATAATTAATCTTTCGGAAGAAGGAAAACGAAGGATAGAGCGAGAAATTGCCCAGATGAGCCGAGAACAGTTTCGATCTCGTATGCAAATCCTGGAGAAGCTTTTCCATATCCACAATCGCGCTGCGGCGCTCACAGCTCTCGAGGAGGACTTGACCGCCAAGAGCTGCAAACATGAACGCCGTGTCGTCGTGAGCGAGTATGCCAAGTGGTGCGACGATTGCCAAACTTACGTGGAGGTCAAGACTGCTTTTTCAAATGAGACCGAAGAGTGGTTCGCAGCGCTCCATCACAATGCTGAGATAGCGTATCCCATGAAGATCATTCCGGCGGCCGCGCAAGTTCTAGTCTGAATCACTACATCCTTTAAACACTTCCCTGGGCGTTGAATAGTTTAGCCGTTTTCTCGGCCGATCGTTCAAAAGCTGGACGGCTTTGTTGATCTGGTATTGTGTAACAGTAGCAAAGAACATTCCT
>CAIQIZ010000013.1 GCA_903872035.1 uncultured bacterium | reverse complement strand
TGTCCGAAATCGCCAAAATCTCCAACAATGAAGCGGGCGAGGCGGCAGGAGGGGTCTGGGGGGGAATGCCGCCTCGCCCTCCGCATTGCGATGTGCGTTCGCCTTTTTCTGGCGATTCCGAGTTTTTCGCGAATTTGTGCCGATTCCTGAACAAAGTTCGAACATTTTTCGCCGAAAATCCCAGTCCCTGAATCATTGCGCCTTCGCTCCGCTCGGCGCTCGGAGAAGGGCGGACGGCGGCCGGGGGTGTGGGGGAGGTCGCCGTCCGCCCTTCCTCTTCGTTTTCGCGCGCCAGCCTGCCGGTTTTTTCGGGCGGGGGGACGGGAAATTAATTCTTTTTTAACTGAACCTTATTTATTTGCTGTTGGTATTTATAGTAAGATATCTTCTTGATCTTCAGATTACTCCGCTCGGTTTCCGATGAAGTTCTTGAGAGTAAAATTTTTACATTATCTTTTCTAGAACGGGTTCTCCTGCCCATGGCGAGCTTATTTCTACCGAGCTTTAAGCCCAAGTGTTCGGCTCCCTTGGAATGTAACTGCAATTTCTTTTTATCAGGATTAATCGGTAGTCTTTGATTATGGTCGAAGTTTACTAGCACGTCATTGATTTTTTTGAACACCTCCTCCATTTTTTCAGGAGTGACTCTACTTGCATCGATGCCGATATCATCCACGAATATAGCGATTTTTGGATCATGGCCCTTGAGTTTCTTCTTGACGACCCAACTGATTTTTATAAACGTGTCGAGGTTAGACCATAATGCCAGTCGCGGAGATGTCGCGAATCCGCGTGCGATGCTCGTCCCGACACCTCCTGAATTCTTCGGGCCAAGTGGTACACAACATAGTTGAGCCAACAGGTTAGCACCTTCAACGCTACAGCCACACCTCGAATAAAAAAGATAAAATATCCTTTGTTGGTTAATCTGTTCGAAGAAGCGTTTTATATCAAGTCCAAGTAATGTCCTGTCTCTGCGCTTCCCCAAAAGATAATACGCGGCTTGTATGTGATTCTTGCCAGAGACTCCGCCAAAAATAAAATCGGGGATTAAACGATCATGGGGCGCAAGTACCTTTTGATCAATGAGTTTAAGCAGTTTATTCAGTGGTGTTCCGATTGCGCTACGAACAAACTTTCCTTTTTCCGGTTCTGATTCAGAACTGTCATACCAGTATTTATTAAAATTAGCGATCACATCATTTATGAGCCCTAGCACTACATCATAAGGTAAGGTCTTGCTGGAGATATGTTTCGCCAACTCATTCCTACTTCTAATGGAAATTTTAGGGTAACGATTTTTAAGCATACTTTTTCAGTCGCTTGGCCTTCACATGAATCAAGTGGCTCTGAAGTTTCTGACCTAACAAAAGAAGTGACTTTTCGACATTGGATATGTTGCCTGTGTCGGAATCTTTGTCTACGAACAGGAACGGGAGGATAGAGCTGGGTCTGACATCGAGTTTCTCCGAAAGCTTAAGCACGAATCCCTTCGAAGCTTCCTTGTGACCGGTTTCGATCATAGAAATTAGTATGGTAGACACGTCTAAAATCCCAGCTAACTCTTCCTGGGTAAGACCGGCTTCAGCACGGATTCTTTTTAACAATTCTGAAAAATTATACATATGTGACTAAAGGGCCGTTACTCCATGATGTCGAGCAGGATGCTGATAATCTTTGAGACTATCCGCAAAATTCGAACTACCATGTTTGGCGACCCTTACATACGGAACGCTCAAGTTAAAACTTCGATGCGCGAGGCTCATCAAATTATTTTTCATGTTCGTGTCTGTGTTAAGGGCACTTAATTTTGATAATCTGTGATCGCTCACGATCCCACATGGTCAATGATTCCGAAAACAACGTTCCGTTGGAACTTAATGACCATGTGAGATCAGTAAGTAATCACTTGTAAATATTTACAATATATTATCTTATCTATATATTCATGACCTTTTACACATCCTACATATCACTCTTCATGAATCTACTGACAAGTAACTATGTTGCGAGGCGTCGTCACGACGCCGGGGGAAATACCATTCTCTCTTGTAGCACGACGGCAAGAGAGAGGGTCAGACGCTTGCGCATCTCAAATAAACGGGATTATTGCCTTGTGAGTTATAACTTGCTGTCAACGTGCTATGGGAGTAGCTTATACTATTTGTAATAGTCTGTCAATCTTCCTTGGTATACAGAGCTAAGTCTACTGACAGGCGTACAGTATGGATGTTTGATAAGCAGGGAATCTTAATGCAATGCTATTTCCTTGTACACCCATCCATGCCAGCTGATTTATTGGATTTTGTGACTGAAACGTATTGAAGTCTTGCAGGGCAGATTGGCAAGCGGCAGGAATCGGAAGTGGTACTGAGCAGGCGGCGTTTGCGGCCATCTGATAAGCAGGGAGTTCAGTGTTGTATTGATTTGCAAAAATCTGTGCTTTTGCCTGGGCGATATTTGCTGCTGCCGAACCACCCGGATTTTGATTGGCTGCATAGGAATTTTGGAATTTTTCCATGTTTTGTGTTGCAGTCTGGCAGGCAGAATTATCAGCTACAGAGACTGGTTGAGATGCTTGTGTTTGGATCGGACAGGATGCCTGTAACGGTTTACCATTGGAATCATACGCATTAGAATAATAACAATTGCCATCTTGAGCTTTATATGGAGTTCCGGGTAGTTGGCAAGATGATCCGCCGGTACTATTCGTCATTGATACATATCCTTGATTACAGGTGCAATTGAATCCTCCACTACTTGTATAAGATGTGCCGTCCCATGTAGCATTTCCATATTGTTCGCTACAGACTTGGTAACCAGTCTTGGCAGGCACAGCTACGCAAGATGTCTGGCCGCTATTCCATTGATAGCCGGTGTTACATCCACAGATTGGACCACCGTTCGTACCTCTCTGACCTGTATAGGAACTATTGGATCCATAAGAATCTGCACAGATTTGACTATCAGTTTTTAGTGGAGTCTGCGGTGATGTCTGTACTGATACCGATGGAGGAGGAACGACTACCGGTGCTGACACCTTAGGTGCTGATTTTATAGATGGTTTAATTACTGGAGGGGTCGGTACCGCATGGACTGCTTCTGTTACGGAATCAGCAGAACTAGTGGTTGAAATTTGATCTGATGAGGTAGCAACATTCATCACTCCCACTGTCGTTTGAGTATTATGAAAGATAGACGAAAAAATGCCCCACGAAAGAGGGTTCCACCAAGCGGCAAAAGTGATTTGAGGAACAATGAGCATGCCAACCATTACTGTTATAAAAAGTTTTTGAGAGTTTTTCATAGAAGTCTCTTGGAGCTAGTAATTGTTTGTAGTAACAAGACTATACCACATTTAGTCAGTTATCACCATATCCAAACTTTGGATATTGATAATTTGGATAGAACATAGTAATATCATGGTTAAGTCAATCCAAACAAAGGAATACGCCTATTTCGTTGAGCGGTTAAGAAAAGCGAGGATTGAAGCGAAATTGACCCAGGTTCAAGTGGCAAAGAAAGTAAGGCGTCCCCAGTCGCATATCTCGAATATCGAGTCCGGACAGCAAAGAGTTGATGTAGTCGAACTTCAAAGATTTGCAAAATTGTACGAAAAGGATATAAGTTATTTTATTAAGTAATTTTATGAAAAAAGCGATCATACCAATAATAGTCGTCCTTATAATAATCGGAGCTTTTTTTGCTTTCTATCAACAACCAACGATGACTGATGCTGAGGCTACGCAAATCGTACAACATCAGTATGTAAAAAATCCTGCGTTTGCGATCGCAGTCCGTGATAGAGGTGATTATTTTATTGTCACGAGCATCAGAGATGGAAAGTATGACGAACCACGACTGATTGCCTTGAAGCAAGTGGCTGATCTTTGGCAAGAGCAAGCACAATCACCACAGTTGACTTGCTCTACCTTAGAGTGTCCTTCCGATGCGAAGAAAGTGGGCTTGGGAGGTATAGGATACGTTTATTTTACAACCGAGAGCTCTGGTAGCGCTGCCGGAAGCGTAACATTTAATCTCCTCTCACCATCGGATATGCACCTTTACAGCATGAGTGTCTCGGGTGGAAATGGAAATCTGAATCAGCCGGGCATAGTTTCAGATGATGTCAAAAACAACAAGAATGTATACGACTATCTTACTCAACAAATAGCAGCATCGCCGAAAGTTGCACACACCAGTGACCAAAATCTTGATGTAAATGATCCTACTAATGCTGTTCAGAAATGGCAGCTCGATAATGAGAATATCTGGACCGCGATGACCAACTATGCCGCTCCTGTAAAGTTCACTTACTATGATACTAACCTCCTCGATCAGTGGAGTGGAACAACTATCACTGGATCTGCTGAAAATAGTCGATATAAAATCACTTCAATTTTTAAGGGTGTTACCATTGGTTTCGATAAGAGCACAAGTAAATATTTTGTGGTTTGGGTCCCTTCGGATATGTACGAGTGGCCAACTGATACAACCTTTATCGATCAAAACACCCTCCATATCAACTCGGCAAATTCAGGTCCATCCTTTACTGTTCACTTAGATACAAATACAATTTCTACTCCTTAAAGTTATGGAAAATATTTCTAAGCAAATTTTGATAAAAGTTACGATCCTAGTAATTTTGATAGTTGCTGGAGTTTCAATTTATTTTAATTATCGAGGCAAGAGCGATAGTCTATCCGATTCCTTCGTATGTCCTGAAAGCTATACATCCTCTCAAGATCAAACAAACGCTGTTGCGAAATTCATCAGCGATTATACAAAGACTTCCCCTAATGCGACTGTGGCAGATATGTACGCCTACAGATATCATCTTCTTGTATCTCACTCTTGCGCCAAAACGCTTGCAAATATGCTTCAAAACGTCACACCTCTTGATCAGATGCTTCGCCTTGAAGCAAAAGATTTCGGACCACAGAAAATTGAGTTTACAAAAGATACGGGTGTTTTGAGTTCCTACTTCGTTCTTAATGGTCAAGGACTTGAAAAACCTGACGAAGAATTAATTTTTAATTTTTACCTTCAAGACGTCTGGGCAAACGGGGCAGTATCTGCTGAACACGTTGCTCAGGTTGTTGCTGATAGTTACGGACAAAGCAATACTTCACAAGTTATCAATAAATTTACAGCACCGGATACGATAACAAAGAATCCTGACTTCTTCATTTTTTCAGACGTATTGTATCCAAATGATGGTTACGGCTATTTGTATATAACAAAGATTTCTTCATTACAAAACAGTGTCTTTTCAGTCACATACTCTAGAAAGTTTACTGCAAGTGCGGCAAACCTTCAGGGTGATATAAATAATTGGCTTTTGCAAGATCTTAAATTAAACGATGGGTATTCAAAACAGATAGATAACATAGGGGTCGATACTTCATGGTTAACTTACTTGAACAAATCAACAAATACAGAGTCGGATGCATCAGATCCTGAAGCAAAACAGAGACAGGATTGTTATACCAATTACACCAGTTCCTTTAAGAATAGGAACGATATAAATGATCCTTTAAGCTATGATAAAACTAATCCGCCTCTGTATGCTTGTTTAAGTAAATTAAAAAATCCTTTAGGAATTTAAAAATAAAATTATCATGTCATTTTTTAACTGGGGTAAAAAGAAAGGGGGTTGGGAAATTGATTCAGATAGAAATCTCATCTCTTGGGATGACGGGTACACTAAAATTGTATCCGAGTTTTTTTCAAGTGAAAAAAAGTTTAAATCATGTAACACCTTTAAGTTACAGAGTGGAATTACATACATACAAGAAACGTACGAATATAAAATATCTATGAGCCCGAATCCTACAGAGGTTCATTTCAGACTAAAAGACTATTCTGAAGGACTATCTCCTAACACCCATTACTCAGTAAGAGATGGTGAAATTTTAGAAAATGAGATTGCTAGAAATAGAATTGAGGGTTTCAAGAAAGAAATTTTATGGAAAAAAATGGAATTAAACGATAGTGGTTCACGAATGTCTGGGTATGCACAATTATTTTTTGTTTTATCCAAACATCCAGAAATTGTTTCAAAAGCAGAGTATGCAGATTTTCTAAATAAGACTCGCAATAGAATTACTCATGGGTTAATTCAAATCCACGATGCATTGAAAAGAGATAAGGAGATGAGTAATCTTTTTGAAATTGTTAATGAATCTAATGGCCAATTTATTACCTATCGAAATTTCCGAAATTATCGAGGTGTGCCGAAGAATGCATATGAAATAATCCTGTTTACAGGAATTATGCTACCGATCGCTATACCACCCTCTCTTCCTAAAGATAAAAAATCACAATTAGAAAATTTGTTAAAGAAATTTGAAGATTCTATGTATGACGAAAATTCAACGGAATATTCTGGTATTTCAAAACGCGAATTATATTCATGTATCGAGATATTAAATCATATAACTCAATTACTGAGGAAAGGAGTATAAATAATATGAACAAAAATCTTTTAGCAATTTTGATTTTTCTTATAATAGTCGGTGCCTTTTGTTGGTATGTATACAGGCCTAGTCAAATTAGCGAATCATGTGAAAAGAGTGCGGAGGTTGTGGTTATGAGCGATGGTAGCACACAACAGATCACAAACTCTAACCTTGTCAATTTTAGATACCAAGAGTGTTTGAGGCAGAACGGTATCATCAATACTAATGTTACATCTAACTACACTCCTAGCCAAGATACAATTACAATCCAACCCGCCCCATAAGAGTAAATTTACAACATGGTAATATTGTATATAAGTCCGATGATTGGTGTGGTATTCTATCGGCATGAACGAAATCGATAGAAAGATACTTATTTTTCTTTCCACAAGAGAAACTGTGGCAATAGAATCGGTTGCCCGAGTAGGAGAAATTCCCTTAGACAAAGTGGAACAACATCTCAGACCAGAATCTTATCTTCGTACCAAAGATCTCGTGCTTTATCTCGAACCTATCGGCACTCAGACATTTTTACGAATTACCGACAAGGGACGCGCGGCTTTATGGGGTTATAATAAACGTATACTAAATTTCTTTGTAGAAAATTGGTTGACCATCATAGCAACGATTGCCGCTCTGATTGCTGCTGTCACGGGGATAATTTCCTTAATGAAAAATCTCTAGTTACCTATCCTACAGATGGTAAAGATATGACTGTTGTTGTGGTAAAATAGCCTCATGAAAGATGAGGAAATAGTCAAAATATTTTTAGACACGCAAGAATGGCAGACTTTCGAATGCAAGAGAGCCGCCATCAAGCCCTCCGATCTGTTGGAAACGGTGGTGGCTTTCGCGAATTCAGACGGCGGCTATATAGTCGTTGGCATGGACGATCCGGTGAAAGCTCCGGTGGGGAAACGATTACTCGGAATCAGCGAGAACGCCGATAATGTCTCGGACTTTCTGAAATTGATCGATAAGGAGATAGAGCCGCCGCTTATCCTGTGGGGAAAATTTGAGCTCGATGTCGTCAATATCAACGGACAGGCCGATAAGCTGCTGGTGCTGAATATCAAAAAAAGTAATGATGTGCACTCGCTCAAGAAGGGAGATACTTTTCTTCGAAAAGGCAGGCAGAACGTGAAGATTGGTTCGACGGAAATAATGCGGCTTAAATATGAAAAAGGCGCTATCAAGTTCGAGAGCGAAAAATCCGGAGTCATTTCTCTTGAAAATCTCGACCACGAGCTCTTGTCGCAGTACAAGAAAGATACCTCAAGCACAGGTCTGGATGACTGGCAGTTTTTGAAAGACAACGGATTGGCGATTGGTGAGGGGAATAAATACGAACTGACAAAAGCCGGGATCATGCTTTTCGGGAAGAATCCCTCGGTCGCTTTGACAAGCAAGTGCGGGATAAAAATATCTCATTATTATGGAACTAAACCGGCTTATACCGATAAACCCAATTTTGTCACAAGACCGTTCACTATCGAGGGTCCCCTGATGAAACAAATCGAACAAGCCATCGAATATTTTCGCAAAATCGTTAAATCTTCACCGCCAAAATTAAGTGGAGCGTCATTCAATCCGACATTTCTGATACCGGAATGGGCATTCCAGGAAGCGATAACCAACGCGGTCATTCATCGGAATTATTTTGTGCAGGATGATATCCAAGTGAGATTCTTCGACGACCGTGTCGAAGTCGAGAGCCCCGGAACATATCCCGGTCATATTACCGTAGAGAACATTAGAACGGAACGCTTCGCTCGCAATCCGCTAGTTTTACGAACGCTTAATCGTTTCCAAACTGCTCCGAATCTGGATATCGGCGAAGGAGTCGACCGCATGTTCAAAGTCATGAAAGAGAAAAATCTTTATGAGCCGTTGTTTTTTCCGCCGACTATCAGACCGAATACGGTGCTATTGTTACTGCTCAATATTCACAAGATCGAATATTGGGATACAGTCAGTAAATATCTTGACGAGAATTATCGTATCACTAACAAAATGGCGCGAGAAATTACCGGCGTCCAGGACGTTTTAAAAATGTCTAGGCTTTTGCGCGGCTGGGTCGACAAGGAACTACTGGAAAAGATCGGTAAAGCTAAAAAAGATTGTTATTACAGAAAGCCGGGACAGGAAGTTCCCAAAGGTTTATTTTCAAGGGGGGTTGATAATAAAATGGATAATGGCGTCCCAGCCGCTTAAATCAAAGACTTCTCAAATATCTTATTTTCAGTATGCTGGAAATTCCGACATACTGCCGCTTCAACTTGTGCTAAACTATTTCTATGGACAATGGCAACACTCCAAGTGAGCCAGTAGCGGAAACACCTGCGCCAGATTCGGCTCCAGCCCCTGTCGAGTCAGAATCTAGCCAGCCAAATGGCTCTACGCCTGACGATTTGCTCCCAGAGGCCCCAGAATCGCCTACAAGCGATTCAGCCTCACCGTGCGTGGAAAGTGCTAATTCAGGGCTAAATCAGCCAGAAAGCAATGGATCAAAACCTGCTCAAGATGCGTCTCAAACATCAACTGACGATGATCCGACACAGCCGATAGCTTCACCAACTTCTGAAGCGGTTCAACCTACCTCTGCGCCATCTGCGCCGACGCCACCAACATCGCCAGCGCCACAGCCGCAATCGTCGGCGCAATCTCCACAAGCTCCGATACCAGCGACACCGCAGACCGAGCCGATCAGTGGCGAATCAGCCGCATTTCGCAATATCCAAGCCAGAGGTCGCTCTAAGATCCAGACGAATCGCCAGGAAAAGCTCGACAAGCTGATCCAGTTCGCGCAGAAGAAACAGATCATAGAAAACGAAGAGATTCAGAAGCTTTTGCGCATCTCCAGCGCTACAGCTACCAGATATCTAGAAGATCTGGTCAAAGAAGGTCGAATGGTCAGTGAAGGATTGCCGCGACACGCCAAATACCGATTCATACGCTAAAAAAGTTGTGGCTCACCAAAATACCTTGTGGCTCATTCCAACCGATTGAGCCACAGGAGTTTCTGGCTATCACCAACCTCCGCCGAGAAGCGGCCGACTTCCGATTCTCTCATCAACCGTCGTTCGCGTCCGGCGGAATGTCGGTGCGGCGAAATGAAATGTAGCCGCACGGACTGACGCCGAATGCGCCACGGACTCAATCTGAAGCGGAAGTGGGCCGCTTCGAGCTCATGATTCTTATGCTAAGATGGCTTGTGGCTCATCAAAATACCTTGTGGCTCATTCCAACCGTTTGAGCCACAGACAATTCTGACTTTGTCTGTTCCGAACCCGCCCCCGCCCGAAAAAACCGGCAGGCTGGCGCGCGAAAACGAAGAGGAAGGGCGGACGGCGACCTCCCCCACACCCCCGGCCGCCGTCCGCCCTTCTCCGAGCGCCGAGCGGAGCGAAGG
>CAIQIZ010000012.1 GCA_903872035.1 uncultured bacterium | reverse complement strand
TCTTTTAACGACGGTCTGAAGCCCACATTCGGGGCAATATTTTCTTTTTTTGTAGACATCAGTCTATCAAATCACACTTCTACAGCTTAACCAAGCTACAGAAGTCTGATTTCATGCCACGCAAAATGGGTATTATCCCGAATTTTAACCACGCAAAACCCCGTGAGCCATATCTCGTGAGGAACCTTACGGAGCCTACGGGCGCACGGGGAATTACATTGCTTGCTCACAATTATAGGCCTTTCATTGACTTTGTCAAGACGCTCTGATACGATGGCCGCACGGCTCACTGGAGCTTTCTTTTTTACAAAATCATGAAAATGAAAGAAATCACAAATAAGACCCGAGCCGACCTGAACAAGCTCTTGAATGAGAAGCGCGAGGCTTTGCGTGTCTTCCGATTCGGCGCAGCCGGAGCAAAAACCAAGAACGTCAAAGAGGGAAGCGTCATCCGCAAGGATATAGCCAGGATCATGACCGCTCTGACTATGCTCAATGCCAAAGGCCGATAATCCTGGACATTTCAGTCATTTTAAAGTAGTATCCAAACTCACATGCCAACCAAAGAAACAACCGAAATCAAGAAGGTAGATACCGCCAAAAGGCAGACTTTTTCCGGTGTCGTGATGTCTGACAAGATGAAGGACACATGTGTCGTCATGGTCTCGCGCTATGTGAAGCACAAGAAGTATCACAAGTTCATGAATCTCCGCACTAGGCTCCAGGCCCATGATCCAGGAAATACCAAGAAGATCGGGGACAAGGCAACTATCGAGGCGTGTCGACCGATTTCCAAGAACAAGGCATTCAAAGTCATAGCATAGATTCAAGATTCAAGTAAAAAAATGATCCAACCACGAACCATAGTAAAAATAGCAGACAATTCCGGCGCCAAGATCGGACGCATCTTCAAAGTGCTCGGAGCAAGTAGGAAGCGCTACGCGGAATTGGGCGAAGTCGTGGTCCTCTCCGTACAGAAGGCCGAACCCCGCAAGGCAGTCAAGAAGAAGGATGTACTCCATGCTGTGGTCGTTCGCCAGACGAAACCGGTGCGCCGCAGAGACGGTTCGTATATCCGTTTCGACGAGAATGCTGTGGTCATCATCGAAAAAGACAAGAAAGAGCCTATCGCCGGACGCATCTTCGGTCCGATCCCACGTGAAGTCGGTGAAGCCGGTTTCAAGACCATCGCGTCGCGTGCCCCAGAGATTGTTTAATGGACTTTATGAACTTTCTAACTTTCAAACTTTTTAACTAAATTACCATGCACGTAAAAAAAGGAGACACAGTCAAAATACTTTCAGGCGACGATAAGGGTAAAACCGGTAAGATCGCCAAGGCTTTTCCAGCAGAGAATAAGGTCGTCATTGACGGTATGAATATGATCAAAAAGCATCAGCGTGCTCGTCGTGAAGGTGAGAAGGGACAGATGGTCAACGTGGCCATGCCTATGCACGCTTCGAAGGTCGCTAAAGTCGAATAAATATCATGGCATACAAAACCGTTTTTGAATTGAATAAGAATTCCTACGAAGCCCTCAAGGCTCCTCTAAATCTGGTCAATCCTATGCAGACACCGAGGCTCACCAAGGTCGTCATCTCCAGCGGTTTCGGATCGGTCAAAGACAAGAAGAAGATCGAGCTCATCGCTGATCGTCTGGCCAAGATCACTGGACAGAAGCCGGCTACCAAGATCACGAAAAAGGCCATCGCCACTTTCAAGACGCGTGTCGGAGACCCGATCGGCTATCAGATCACTCTACGTGGCAAGCGCATGACTGAATTTCTCGATCGTCTCGTCCACATCGCTTTGCCTCGCACCAAGGACTTCCGCGGACTCTCCAGAACTTCCGTAGATGCTATGGGCAATTATACTATCGGCATCAAGGAACACACCATTTTCCCGGAGACTTCCGATGAAGACTTGAAGGATGTATTCGGTTTTGCTATCACCTTGGTTACGACTTCGAACGATAAAAAGACTACTTTGGCATTTCTCGAACATATAGGTTTGCCGCTCAAGAGGGAGGAAGCAAAGAAATAATCTCTTAGTTAAGCCGGCTTACGCCGGCTTTTCTAATAGTGAATCGTATAGTCGAAATGAATGTATAGGATCAATTTATGAACACAAAACAAACTCAGGTGCTAATAATTCATGGAGGAATGACTTTCAGGAACAAGAAAGACTATTTGCATTATCTAAGAACCAAAGATGTATCGATAGAGCCGCGAATCAATTGGGCCGGAGATTATTTGGAGGATAAGCTTGGCAAGAAATTCAAAGTCATAAGGCCGCGTATGCCTAAGCGCGAAGATGCCAAATATGCTGAGTGGAAAATATTCTTTGAGAGGTACATTCCGTTCTTGAAAGGTAAGTTTATCTTGGTAGGCAGCTCATTGGGCGGGATCTTTCTGGCGAAATATCTGTCTGAGAATCGATTACCTAGGAAAGCGTTGTCTGTTTACCTGATATGCGCTCCTTTTGACGATACGGTTGCCGGCGAGGATCTTGTCGGTGGTTTCAAGCTCAAGATAGATCTATCGCTGATCGAAATAAATACTCATAATCTCGCATTACTTTTTTCAGAGAATGACAATGTAGTTCCGGTCTCGCATGCCAAGAAGTATGCGAAGAAATTACCTAATGCAAAAATCATCATATATAAAGATAGAAATGGTCACTTCAATGTGCCCACTTTTCCGGAAATCATCAAAATGATCAAAAGCGATGTTACTGGCTGATAGTCTGAAGCTGACTCAACCAAGCTTTGTGAACACGAAACATAGGCATGTTACAATGTAACTATGAAAGCCCTAGTCTACAACGGTCCAAAAATACTCGAATACAGTGATGTTCCCGATCCGGATATTCGCGAGGATGAGGTTCTTATGAAGATCAAATCTGTTGGGATCTGCGGCACAGACCTTCATATCTATAATGGAAAAATGAAATTGCCGACACCGCTTGTCATGGGGCATGAATTTTCTGGTGTCATCGAGAAGATTGGCCCAGCAGTCAAACACTTTGCGGTCGGCGATAGGGTAGTCGGTGAGCATGTCGTACCGTGTCGTTCGTGTCATTATTGTCTCATCGGCAAGCCGAACCTGTGCTTGAAAGCCAAAGTCATCGGCCTTGATCGTCCGGGAGCGCTAGCTGAATACTTGGCTATCCCAGCTGATTTGGTTTACAAGATCCCGCCGGAAATATCTTTTGACGAGGCGGCTTTGATAGAACCGCTGACTATCGCCCTTTATGCCACCAGAGATTCGGGTTTGCTGCTCGATAAGAATGTGGCGGTCATAGGGCAGGGACCGATAGGTCTACTTTTGGACCAAGTAGTCAAATCTGCCGGAGGTAATGTGACTGGGATTGAGAACAGATCGCATCGGCTGGATTTCGCCAGAGGAAAAGGATGGATCGATCATGCCTTGGATACCTCAAAAGAAGATGCTCCCGAACGGATAAAGGAGCTGTTCACGGTCGGTGTTGATGTTGCCATCGAAGCTGTCGGAAAGGAAGCTACAGCCCAGATGGCTTTGGATATCACGGCTCGAGCTGGCCACGTCCTTCTCCTGGGCGTTTTCGAGGAGCCTTCCAAATTGGACCTCATGAGCATCGTCAAAAAAGAGCTAGTCGTCCACGGATCTTGGACCTGCGCGTTTTCATTTCCAGATGCCATCGACCTAGTCGCCAAAGGCAAGATAGATCTTAAGAGCTTGATCACTCATCGATATAATGCCAAGGATGGAGCACAAGCATTCAAAGATTCAAGTGAATATGCGGGTGACAGGATAAAGACGATAATCAATTTCTAGAAATAGGTTTCGGATAAGGGCGATTTGAGCACTGGACTTTCAAGTCTGGATGTGGTATTATTCAATGTAGTCAAAAGCACAAAGGTGCAAATACAAAAATAGATCGATGTTTACTATGAATGATGACCCAAGGCAATCCTATGTTAATCCTGAGTATTTTGAGGTGCCTGAGCTGAAACCGCTGACTCCCTTAACTCCAGTGGCTGCCCTAGTCTCGACACAGAAGGAAGAGGAGGTGGATGTACGACCAGGGGGTCCGACCACTCTCAAGCAGGGTGGCGTGACTCATCGCTTCTCCTATCCGCCCCACGAGCCTGGGCGATGGAACGGCGGAGAGATCGAATATCAAAAGGACTAACCTGAAACTACACGATTTTCAAGCGCTCGCGCCGCGACCATGTGTCGCGGTGCTTTTGTTATATTGTTAGGTAAGCTAAACATAGGCTATTGACATACCGTCTGAAACGTCCAGCTCACAGAGTTTTCTGCATGCAATATATGTTATAATTTAATCGATTACCACTTTTTTGAGACAACATGATAAATACACAATTGTTTGATTACGTTAAGGCTCAATTAACTCAAAATGTGAGTAGGGAATCCATAAAAATTAATTTAATTTCCGCAGGTTGGAATCCGAAAGATATTGATGAATTATTCCAATCGATTGATGGCGTTCGTGCTGAGTCAACGGACAGGGTCAGATGGCCTTCGAAGAAGCTTGCCTTGATCAGTGGGTTAATTATTGTCACATTATTGATAACTAGTTTGTTGATATATTTTTATCATGTTGGTGGAGAAGTTGACTCGGCACAATCGCTGGTATCGATACTGCAAAATCCGCCCTCAAATTATTTGTATCATAATACTAAATTCGGCTATCAGTTCGTTATTCCTGAAAATTGGTATGTTCCGGCGACATTTAACGCTTGCGCGGATGGTCAATTCCAATCGAACACTCAAGACGTTTGCTTGAAGGGTGATGTTAATTCTGTTGTTCAGTACTGGGATCCAGCCTCGGCTGAGGTGATGGTTCTCACTGATATGGATAAAAATGAGAGGCTGTCATTCGATGCGAGCGTTAAGAAGGGACAAGCTAAGATCTCTGATTTTCCTGGAGATGCAATAAATATTGTGGTCATAAGTTCAACGTCGACGATGGATGTTCAAGAGAGCAAGACTGCAACGACCTCTGTCAGCAGAGTAGTGACTGCCAATGGTTATAATGGATACTATAGACATGCCAATGTCCAAAGCGGCGGAGAAATAGACGCAATCGTACTACCACTTCCTAACAATGTAACCTTATTGAGTGGTAGTGATCGTGGTAAAATTGCAAATCGTATTGAAATAATTTATATTGGCAAATCCATATCATCGAGTTTGTTACTAAATTTAGCCGATTCTATTAAGTTTGTCACAAATTAAGATACGAAAGAAGAGTGTTATGGCCTTAGCATTCCTCCGTGCGTAGATAATTGCTAATTTGACTCCCACCCCACCTTCTGCTAGTATCCTAAATACCTTTAAATACGTTGGTATATGAGGTAAAAGCGATTGGAAGCCCCGCCCCGATAGGGAACGGACTAACCAATCCCATTTTAAATGGCCAAAACATCAGTAATCGCCAGATCGCAGAAGAAGCCGAAATTCAAATCGCGCGTCGTTCGACGTTGTTTCCGTTGTGGACGCAAGCATGGATATATGCGCGACTTCGATCTTTGCCGCATCTGTTTCCGTGAATTCGCTAATGAAGGCGTCATTCCTGGTATAAAGAAATCATCATGGTAACCGACCCTATATCAGACCTCATAATCAGGATTCAGAATGCCAGCTTTGCCGGCAAGGCTTCAGTCAGCGTCCTTTATTCGAAGTTCGCCGAGAACGTGGCTCATGCTTTGAAGAAAGCAGGTTACATTGCTTCAGTAGAAAAGAAGGGTAAACTTTTCGACAAAGAGATCGTCCTTGGATTGGTCACTTTCGAGACAGGTCCACGCATTCATGGAGTCGAGCGCATTTCCAAGCCGTCACGACGCATATACCAGAAATCAACCGACATCCGCATGTACAGGAGTGGTTTTGGTAACACTTTTCTTTCTACGCCAAAAGGCATTCTGATCGATGAAGAGGCCAAGAAGTTCAAAGTTGGCGGGGAAGTCTTGTTCAAGATCTGGTAAATTTCATTTTCAATAATCAACATGTCAAGAATCGCCAAAAAACCTATCGTATTGCCGCCAAAGACTGAAGCTAGCTATTCAGCCGGCGTTATGACGGTGAAAGGTCCTCTCGGTACCTTGACCAAGGACTTCAAGCCGAATATCAAGGTGGTCATAGAAAACGGCGCTATCACTTTGACTCAGGCTTTCAAGAATCTCCAGTCAGATGCTCTCTGGGGCACATACGCGTCCCATATCAAAAACATGATCGCCGGCGTCAACAAGGCCTACGAAAAGAAACTGATCATCGAAGGTATAGGTTACAAGGCTGATGTCAAAGGTAAGGATTTGATCTTGAACGTCGGCTTTTCACATCCAGTTTCGATCCCTATCCCGGCCGATCTCAAGGTCACCTGCGAAAAGATGAACATCAACATATCTGGAATAAATTGCGAGACAGTCGGTCAGTTCGCCGCCGTGGTCCGTGCCACCAAGAAGCCGGAGCCGTATCTCGGCAAGGGCATCAGATATTCAGATGAAGTCATCCGTAGGAAACAGGGTAAGAAAGCAGCATAATCAACATGAAAATCATCGAGAAAAAACAACAGATATTTGCCCGCAGGAAAGCGCGTGTCCGCGCCAAGATCCATGGTTCAGCCGAACGTCCTCGCTTGGCCATTTTCAAGTCGCACAAATATATCTACGCCCAGATCATCGACGATAACAAAGGCGTAACTTTGGTTTCTGGTGATTCTCGTAAGTCCACGGCAGCGAAGCCTGTCGATAAGGCCAAAGAATTGGGAGTGGAGATTGCAAAGAAGGCCAAAGCAGTGAAGATCATCAAGGTCGTATTTGATAGAAGCGGATACCTTTACGCCGGAAAGATTAAAATGGTGGCCGACGCTGCACGAGAGGGAGGTCTTGAATTCTAATCTTCAATAATCATTTTCAATCAATAAAATGCCAGCCAAAGATATACAACCAAATAACGGAAGCGAGGTGAAGATACCGTCGACCGGCGTTGATGCAGCAGCTGTCGTCGAAGCGGTCGCGGAGGTAGCTCCTGTCGCGGAAGTCGCAGCCGTTTCAGTCAACAAAGTCACTCCAGGCCGCAAGTTGCGTGGCGATCCAGCCAGACGCGGCGGACGCGGAGGCGGTCCTTCCTCGGGAGGCCCACAAGGACAAGGTGGTCAACAGAGACGTGGTGGTCCTCGTGGCGGACGCAGCGATTCGCGAGACCGTGTCAAACCAGAGTTCGATTCCAAGATCATCGATATCCGCCGCGTCACCCGTGTGACTTCCGGTGGACGACGTATGAACTTCAGTGTTTCTGTAGTCGCTGGCGATCGTAAGGGACGTGTCGGTGTCGGGCTCGGCAAAGGCGGTGATACCGCTGGCGCCGTGGAGAAAGCGACCCGTGAAGCCAAGAAGCATCTCATTAAAGTTCCATTGTCAGCTCAAATGGTCATCCCGCATGCAGTCGAAGGGAAGTACGGCAGTGCCGTCATCAAGATCTTCCCAGCTCGTGGAAGTGGCGTTGTTGCTGGTAGCTCGGCTCGTGCTGTCATCGAACTGGCAGGGATCAAGGATGTCTGTGCCAAGTTCCTTTCAGGCAGCAAGAATCGTTTGAATAATGCCAGAGCCGCCATCGAGGCTTTGAAGAATCTTTCCAAGATGTCGAAAGACCAGTTAAAAGTTAACAAGTTACAAAGTTCATAAAGTTCATAAAGTTCATAAAGCCTGACTTTATAAACTTTCTAACTTTCAGACTTTACGAACTTACTTACATGCAAACCAATCAACTCAAAAGAACTCATCCGAATATGAAACGCGTTATCGTGGCACGTGGGGGAAAGCGTGGTAAGACTTCCGGTCGCGGTGGTAAAGGTCAGAGCGCTCGTGCTGGTAACAAGAAGCGTCCTGAATGGCGTGATATCATCAAGAAGCTGCCAAAGCTCCGTGGTCGTGGTGTCAACCAGAATAAGGGCTTCCAAGAGAAGCCGGTCGTAGTAAATTTGGCGATCATCGAGGGTGCATTTTCAGCCAACGAAGCGATCACTCCGACCATCCTCCTCCAGAAAGGTGTTGTCTCGACCTGGTCAGGACACACTCCTTTGGTAAAAATCTTGGGTGACGGAGAAGTCACCAAGGCTCTGAAATTCTCTGGATGCTTTGTTTCTGAATCAGCCAAGATCAAGATCGAGAAGGCTGGCGGATCAGTCACTCCCGTCGAATCACGTATTCTCGTGAAGGAACCGACAGAAGCTCAAGCCAAGCGCGCGGCCGCTCCAAAGAAGGTCAAAGTCCCGAAAGCTGAGAAGCCGGCCACCGAAAAGAAATCCGACTCAAAGACCAAAGAATCCAAGCCCAAGAAGGAAGGAGACAAGAACAAGAAAGCTGTAGCGAAGGAGACGAAGTAAACTCAAAATAAAATGCAAAATTTCCTGGAAAAAATGAGAATCGCTTTCAAGGATCCGATCTTGCGAAAAAGGATCGGTTTTACCATTATAGCCTTGGTGCTTTTTCGTGCCATGGCCACCATCCCTATTCCAGGCGTCGATCCGGGCAACCTTGCTAAACTCCTTTCCTCTAGCCAATTGTTCGGATTCCTGAACATCGTTTCAGGCAGCGGTCTTTCCAATCTTTCCATCGTCATGCTAGGCGTCGGACCTTTCATCACCGCTTCCATCATCGTTCAACTCCTTACCATGATGTTCCCGTCTTGGAAAGCCCTCATGCATGAAGAAGGGGAGGCGGGCCGCATGAAGCTCTCGCAGTATTCCCGCTTGCTCGGCGCGCCTTTGGCTGTCGTCCAGGCCATCGGATTTCTCATCCTTTTGCAATCGCAGAACATATTGCCGCATATCACTACTTTTTCCTTCGCGGTCAACGTCATCGTCGTCTCGGCCGGATCGATGTTGCTCATGTGGATAGGCGAGCTTATCTCCGAATTTGGTATTGGCAATGGCGTCTCGCTCATCATCTTTGCCGGTATCGTCTCCAGATTGCCGACTGATATAGCTCAGAATTATGCAAAGCTGACTGCTGGAGGTTCCTCTGATTTGCCGTTCTACATCGGAGTCGTGGTCGTCGCTATCCTGTCCGTAGCTGCGGTGGTCTATGTCACCGAAGCCGAACGCTCTGTGCCTGTCACCTATGCCAAGCAGGTTCGCGGCAACAAAGTCTACGGCGGCGCTTCTACATATCTCCCGCTTCGTCTCAACCAGTCCGGTGTAATTCCAATTATCTTCGCCCTTTCCATCCTCCTCTTTCCTCAGCTCATATTCCACGCTTTGGCTAAATGGGCCGCATATCCGCTCATAGCGTCATGGTCAAGTACTTTGGCGGTCTTGCTTACACCACCTTCGTGGACTTATGGTGCGCTATATTTCATCATGGTAGTTCTTTTCACTTACTTCTACACAGCGGTGACCTTTGATCCAAAGATGATCTCCGAGAACCTTCAGCGTTCAGGCGCCTTCATTCCGGGCGTTCGTCCCGGTGAACATACCCAGAATCATCTAGCCACCATCGTCACTCGTATCACTCTAGTTGGCGCTGTGTTCCTCGGACTTATTGCTATCCTACCTCTCATTATTCAAGGTATTTCTCCTGATCAGACCCAATCCTTCGCCGTCGGCGGTACCGCCCTCCTCATCGTTGTCTCCGTCGTTCTCGATCTTCTTAAGAAAGTTGATGCACAGGTGGCGATGAGGGAGTACTAGGAAGTAATTTCATATTGAATAAGCAAAAAGCAAAGCTGAAACGACAACTTTGTTTTTTTCTTGTCATTTGCCGTTATTCTGTTAGTATATGTGACAATCACTGCATGCGTTTGTGGTGAGGTTAAGGCTTGACGTTATATGACCGGTAACAGCACCTAGTTAGTTACGCGTTCGGGGCAGTTGCTAGTTAGGACTGTTCTGAACGCGGATTAAGCCACTTAGGTGGCATGAGACAGGTTCCAGTTTTAGTTTCAAGGAGAATTATAAGGTTCCTGTTTCTCGGAAATCACAATTTAGTAGGGTAAACAATCAGGTCGACGGATACCATTATCGACCCGTAAAAGCCCGAATGTGAAGACCATGTCTAGGCCGCAGTCTGTCCTGCAGGTCACACCCTAGAGAACTTGTGCATTTCCTACGTCCAAGTTCAAAAAAGGCCGCGATTGTTTCCAGATTTTTCTACCAACGCTCGGTGGTTGGTAGAGGAATACTGGCACGCTCGCGGCTTCTTCTATTTCTTTTGAAAGTCATCACATCGGGTCGCGCATGCCTTTCCTGTGAACCCGCTTTCCCGAATCTTGCTGTAGCAAGATTGCTGATATTTAGGACTTTTGTTCGCCAATGTTATAGCCCTTGTTTGGGACGCTGAATCGACAAATCTTGTCACAGCAAGATTAACGGTATGACCATTTTCGGAGAACGATATGACCCGAGCTTATTAGGAATAGTTCAACTTCGTAAGCATGCAAATTGAGTCATCGACAAGTTGTCGACGACTGAACTACTCAAAATGTGGTATTATTTGGGGTATGAAAAGCTTCCAAAAAGGTTCAGTTGCTTTATGGGTTGCTGTCGTTCTGTTAATGGTCGTAGTCATTGGTGGTTATCTATATTTGCTAAATAAGCAACTCCCGATGCCGCAGACTTCGCTGACCACTCGTTACACATTCAAATCATTTGCAAAAGATACTGGTAATCAAACCCCGGATTACTCTGTAGAAATATATAAGGATAACAAGCTTGTTCATGCTGTCAGTCTGGTAGGTTGGAATAACAGAGATGATAATAATTATTATGCTTTTACAATGGATAAGCCGATACTTTTCACTGTTTCACCAGACCAGAAATACGTGGCCTTTAAAGGAGGTATATGGGGAGGAAGTTGTGTTGGCTTTGAAAAACCTATGGTAATAGATTTGACAGATTACTCGATTGTAAGATTGGACCAAACAAAACTGGAAAAAATCGCCGGTGGTATTTCAGAACAAAAGCTGAACAGTATTAAATGGATCTCTAATGAGACAGTGCAAGCGTCAATGGTTTTCGGAGATAAAGACGTCGGTGGTTGCTCGAACGGCAAAGTATTATTTGCGGACGTGAATTTTGTTCTTATTAAATAGTGAAATTTCTTTATTACTTCTCCTATGTCCCCACAATCATTCATTTTCATAGGCCGATCAGGTTGCGGAAAAGGCACGCAGGCGGAATTGCTCATTGCTCTATTGAAGAAGCTCGATCCTTCTAGGACTTCTCTTTATATTCAGAATGGAGAAGAGTTTAGACATTTCATAAAAGGATCGACCTTAACACAGAAGCTTGCCAAGAATATCTATGACGCTGGCGGACTGATGCCGGAGTTTCTTTCCGTATATCAATGGGCAAATGCTCTAAATGAAAGATACACCGGTGACGAACATTTGATATTTGATGGAATGCCAAGAAAGCCACATGAGACAAAGGTATTGGAATCAATCTTTAGCTTTTATAAACTAAATATGCCTTGGGTCATCGATATCGAGGTCAATGCAGACGAATCATTCAAACGTCTCATGGCTCGTAAGCGCCAGGATGACACGGAGGAAGATATCAAAGTTCGCATGTCTTGGTTTGATACAGACGTGGCGCCGACGATCGACTATTACCGGAACAATCCTGTCTACAAATTCTTGAACGTGAATGGCGAGCGTTCCGTTGATGATATACACGCCGACATTGTGAAAAAGCTCGATTTGAAGTAGTGTTTGATCAATGATCACCATCAAGACAAAGGAAGATATCGCCATTCTTCGCGAAGGAGGCAAGCGTCATGCGGAAATATTGCGGCAGCTAGCCACCATGGTCAAACCAGGCGTTCATTCAAGTGAATTAGAAGCTCATGCACGAGAATTGATAAGCGACGGTGGTGATAAATCAGCGTTTCTAGATTACACACCGGTCGGTTCAAAGAGGCCGTACCCGGCTGCTTTATGCGTATCTGTGAATGATGAGGTGGTCCACGGTATTCCAAATGAAAAAGATAAGATCTTGAAAGAAGGCGATATCGTCAGTCTGGACCTAGGACTCGTTCACAAAGGACTAATCACCGATGCTGCGATCACAGTACCGGTTGGCAAGATAAGTCCTGAGTTAGAGAAGCTGTTGGAAGTTACGAAAAAGGCCATGATGATCGGTATTAAAGCTGCCAAAGGAGGCAAGAGAGTTGGCGATATAGGCAATGCCATCGAGAGGGTAGCGGCGCCATTCAAATACGGAGTCGTCGAAGAGTTGGCGGGTCATGGCGTTGGGTATGATGTCCATGAAGACCCTTATGTTCCGAATTACGGTGAGCCTGGCAAGGGCGAGGCTTTGAAGCCTGGCATGGTCATCGCTATCGAGCCAATGTTCAATCTCGGTAGTGCACGAATCAAACTCGACTCAGATGGTTACACTTTTCGCACGGCCGACGGCAAGCCCAGCGCGCATTTCGAACATACAGTCGTCATCACCAAGAGCGGGGCGGAGATTTTGACGCAGTGACATTTTGTCCATATAATTAACAAATTATGAAAACCAACCCCAATCATCCCAAGTTCGAACGCACGCTCGTGGTTATCAAGCCGGACGGAATCCAAAGATCGCTCATTGGAGAGGTCATCAAAAGATACGAACAGATCGGTCTGAAACTGGTCGGCATAAAGATGCTCGTGCCAACTGCTGATATGGTAGAGAAACATTACACTCTAGATCCGCAATGGCGTACGGTGACCGGTGTAAAGACCATCAAAGCCTATGAAGCCAGAGGACTCAAACATCCGATCTCTCAAGATCCAAAAGTAGTGACCGGGGTCATTTTAAAGACCCTTATCGATTATCTTACGAGCGGGCCTGTAGTGGCCATGGTCTGGGAGGGTGCGCATGCCGTTGAAATAGTTCGTAAACTGACAGGAGGAACAGAGCCTAGATCCTCAGCAGATGTCGGTACCATTCGTGGCGATTATGCTATAGATTCTTACATTATGAGCGATACCGACAAGCGTTCTGTCCGCAACATCTTGCACGCATCTGGATCTGTCAAAGAAGCCAACGATGAGATTCCGCATTGGTTCGCCAAGAATGAGATTTTTGAATACAAGCTTTTAGTTGAACAGATCATTTACGGCGCCAGGCTTGAAGGTATTTTGTAATTTACTATTGTTTCGTATTACGAGCTCGGTGAAGGACGTCTCCTCGCCTCCTCGCAAGGTCGCCATTCCAAATTGCAGCCGCATGAGCTTCCAAGGATTCAGCTCATACGGGCAATTTGTTCATGGCTCAAATCGCATTGCGAGTCGGCTCGAAGACATCCTTCATCGAGCTCAACGACACAAACTTTACGTGACCACCAAAAAGATGTCCCAACGCCTTATGCACCTTGCGCTTCATGATGAGTGGACTAAAATTAGTTCAGGTCGTAAGAGAAATTCCACAATTCCAATAACTAAGGGCCGCCGACGAACAGGTGAAGCTGTTCAAATTCCTTTGCATCTTGGTGTTGAAGGTGAGGTAACCCACCTGGAGTACCAGGTATTGTCTCTTACGACCTATAGAACACGTCTGTGCATGAATTCATGCACAGACGTTTTCTAATGAGTGGTATATTCGCTCCGCTCATATATCGTCTTCGCTCGAATCTCGTAAATGCAAGCATTTACATATTCTCGCTAGCCGCTATAATATTCCATAATGAATTCATTTCCGAAAATCACATTCTGTACGGGCGTTGGCACAGTCACTGGAGCGAATTTTCTGCTAGAAGTTTCTTCCAAGACTAAGATCTTGATCGATTGCGGCATGGTCCAGGGAGAAAAATTTGCAACAGCAGAGAATCGCGAGCCATTCTCATATGATATATCTTCGATCACTGCGCTTTTCATAACTCACGCCCACCTTGATCATGTTGGACGTATTCCCAAGCTAGTCAAGGACGGCTACAAAGGCCCGATATATTCAACGCCGGAGACTCAAGCTTTGGCAGAGGTCGTTTTGAATGATGCCGTCAACATCCTTAAAGAAGAAGCGGATCGCGAAGGAGTATCTCCGCTCTACGATGCAAGCGACGTTCAGCAGGTATTTCCGCTTTGGAAGACAGTGAATTATCACGAACCTTTCAAGTTGAATGATGAAGTCTCCATTTACCTCAAGGATGCGGGACATATCCTGGGGTCGGCAATGATTGAGGTTACTTTACTTAATGGAGCGACCGGAGCTGATTCCGGTTCGCCGCTGGCCCACAGCGCTCTCACCGGAACCACCTCCGGTCGCTCTCAAACGAAGATCCTCTTTACTGGCGATCTAGGAAATTCACCGGCTCCGCTTCTTCGAGATACCGAAGCCGTGGGCGATGTAGATTACTTGGTCATGGAAAGCGTCTACGGCGATCGTAACCATGAAGACAGGGAAGGGCGCACCAATAAATTCAAACAAGTCATCGAGCGCACTATCGCTCGCGGTGGCACTTTGATCATCCCTGCATTCGCTATAGATCGGACCCAAGTCTTGCTTTACGAGCTCAACAACATGGTGGAAAAAGGCGTCATTCCTTCTATCCCAATCTTTGTAGATTCACCTATGGCAATAAAAGCTACTGATATCTACAAGACTGGTGAGCACCTATTCAACAACTTTGTTCAGGCGCAGATAAGGGCTGGGGATGACATCTTCAAATTTCCACGACTCAAATATACTGTGTCACAAAACCAATCGCAGGAGATAGACAATGCCAAGCCACCCAAGATCATTTTGGCAGGTTCTGGCATGTCTGTTGGCGGCCGCGTAGTCGGGCATGAGGAACAGTATCTACCCGACGGACGCAACACCGTTCTTCTTGTCGGGTATCAGACTACCGGTTCGCTCGGAAGACAATTGGTAGATGGATTGAAAAAAGTACATATTCACCGCAAGACCATCAAAGTCAAAGCGCATATTGAGACTCTCTTTGGATATTCGGCGCACAAAGATGGCGACCATTTGGTCCAATTCGTTTCTACAGCTGGCGATGAAAAAGGAAAGGGTAGGCTAAAGAAAGTTTTTACTGTTATGGGTGAGCCAGGTGCCTCTATGCATTTGGCGCAGCGAATAAATGATGAGCTGGGGGTAAAAGCGCTCGTGCCGAATAGAGGGGAGATCTATAGATTGGAATAAAAATCGGCCCGGAGGATTAATGCATAAACCTCCGGGCCCCGTTTCGCCACCATGTATGACGAACCAGTTATGAGCCTCCTTTGGTACAGGAGACGCTTACTTTACCATAACGACGGCGCAAGTGTCCACGACTTTTTTGAAAGTTTCTGGCTTGAATTCAGCAAGATGAGCCAGTGACTTACGATCAAGGGCGATATTTTTCTTTTTGGCAGCTCCCATGAATCTGGAGTAGGAAAAACCGAGAGGGCGGAGAGCCGCGTTGATCTTGACGTTCCAGAGGCGGCGGAAGTCGCCCTTCTTGTCGCGGCGATGGGCGAAAGAATAGGCTCCGGCATGCGCCAAGGCTTCATTGGCGGCTGCTTCATTGGTCGAACGGCGGAAACGGAAACCTTTTGTTTGGCGGAGGACCGTGCGGCGGTTCTTCAGGGCATTGACTCCTTTTTTGACTCTTGTCATGGCAGTAGATTAGAAATTATTAGTTTGAAGTTGCTAAAAATCGGCTACGGGCTTTGTTATCCATATGAACGATGACCATGCCATGCTTTCTACCTGCGACACGGGTGCGTTCCTTGGCATTGAAATGGTTCTGACCGGCCTTGCGCGACAAGATCTTGCCATTTTTAGTGATCTTGAAACGCTTGGAATATGATTTGGTTGTTTTGATTGACATGTTATTTTTTCTCGATTACGATCGTCAGTCCTTTTGGTCCTTTGGTGACCGCCTGTCCTATCTTGTATTCGACAGTGACTAACTTGAGGATACGTTCCAGTCTTTCTTTGAGGAAATTCTGGTCCATATATTTGGATCGTCCGACTAGGAATAGGTCGATCTTGACCCGATTGCCTTCGGCTAGCCATTCGGAAACACGTTTGGCCTTGAGCTCGAGGTCATGTTCGCCTGTACCGATCTTGACCTGGACTATCTTGAGCTCCGTGGTCACGGTCTTTGACTTGGAGACCTTGACCTTCTTCTTTTCATCGTACAAATACTTCCCATAATCCATGATCTTGGCGACTGGCGGCACTGCTGTCGGCGAGATCTCTATCAAATCCAGGTTACGCTGTTGGGCGTGAGCTAGGGCCGTAGAAAGCGAGATCACACCTAGGTTTTCACCTTCGGCCGTGACCACCCGCAATTCCGGGGCCTTGATTTGATGGTTTATTTTAACTCGTATAGCCAAATGTTTGGATTACGTTACAGGCAGTATTTATAGCATATAACTAGGGTATACTGCAAGCCCTCCTATGGATTTGGCTTACAAGAACTTCCTGACCAGCTTTATCAATATTTCTGGTATCTTTTCCAAGAAAAAGCGATCTTTCCAGTCTTTGAGGAGGACTTCTTTGCATGCGCTCATATCGCGGACGAAATGGGCTGAAAGTTCTTCTGTAAAACCAGTATTTTCGGTGATGAGATTGGCCTCGAAGTTATAGAGCAGGCTGACCGAATCGAGGTTCATGGAACCAACGGTGGCCCAGTTGCCATCTATGACCATAGTTTTGGAATGGATGATGTCACCCTTGTTGTTTGGGTATAGGAAGATACGGACACCTGATTCGAGTAGTGTATGAAAGAAAGAGCGAGCACCTAGATCAAGGGCTGGGTAATGATCTGATTTTTCCGGAATGATCAAGCGGACATCGGCGCCGCGAAGAGAGGCGGCTTTGATGGTTTTGACCAAGCGATGTGTCGGTACGAAATACGGACTGGTGATATAGACATAATGTCTGGCTTGGCGCAGAGCGTCGATCATTTCTGAATAGACATGTCGACGACCGGGAGCGGGGTAATTGGTCACATAGCGGAATTCTCTATCGCGGGCCAGCTTGCGAAGGGGTAGCTTACTCGATTTGCGAGCCCTTTCCCACATTCTCTCAAATGCATTAGCCATTTCTTTGGCGATCGTCCCTTCGACACGCACATTGGTGTCACGCCAATTCTTCATGCTATCTCGCATGCTGATGCTTCCGGTGTAGCCGATCTTTTCATCGATGACCAAAGTCCGTCGATGATTGCGCAGGAACCAGGAACGGAAATTTGGTACCTTGAAGTACGATGGAATAAGCGTTCGCCAGAACATAAGTTCGATACCTTTGGTACTCAGATCGTCAGCAATGTTGGTTCCCCAGAAGGTGAAGCTGCCAGCTGCATCCCAAAGAAAGCGAACTTCGACTCCGACGGCGGCGCGTTCGGCACAGACATTGATCAATTTCTGTCCGAACTCGTCGTTGGTGAAGATGAATTGCTCGAGGACGATGGATTTCTCGGCGTGGGCGCAGTCATGCAACATTGCTAGCCAAGCTTCTTCATTGGCGGCAAAAAGCTTCCAGGAGGTTTGTTTGATCATACTGATATGTTACCATTTAATTGGGCTCGGTAACTATGTCTTTGAGTGAGTCGAGGAGACATAGTTACCGAGCTTATAAAAAATGACAACATTCATCGACTACAAAAAGGCGCATTTCAACTATGAGATCCTGGAGAAATTCGAGGCCGGTATTGAGCTGCTTGGATTTGAAGTGAAGTCGATCAAGAAAGGTCAAGGATCGCTCGAAGGTTCCTATGTGATCATTCGTGGTGGGGAAGCTTATGTCATGAATATGTTCGTTTCTCCTTATCAGGAAAATAATACGCCCAAGGACTACGAACCGCGTCGGAACCGCCGGCTCATTCTCGCTCGTAAAGAGATCACCGAGCTGGCTGATTCTGGTAAAGGATTGACAATAGTGCCAATTTCAGTATATAATAAGGGTAATCTTCTCAAGGTCTCTGTGGCGGTGGTCCGCGGCAAGAAGAAATTCGACAAACGCGAGTCCATCAAGAAGCGCGAGACAGAGAGGACGGTGAGGAGAGAGTTCGTTGACAGGTAAGGAGCAATTAGTCAGGAGGAAGGAGGAAGGAGACGCAAGTGCGATTCTCCGTGCTCCTAGCTCCTTCCTTTTCGCTCCTATATAACTGGGGATGATCGGCATAGACAATCGTCGGTCTCCGTTCAGGCGGCGCGAGCACCATTAACTCGGTACCCCGATGATTATCGGGGTGAAAATCTGATGGAAATCACAAATGCTAAATCAACCGTTTCTCCGTATTTCGGACAAAAGGACTTTGCATTCGCACTTGTATAAGTGCGCGTTCCTCTAAGGGGATCCATACCTTAGTGCGAGCGTAATAACCTGGAAGTAGGGGACTAGGGCTTCTCACCTTGGTCACTGAATTCTTGAGATCGTGAATGCGCGTTTTGTTTCCTTTAGAGCGCATCCATTAAACTTCAAAGCAAACTACCGTCGTAGAACTGTTCGGCTGATTCCGATTGCACCTGGGTTCGATTCCCAGCATCTCCACATTTGGTCATTTTTAGAGTACTTTTGTTTAATCCGTCCTTGCTCTGCAAGGCTTTTCGGAGGTTCTAACCTATCTGATATGGACTTTGCAAGGTTTGCAGCCTTCTCGATGATGAGAAGTGGCTTTTGTGTTGCTATGCTTAGTTTCCCAGCTTTTAGTGTGTGGTTATAACCCAAAACTCCAAAGAGTTCCTTTTTTCTATTTGCGTCTCCGTTAGCAAATTCAGTCTTAGCTTTTTCAGCAAAACTCAACGAAGCCTCCACTTCTTCAATCCAGTTATTGATTCTTTGGTCTATATCATCTATATATCCTGATAATATAATTTTCTGTTGTTCAAGTTCTGATTTCTTCTTTTGGTAGTCGTCTGCATTGATTTCATTAGCCATTCTTATTTCCAGTAGTGTATCTAACCTCTCGACTACCTTATCGTATTCATTTCTTTTAATAGCAATAACTGAGTTTCTATCCACTTTTTCATTCTCGTGCATATCTTTCATGGTCTCTATAGCCCATTCGTGGAATAGCTTCGGTATTTCTATCCTAGCTAGGAATTCTAGGATTTCCTTATCTAACACTTCTTCACGTACTGCTTTTTCTTGGCAGTTTGCATCTAGTCTTTTAGTGCAATGATAGTAGACGTATCGGTGAACATTGCCATTTTGCTGATGTTTAAACTTTTCTTCTGCCGTTATGCAAGCGCCGCAAGAGCCGCATCGGATCATTCCAGTAAAGGCGAAACTATGAGTTTTTGGTTTTGCTTTGCCAGCACGCCCAAGAAGGAATTGGATTTTATCGTATTCATCCTTGGTAATCATTGGCTTGTGTTTACCTTGATACCACTCGCCTGAGCCAGCAGGAAACTCGAATACTCCATAATAGAATGGATTTACAAGGATTCTATACATATTGGTCTTATTTATCTTTGTGCTTGTATATGCATGTTTGTTTGTTAGCCCTATTGTCTCGTTAGCTATCCTTGTCAATTCGAATGGGTTATAGGCACCAGTGAGCATAAGGTCAAATACTTTACGTACTAAAGGAAACCGTTCTTCATCTACCAGTATTTCCTCCTTACCTTTTTCGTGATATTTGCTGTTCTTGTAGCCTAGCGGGGCAATACTTGGACGAACTCCTGATTCGAGGCGCGCTCTCAATCCACGTTTGATGTGTTTTGATAAATCACGAGAATATTGTGTTGCTACACCGAATTCTACGGAAGCTAAAAGCACGTTATCATCGGGATACCAATCTCGGTCTGTAGACTTAACATTTCTGATGATTCCTTTTTGAAGTAAGTATTTAATAGTTCCTTCATCGACGGCATTTCTGGCTAGCCTATCCATTTTCCAACAAAGAATGCCGTCAGCCTGTCCTTTTTGAATCATCTCTATCATTTTTTGGAATTCTACTCTTCTATAAGGTTCTTTAGCAGATTTGGCTTCTTGTAATGTCTTTACGACATTTAATCCATGTTCAACTGCCATATCCCTGCACTCCTTAATCTGTGACTCTATGGAGACCACCTTGTCTTCCTTGTCTGTCTTTTCAATTGATCTTCGAGCATAGATTATGTATCGAATACTATTTTTTGTGTTTTTCATGTTCTAATTTAATAACGATTGTATACTAATGTACATAGTTGTATAGACATCAACAAATTAGGGTAGTGGCTTTATATGCCACATACCCTATAGATGTTAATGGTGTTAATAAAGGTAACTAATTATTTTCAGTTTCCTCTAATCTCTGTTGATTTAGGTCTTTCTCATCATCAACCTCAATTCCATATCTTTCGGCTATCGAAATAATCTTTTGAATTTCGTCAGGTAATGATATGTGATAACCTTCTGAATCCCTTTGGACATTGATACCTAATGCTCTGACCTGAAATCCGACCTTGTGTGGTGATATAGTTCCTGCCTTATATCTAATTACACTGTGATTGTAATTATCGTTAGTCTTACTTTTTATATCTGTATAGTCCTCATAATTATTTTTATCGAATTGATCGCTTATATTCCGCATGTACATTTTGCGTATATTTTCTTTTGCATAATCCTTCAGTAGATCAGTTATACATACAAGAATATCGAATTTGATGTCGTGTGTCTGGTTGTCCTGTAGACTTTTTTCGTATCTTTGAAGAAATCCGATGACCTCTGTATGTACATCATCACCAATATTAGAGGCAACAGTAGTTAGGGCTAGAGCACTCTGCTGAAGTCTAGGGAAACTAATGTTTTTAAGTGAGTCTTCGTTTGCAGATGTCTTATGATAATTTGCAAACCTAAACGCAAGAAGTTTGTTCCGTAATTCTTCTGCCTTCATTTCTGATTCGGGAGGAAAGTCTATTGCCCGACTGACTTTCTTTATAGGTAATAGGAATTGTGTTAGACATCGGGATTCGAGTGCCTCGTCTTGAAATCTTTGTCGAGATGCTAGTATTTTAGGTCCAAAGACCACCAGTGCTTCTGTAGTCATGCTTCCGTCTAGTTTCGATGTTTTCATACGAATTGCAGGCGAGTCCTTCCCATGACCTGCATTTAATGTTTTTACATTCTGTGATGACATATCAGAGTGGTGCCAGTCTGCTTCATCCATAATGAGTGTTCCTCTGACAAAATCAGTCGTTCTGAAGATTCCTGCTGTGTTTATGACACCACTAGCATTCATACTTTTATATGTGAGTCTTCCTAGTGTCTTCAAGTACCTCGACTTACCAGTTCCGAAATTTCCAATCACCCTAAGATAGGCTAAGGTATTGAATTTTTCGTAGACCCAGCTCATTAGTACATATACCGCACTAACTGCTAGGAAATCATCTGGGATATTCATGTACTGTGCAATATAATCACGAACCTGTTGATATAGAGCACGATTTCCTGATATTTCTGAAACACCAGAAGCTAATTTCACGAACCCTTTTTTCAGTAAGTCATTTGAAGACTGAATGGGATAGTACTCGGTGCCTTTTTCGTCAGTGAATTTTTCATCCAGTCTGTATTGACCATCTTTGTAGATTGCTAATAAAGTTTCCTCCTCTACTGTATTGTAAACGGTTTCTATCATTGTCCCGTTGTTAAATACTTTAGAAAAAACCCTGTTTTTATTTTCCATCTTTGTTTGATTTATTATTTTGTAATGGGTCACCGAAGACCGCCCGATATAGGGCTATAAGATCTCCGGCCATTTTTCGAACTTCGTCTTCGGATAAACTGATGCCGTACATCTCGCAATAGAGTTGTTTGAATCGTAATATTGATTTGTTAAGGAGCATGTTCCGTTAATAATGTTTAAGCAGAACATTCGAGTCTCTTAGAAAAAAGGAGAGGGGTATTACCGACCATAAAAATACTCTCAGCCGCAAAAAAGCAATTTAATGCTTGTTTACGATTGAGAGCACTCTTTTCTTTGAGCAGATAGATAAAGCCTATTGGCTGTTGTAAATACTGACAGGACTATCTCGTTCATCAACCATTTGTGAGTTTTCGAATATCCTACTGACATTAGATTAGCACATTGCCTTAAAAAATCAAGTGGTGCTTCCAACTTCTTTAGTCATGAATGATACGTGGTAAATATTTTTACATGGATTACAAGTATAGAGTAATTCGATTGAATCATTCAGAGGCATTTTACCTTTCAAAGTTTGTTTACAAAAAATGCAATGGAGGCTAAGGTACTGAATCTCATCTTCATTCACAGACATGACTCTTTTTTCAGGTTCGATAGGCCAATCACCCGAAACCTTTACTGTTACAGGAATTGTTATTTGAATATCAAAGCCGTTTGTATCTGGAACCTTTTCATTGGTTGAGGACATTGAAAAATTCCATCCGCACTTACTGCACTCTAATTGTATTTTTTCTTTGGCACGGATATTTTTCAGAAATTCTCCGCATTCTATGCAATGCATTCTGTAGATAGTATCCATAGTATGAATATATCTTTTTGGGAAAAAATGTCAATGAATTGAATGTTAACTTTTACGATTAATATCATAAGGAAATATTCCAGAAAACCCAAAATCACATCGAGGGACACAGTAATTGTATGGCCATAATTTTCCTCATCTCCCATAGTTTTGACTCACTCGACCTAATCTAACGGCCTCTGGCATTGAACTGGCATGATTCTGGGTAAGCGTATATACTTGAAATACAACTGAATATGAAAGACCTAACCCTTACAGAGGTATATCTGCAAGATATGGTCGAAAATCGTTGAACACAGAAAACCTATCATTAGGACGTGTTCAACGTTATGCGGGGAAACTCGCATATGGCCGCAAGGCTTCCTAGTGGTAGGTTTTGTATATTTCCACTAGGTCATCAAACATGACCAGAGATATATTATCAAAAGAAGAAGAAAGGGATAAAGTCATTTCTAGTGCCTATAGTGCTGTCAAACATATCCTTGCAATGAAAGACGATGGCAAACGGATTCGAAAAATTAAGAAGAAGTTACTGACAATTATGCTTTGGATAATTACCGAGGCGGATGGATTAACGGCAAAGCAAAGAACAAATTACAAATACAAACTCACTTATCGATCTGAGGATACGATAAACAAGATAGATCAGTTGGGTGAAAAAGGCGAGAATTCACCCGATTATATCAAAGGCTTAATTCACGAGCATGTTTATACAAGGAACGGACTTGTAAATGAATTACTCATGAGTTCTCAAAATACAGATTCCATTCTCAAGAAAGCAATTGGTTGTGTTGTTTCCAAGGATGAAGACAAACGATTACGAAAAATAGATAAAATACGAAACACAGATAAAAGCAGGAAGTTTGAAGGTTGGAATCGGTATAGGGAAGCACGTATTAAGGTTCGTAATACAAAAACTAAAGTGTGGGAAATTTGATACCAAGGATTATATGTAATTGTACAAAATTGTACATAGCTATATATAATTATCATATAAATATATGAAAGACCGACTTATTTTCAAAACAACAAAATTAAAAAATGGCATTCGTGTATATGCTAAACCTATGGATGTTCCATTTGCATACGTGTGGCTTTATGTGCCTGTAGGACATATTAACAACACAGGTTCGGTACTTCCTGGTTCAGCACACCTTCTCGAGCATCTTATCCCCGATCGCTCTCGTTTATATCCCGATAAAAAGCAATTTGAAAAAATAATTGAGCTTTCAGGCGGATACTTTAATGCTCAAACATGTTCATTGTATACAGAATATAATCTAAGTATCGGTTCGAATATGTTTTCTATGGCATTTAAAGGTCTCTTGAGCCATGTTTTTTACCCCATTATCAAGGCGGAAGACATATCTCATGAAGCAGGCATAATATTAAGTGAATCAAAACGAAGTAACAGATGGTATCCGGGTGATGACGCGTTAGAGCATCACCTTTTGGCAAAATGGAAAAAAACAAGAGTGTTTAGTGCCCGACAAAGAATAGGTAATGAGAGTGACCTAAAAAAGATGACCGTGGCAAGACTCACTCGCCTTCATAAGGCATACTTCGATCCGAGGGTATACCTTATCGTGGGTGGAAAGTTTAATCGTGATGTGGTTATTGATGAACTCAGCAAACTAAAAACAAAGAAACATAATCTGCCCATGAATTTAGAGCAAATCAAATGGGGCAATAAAAAATATCACGAGAAAAAGTTTCATGGTATCAATCGTTTCTTGTATCGTATAGGTGGCATTGTGACTATATCAAATGTCTTAACGAACTTTGGTATTTCTTTTTTAGGAGAGCTTCTCACAAACAACACCCAGGGCGTCCTCATGGATTGGCTAAGAAATGATCTCGGTTGGTGTTACGATATTAATTTTAATTATGAGTTTGATACCAATCCGACCATACATAATAGTTGGGAGCTTTACCTGCCGTTAAATACGAAGAAACAAGTCGAATATGTCAGGAAGAATATTCACGAGAAGATAATAACAGCAATTTCCGACAAAGAATTTGTTGCAAGAGAAGTCGAACGTCAAAAGTCGACAAGAATGTTTTCCTATCAAACACTCAATTCAATTTTGAGTGAAGCAGACGGTATGGTTGGCCCTCACGGTGGAATGATATACAACGAGACGGACTACGAGAGGTTCCTTGATAAATGCAAAGACACCAAGTTTCTTAGGGAGATTTATGATAAATACTGGTCACCAAAAGTTATTGGTGAGTTTTTGGCTATGCCGAAGTAATTCATAACAAATTATTAATAATCAAAGAAAATATATGAAAAAATATCTTCCAATTGTAAGCGTTATTCTTATTGTCCCATCGGTGTCACTAGCGTCGTGGTGGAATCCATTAGATTGGTTTGGGTCAAGTAGTAATTACAACCAGCCATCTGTTCAACAAATAGTTGTTCCTGAAGGTCAGGCAACCACAAGCCAGCAACAATCTTCTACTACCGAACCTTTACCACCGACAGTGAGTGCTAATGATGCAACAGACACGCCGCCGACACAGAAAGCTAGCTCATCTGCCAATGATGAATCGAAATTGAAAGCACAAGTCAGTTCACTTACTGCTCAAAACAGCCTTCTCCAATCAAGGCTCGCCACGACTCAAAATCAATTAGTTTCAGTTCAAAACAGCTATGCCATGTGCCAGACAAGTCTAACGACAGCACAAAACACGATTGCCAATACACAAAATCAAGTCCAGCAATCAGCGGCAGTTTCTCCTACGTCTACTATCAATCCACCCTCTGCAGTAATTTCGCTTGGTTCATATACTCCGCATACTGATACATTCTCAGCGACTAATGGCCAATATCTTAGTTTGCCAATACTTACATTTGATATTCAGCCATCTAGTGACCAATCAGTAAGTTCAGTAACCGCAAATATAACCAGTTCAGGGCAAGGCAATATTAATACTGCAAATCTATATAGTGCTGGCTACGGATATACTAACCCAATCGCTACCGCTGTAGTTTCAAATGGAGTCGTGATATTTTCTAATATTAGGAACATACCATCACTAAGCATCCATTCAAGCCCATATAACACATTCATGATTAAAGTAGATGTTTCAGGTCTTAAAGATGTCGGTTCCTCTGAATCAGTCTCTGCTTCTGTCTCGAATGTAAGACTTATTGATTCTAAAGGTCAAAATGTTGATGTTACTGGAACAGCCCAAGGGAATGTAATGACAGTAACGAATGATTCGATCTCTGGGGCGTACCCGTTCAATTTAACAAAACAAGAAATTTCAACACCAGGAACATATGCTGTCTCATCGGGGGCATCCTCTTATAATGTAACGGTATATCCAGATGGCCAATGTTCGCAATCGAGGGGTCCCTGCACAGAAGTTGGAGGTGGTTGGAGTTGTTCACGAGATGGATGTGGTGGATAAAATGTCTAGTATAGATCTTCCTTCCTTATACCAGCCCGCTTAGCTATCATCCATCTTACTTCGCTTGGATATTCTGGATAGTGTCCTTTCTGCAATAGGCGGATAAGCTCACGTCCTTTCTTAGGTGGTGCTTCGTAACCAAGTCCACAGCAAACCCTGCAAAGCGGTGGTTTGATAGTGCTGTATTCGTATAAATACTTTACTCTTTGTCCACATCCGTTACAGACAAAGTAAAATATAAATCCTTTACCTAGATTTGAAGGAATATAATCAACCCTCTGTCTATCCCAAATAGGGAGATGGGTGATAATGTCCCGTGTTGATTTGAATCTTGTATATTCAGGGTTGTTAAGAAGCTCTTTCATATACCTGACTTCTTCAGGATGACTGGTTCTGAATCTCTGTCCTCTGTCTCTCATGTCCATAATGAATTCTCTGACATATCCACCGATGTCGAATCGTTGGTATCGTGTACTGTTAACAGTATTTTTGTTTTGGGAGGTATACATAATAGCTAACAATCTCTAATGATTTGGAGTTGAGTTAATTGTAAATATTATAAACGGATTACACGGCTTGTACATATAAAACCATATCTAGTTGTCAGTTCATTACTCAAAGGGACACCAGTTTGGTTCTAGATACCCTTAGATTGGGTCTAGTAGGTCAAAACTGCGGAAGATAAGGAGAAATCAATGTCAAACAACTACTGTGCATTTCAAAGGGTTTTAGGGCTTCTGGCACTTCCTCAAACGGGAACAATATCAAGTTTCTGTAATCTTCCTTTCAAACAGTATTAACATCATTAACATAGTTAACATAGTTAACATCTATTAGGGGATACCTATACGTAGCAGGTTCTAATGTCGTTCATTAATCTCCACCAAAATCTAACCGCCGTAAGGCGGTTTTGATTTTGGTAGCCCTTCGCTTCGCTCAGGATCTTCGAGATGCCGACGCGATAGCGGCGGCGCTACCAGATTGACAAATCCATTCAAAAATGGTAGCGTTGGTTAGCTGGCAACTATGTGCGAATCTCAGCCAGTATTGGTTCTCGGATGATTCCGAGAATATCAGCACAACAAAACAGAATAGAAATAGTATGAAAATGACTCAGTACGAATTGGGTAAAAACTGCCTTGTCATCCTCCGCCTGAAAACAGCAAAGAAAGGAATGACGGTTGATCAGTCGCTCACGAATCAGATAACGAAATTCGCAACGCTCATCCAGGCATCCTGCCGGGAAGTATCGCGCGATGATCTTGCCGATTTTTACGAGAAGTACCTCATCCCTGCAGCTCAGATGGGAGCATTGGGACGCTGGCACTCGTGCGCTGATGAAGTGGCACCGACAGAAAAAGAGGCATATATCGCGTACCGGTTGCTCAAATTCCAGCATTTCTGGGGGCTTGATGGCCTCAGGGACCATGTCAAAAGCCTGGCAGACAAATGCCCTCTGAGCTTCGAAGTGATCGCGAGTATCGCGGTTCACATAGCGAACAAGCACTTGCGTGACCAATTCGGCGATATCGATACCAAGCATCCGCTTGAGGTTACCGGCGAAGCGCCGGATCAGGACGGCGTCAACTTGGCCGAGATTCGTTAGTCCGAATTTTGCAGACCTTCGCGAGAAAGCTTAAAAAGCTTCTTTCACGAAGGTCTTTCTCATTTCTGGATATGTGGTAATCTGTTTTTGAACTAGAAGGGAGGCTCATTTGAAGATTGCAAAAATCCCATGCCGGTACAGCCGGCACCTGAATCATTATCGATGCGTGGCTAGGGTAGAACACGGTCCGTGTATGATCTGTCGGCGCCCTATAATGCCGGGGGACGAGTACGAAGCGGATGTGGATGTCGCTGAAAAGCACTTCACGATCACCAAGGTGCACACCTTCTGTCCGGAAGACTTTTTCAGAGAAGAGGCGGAAGAAGTCGCCCGTGCCGACGCTTGGTATGAGTCACAACAGGCGGCAAATGAATCATCTGCGGCAGCCTAACAAGCGACACCTCATAGGGAGACGGTGTCGCTATTTATTTTGAGCGTTGTATTAGTAGTGTTGGTAGATCTGTCACAGGATTACGTCATTGACACAATGTCATAAACAATGCCACAATCGCATGGTAACTCTTGGTAAATTGAAATAACTCAGTAACGAAAGGAATTGAATATGTTTAATGTATTGCGGAACTTCAGAGTCCTTGTTGTCATCAATGACGAATCTACTCGAGGTCATGTGACAGTCGATGCCATCATGGTGTTGTGTCGCCAAGTCGACGGGTGTGATTTTGTCCACATAAAGTCTCTCGCCTTGGCGAAGGAGCTTCTCCGGAGGGAACTCTTCCATGTCGTAGTAGTCGAAGACAATCTTCCGGACGGCAGTGCCTTGGAGCTCATTGCCTATGTGAACAAGGAGCAGCCGGAAGCAATAGTCATCGCATCCAGTACGGATCGCAATACGCGAAGACTTTTCGGACAGCGCCGGTGCCGGACGATCAATACATGTGAGGCTATGGTCGCCGCGTTGTGTCGAGTGTTGATCGATGTTGTGCCGCAGCCACTGGGTGTGAAATGAAATCCTGACACTCGTCACTGACGTTCAGATAAGCCCAGCTTCTCACGAGGTTGGGCATTTTTATGTATGATTTTGATCTGTAATTTCACCATGTCGAGCCTTAATGTAAAACGAAAGCCCCCGAAAGGGGGCATTTTCGTTATGCAGGTCAAGCCGGAGGCTTGCCTTATGTGGCGCAATTCGTTAGAAATGCAGTCACGTTCATTCATACGTTCAGCAAGAGATTTTTGGTGCATTCATAACACGAAATCCTCATACAATTATGCTATCATTATGTCCGATTGATTCTTCATATCTAAACCCAAGCGATGCCCATGCTCATTCACAGACCAGGACGGAAACTTTCTGCTAGTATCGCGGTTTTATTTTTACTGCTGTCTTTAGGTTTTTTCGTCTACAGTTTGCAGAAGTTCACTGAAAATAGCCCGAAGGTTAGTATTAGTACATCAGAAACGCCACCTATTAAGATTGTCCCGAAACCTAGCCCGGAGGCAAAATATGATGTTCATATCGACATAAAACCTTCGGTCACGTTTGGTACAGCCAAGATCGTGTCGGAATCGTCCAAAGTCTTCGCTTATGCTCATGGGGTAGCGGCAGCTGACGGTAAGCTGTTCATCGGCATGGCCGCTTTTGGCGGAAACACATTCCCGACCGATGAAGTCTTGATATTCGACGATAAGGATATTTCCAAGCCGAGCATCGTCAGGCTCAAGGCCGCAGGGGACGTGACTACCATGACGTATGACCTGACGAACGACAAGGTGTACTTCGTTCTTTCTAGTAATGATGCTTTGGATATTTATAGCCTTGACCCACATACATATGCAGTCACGGAGATCACAAGTACCAGCAAGATCGATTCGGGGAATAGACCGGCTATAGTTACAGATGGGATTTATATTTACGGGATCACCAATACCGAGCATTCGAGTATTTTCCGGGTAAAGATCAAAGGTGGCGAATTGACCGTAAACTCCAATAAGCACATACCTTACGGGCATTCAGCCGCCATCGGTATATTCGGGAGCACGACTGAACTATATTTCGGTGGCGGCATGGCCAATGGCTTTGAGAAGGCGGATGCGGTCACTCTCGATCCGATTTCTCAGATCAAGATCGAGCCTTGTGGCATGGCCAATGACATGTTGTTTGAAAAAGCATCTTCATTATCTGGATATGTCTATATCGGTTGCGAGTTTACACCATCAGGAATCCGTATAGATACGAAGAGCATGTCGTCCGTCGGATTCTCTCTTCCGGGAAGCTCATTTGGATTATTTAAGATAGGTCAGGATCTCTACAATGCGGCGCAAGATGGATACATAGACACATTTCCAAATTTCAATCTCTTTGACCTGCGGAGGTTCAAGGTTATCGACGGAACTACTACGCCGCTCATCAATGGACAAAATCTCGAGGTCAACAAGATCTTGTATGCTCCCGAGTCGGGGAAGCTGTATTTCACCGCTTGGTGGGGGACAAAAGGCTTGTTCGAGGTTTCTACTAGCACGAATCCCGTCCGTTGATAACTGCGTATATGCGCAGTTAATAATCGTGTTAGAATATTCCCATGACAAATACACAAACAACAACTAAAAAGAAGCTTCTTTGGATAGAAGACGATGCATTGCTCGGTTCCATTCTCGGCAAGGAATTAGCGGCTACCGGCATGGAGCTTATCCATGCACAAAATGGCGAGGAAGCCATGACACTCCTTCGCGGCACAGTTCCAGATGCCGTCATGGTTGACCTTGTTCTGCCGGGCAAGCTGGATGGTTTCGGGATATTGACCGAGATGTCTTCCGATCCGCGTTTGAAAGATGTTCCAAGGATCGTCCTGTCGAACTTGAGCAAGCCATCCGATATCGCCCGAGCCAAAGAATTGGGCGCACAAAGATTTATGGTCAAAGCTGAGTCTTCTCTAGCTAGCATCGTGAGTGAGGTCAAATCTCTGGTTTCTTGACATATTCATATTGTCTTGTAATATCAAAGCAGTCCTCAGCACAAAAAACCAACTAAAGAAACGGAGTCAGGATGTCTATGTTGTACCAAATCTCGGATGGAAACCTCCTAGTTATCGTGGCGGGTATTATCGCCTTGGCCTGGGACTTATACAGGCAGGACGATGTTAGTCTGAACGCGACACGCTGGCGCCATACATGCCGACCGCCGGAGAATAGAGATCATCGTCCTGAAGGAAAGGAGGTCGTATGAGAATAGTCGCATCAGGTCATCGAAAGATACGAGAACCGTTTTCTGATCCGGGGCCGACGAAGCTTGCCGCGACGACTTCGAAGTTTTGTCCTCACTGCAGGCGCAAACGCCGACGACGCTTCGAATACAGTATCCCATTGCCACGAGAGGAGTGGAGCGATGATTTCCCCGAAAGACAGCCAAGGGTTTCAGCCCGTGAGGCTTGGTGGAACATTGGCCCTGTTCATTGGCTTGTGGCTCCACCTCAAGATGGTCCTTGGTTCCGCTGTTTCGAATTCGCAGAATGTCCAAAATGCGGGATCGAACGGGTTCGGGAGAACGATTACATTCGTCAATTCGGGCGCTTGAGATTGGTAGTATTGGTTCTCGAGCGTCACATCTCTCTGAAAAGCTTCCTTCTAGCGATTTAACCTAAACGATGTCATTCGATGGCCACCCCACCCGGGTGGCCTTTTTTAATTCCAAGGAAACCCCGCATGAGGAAGTCGATGGGCTTCCGAAATGCGGGGATGAATTGGTCCATCTACGTATCGCCCCCGGAGGGGGCGACGTGGTACGCTAGGTCCCATGAGGACCCGAAGCTTGAACCACT
>CAIQIZ010000011.1 GCA_903872035.1 uncultured bacterium | reverse complement strand
CCTCGAAGTTGGAACCATTCCATGATATCTTTTTTCATGAAAAAGGCGTTGTTTATGTGATTGGTAATTGGGAAACTACAAATCACAGCGTAACACCGCCTTTTTCATTAGATATCCACAACACTAATTCTCCAAGAACCACACACACTTGACTGCAATGTTGGTTTGGTTTAGACTCTTTCCCAGTCGCTCTTTTTAGAAATCAATAGTTAAAGTCATTGAGCGGCTAAACCGAAAGGATCAAACAACAAATGAGCATTCGGTTCATGGTAACGCCGGCGAGCATCGTCCTATTGCTCGCGGCCAGCCTTGCCCGGGCACCAGACCTATGGGCGAATCATGTACTTCCATTATTCGAGGGGTCTCGAGTTCCCCCTGTTGAGGAAGTGCAGTCGGTGATAGTCACGGGTGGAAGTCAGAACGCTATTGCGGCATTTGGAATGGAAATGTTCGCGGTTGTGATAGCTGATATTCCTACCGGAACCGTGGCCGAGAGCATTCCCGGCCTACAGCCTAGCTCATTCAATCCCATTTCGGTGATGACGGTGCCTGGTACCTCCTGGACAGGCGACCGTCGTGCAAATCCGATGGTATTAAATCTGGCCACTGACCGTGTTGAACAGGTCGTCGCCAAGAAAACACAGTTCGTTGATGTGTCGGCTTCAACCCTTCACGATCAGGCGATCGTGCCGTCCGATAGCGGTGACTGTCGAAATTTGCCGATCTGAGCGGGCCTTACGCCCGCACGCGATAGTTCTGAACGATTCGCAGTACCGCATCTTTTTTTTCAAGCCTCGACGTGATGCAATCCGCCGGGGCCTTTTTTTACCTTGAACACTGGCCATATCCAAGATCAAAACCGCCGTTTTCTTTTTCGATGATTCACGCTAATATAGAGCCATGAAAACCATAACAGACAAAGCTAGGATAGAAGAGATTTTTGCCCGCGGCACGGTTGTGGAGGTGTTGCCGTCAAAGGAAGAGCTTGTGAAAAAACTCATGTCCGGCGATCGTATTAAAATTTATATCGGTTTTGACCCCACTTTCACGGCGCTTCATCTTGGTGGTGCCAAGAATATCATGTTCCTTGAAGATTTGCGTGCGCTTGGGCACGAAGTCGTCTTGTTGTTCGGTGATTTCACTGCCATGATCGGTGATCCTTCCGACAAAAGCGCTACCAGGAAACAGCTCACGGCCGAAGAAGTCAAACATAATATGGCGACATGGCTGGAGCAGGTGAAGCCGATCATAAATCTTACTGATAAGGAAAATCCGGCAAAGGTCCTCTATAACTCTGAATGGCTTTCAAAATTGACCTTCGCTGATATCGTAGGTATCGCTTCCAATTTTACCGTTCAACAAATGATAGAGCGAGATATGTTCGAGAAGCGCTTGAAAGAGGGGACACCGATCCATTTGCATGAATTCATGTATCCTTTGATGCAGGGCTATGATAGCGTGGCCATGGAAGTCGACGCTGAATTGTGCGGAACAGATCAGATCTTCAACGCTTTGGCTGGCCGCACACTTCTCAAGCGCCTGAAAAATAAAGATAAATTCGTAATCGCGGTAAACTTGATCGCCAATCCCAAGACTGGTGAGCTCATGTCAAAGAGCAATGGAACCGGCGTATTCATAAATGTGTCGGCCAATGAGCTTTACGGTTCCATAATGGCTTTACCTGATCCGATGATCGACCCATTATTTGTAAATTGCACACGCATCCGGCTAAGTGAAAAGGATGCATTGATGGCCAAAGGCCCCAGAGATGCCAAGGCTGCTATCGCCTTCGATATAGTCAAACGCTTCCATGGAGAACCGAAAGCCAAAGAAGCCGAGAATGCTTTCAATGATACTTTCGCCAAAGGCGGAGTTCCAGAAGATATCCAAAAAGTTAAGCTTGCCAAAGGCGAAGTGCTTTCTGAAGCTTTGATCAAAGGCCGTCTTATTCCTTCGAAGGCCGAGTGGCGACGATTGATAGATGGAGGTGCCGTCCGAACCGAAGCTGATCAAAAGATTACTGATCCAAATTTCAATCCGGCCAAAACGACTATTTTGAAAATTGGGAAGAGGAGGTTTGTGAAGATTGTAATTTAATTAATGCGCCACCGAAAGCCCGAAGACATTTGCGAATCCGACGCGTCGCAAAGTTTGCACGGCATTTCTTATCGTCGAACCAGTAGTGACCACATCGTCAATAATGATCACAAGAGAATCTTTTGTCGGCTGACCGAATCTTTCGAGCACTTTTTTATCGACCATGAATATATCTTCAGCGCTCTCGATGCGCTCGGCCCGATCCTTCAAAGTCTGTCGCGATTTATGATGTGGGCGGATGAGGAGATCGCGGACGAATTTCATGCGATTATCCAGTCCGCCAATACTCGGTTCACGGGTCTCCAGTTTTTCGATTTCTTCTAAGATCAATTCGCATTGGTTGTAGCCGCGCTCACGACGGCGTTTCCGGGTGATAGGCATGGGAATGATGACGAGCGACGGAGCAACTGAAGCGTAGGTTCGCAAGATTCGAAATAGGGCATGAGCGGCAATGGTGGCGGCCGGGCGGGACTTCTTGTACTTAATTGCCCAGATAAGTCGCCAAACCATCTCGTTCTTGTAGGCGAAGATGGAACAGGCGTCCGATATAGGAAAATTCTTGGCACGGGGAAGAGATTTCCATGCTTCAAATGCGCCCATGGATATAACCTCCCGTTCGGCTGTTGGAGTAGGGAACAGGGCTTCTATGACGGTCAAAAAAATGGCGCGGATGGGCGACATATGGGACTAGTATACTCCAAATAGTGTATACTAATAACCATGTCATTCTTGTCGTCATTTTTTAAGAAAGAAACAAGCGTGCTCGGCCTCGATATCGGCTCATCTGCCATAAAGGTCGTGCAAATAAAAAAGAAGCGTGGCAAGGCCGTATTGGAAACTTACGGAGAATTGGCGCTTGGTCCTTATGGTCAGATCGAAGTCGGTCGGGCGGTACAATTGCCGCCGGAAAAAGTCATCGAGGCTGTCAAAGATATCCTTCGTGAGGCTAAAACTACCACCGTCACTTGCGGATCGGCTCTACCGCTTTCAGCTAGCCTCATAACTTTCATCACCATACCACCGGTCGAGGACAGCAAGATCGGCGATGTCGTGCAGATCGAAGCCAGGAAGTATATTCCAGTGCCGCTCAATGAAGTATTGCTCGACTACTCGATCATCCCCAAGGAAGAAGCCTATGTGAGCGAAGATGAATCGAGTAAGACAGAGAAGCAGGGCAAAGATGTCTTGGTTGTTGCTATACACAATGATTACATCAATGAATACCAGTCGATCATGACCGGTTGCGGTCTAACCCCTAGCTTCTATGAGATAGAGATCTTTAGTTCGATCCGAGCCATCCTCGATCAAGGTGTGACCACGAACATGGTCATTGACATGGGCGCTCGTTCTACCAAACTGTACATCGTCGAACGCGGCATGCTCCGTTCCTCGCACATCATAAATAAGGGCAGTCAGGATATCACCTTGGCTCTTTCAAAGGCTTTGTCTATTTCTGTCGGTGAAGCTGAAAGCCTAAAACGTACCTACGGGCTGAAGGGTGGACCGGAATATAAGGAGCTCACAGAGATAATCACGGTTAATCTGGATTATATGTTCTATGAGTCTAATGCCACTTTGCTCAATTATCAGAAAAAATATGGCAAGAATGTCAGCAAAATCATCTTGACTGGTGGCGGTGTGCTGCTCCGGGGCTTTACAGATCTTGCCAAGATCAGTTTTCAGACCGAGATAGTCTATGCGGATCCTTTCGGCAAATTGGAAACACCGGCCTTTTTGGCAGAAGAGTTCGCCCAGGCTGGCCCCGAATTCGCCGTCGCTATCGGTGTGGCTTTGCGTAGGCTTTCAGAGTTGGAATAGCTTGGTTATACACAGCCTTGACTTAGGCCGTATCTGCTATAATTAGATTCGAATCATGGAGCCTAAATTCCAAACCTCATTTATCCCCAAAAAGCCTGTGATCAGCACGGGTACAACCTTCCAGTCGGTCCACAAGACTGGGGGCACTAGCACGAGCGTCTTTATGATTTTGGCAATCGTGCTGTTCGTTGCCTCTTTGGCTGGAGTCGGTGGAGCTTACGTGTGGAAACAATATCTCGTTTCAACTCAAGAAAAGTACAAGAAGACCCTGACCGATCTTGAAAAGCAGTTCAATCCAGATCAGATCGCACAACTAAAGCAGGCCGGTTTGCAGATCGACACGGCTAGGCAACTTCTGACGAACCATACGGCCATGTCGCAATTATTTGATATTATCTCAAAGTTCACTATAGAAAATGTCCGGTTTTTGACTCTAAAGCTTGGCGCGCCAGTTTTACCTACAGATGATTTGAATATCTCTATGACCGGATACGGTGCAAACTTGAGCTCCGTCGCTTTTCAATCAGACGTGTTGGGCTCGCTTCAGGAATACAACGTGCACAATGTCGTGAAGAATCCTATCATTGCCGATCCGACTCTTGATCCGGTCGGTACTGTCTCTTTTGGCTTTTCAGCCGCGATAGATCAGAGCGGTTTATCATACGAAAATATGTTGAGTGGAACATCGACCCCAAATCAATAACATGAATCGCAACGTCATTGCCACAATCCTCATCGTTCTCGCTATCGGCATATATTTTACCGTGACACAATCTGTCATGGATCAAGCAGGTCAGGTTCAGGTCATAAATACGCAGTATCAAGCTGCCATCGAAAGTGCTAACAAGTCCATCGTTGCCTTGAATCAAGTCATAAGCAGTTACAATAACATCTCTCAAAATGACCGCGATCGTCTTGATAAGATCGTGCCGAACTCTGTGGACAATATACGATTGATCATCGATTTGAACGGTGTGGCTTTGAAACACGGTTTTTCTTTGCAGAAAATCAAGACCTCGGTTCCGGATAGTGCTGGAACAAAACAAAACCCAGGCCAAGCTGTGGCAACTGCTAACCAATCATCGAACCCTGGTCCCAAGCTCGATACGGTCAATATAGGTTTTGAGGTATCAGCGCCATACATCCAGTTCAAAGGCTTTATGCAGGACCTGGAGGCAGATCTTCGTTTGCTGGATGTCACCAGCCTTTCAATGGCAGCAACTGATAGCGGAGTTTACACGTATAAAGTAAGCCTCAAGACATACTGGCTCCGTCAGCAGTAAATCACCACCATCATGAACCAGCGAGCATCATCAAAAAAGCCATATATCATCATCGCCATCGTTGTCGTATTGGCGGCAAGCGCATACTTCTATTTCCAAGGAACCAGCACCTCAAATGTTTCCGGTCTTTTGCAGGCTACTGGTGATACATCCGATGTCAGCGCTCAGGTCACCGCCATCCTAAATCAGATCAAGTCATTGAAGATAGACACGGCTCTTTTTACTGATACTGGCTACGTGACGTTAAAAGATTATAGTGTGCCCGTTCCTGCTCAAAATGTTGGTCGGGCTAATCCATTCGCGCCTATTCCTGGAGTCAAAACTCCAGTCACGAACGATGGCAATACGCCTTAATCTATGTCAGTCCTCGACATTCTCCTACAAAAGAACCAAATAAGTCGCGACGATATCCGTGATGTCAGAAAACAGACGGCTGCCGGAGTGTCCTTAGATGAAGCATTGTTGGCTCGTGGCCTCAAGCCGGAAGATATCATCGCTGCGCGGGGTGAATTTCTAAATATCCCAGTTCGTTCAGTTGCCGAAGGCAGCATACCTTTCGAGGTGCTTGATTATATTCCAGAAGATTCTGCAACACATTATCGCTTTGTACCGATAGGACTCAAAGATGACACGTTGGAGGTTGGAGTCGTCGATCCGGATAACATGGAGGCGCGCGACGCTCTGAACTTCTTGGCCGGAAAGAAGAATATCCCTTATAAGATCTTTCTGATCACTCTCGACGATTTCAATAAAGTCGTCAATATGTACAAAGGTTTGACCGGGGAAGTGACCAAGGCTCTATCAGAATTGGAGACTGAACTTTCGACGGAAGCCGAAGCTGTAAAGAAACCGGAACCAGCCAAATCGGCTGCCAAGGGCGCTAAAGGCAAGGGAGGGGAGGAAGAGACTCTAATCATCGAAGATGCTCCGGTGGTCAAGATCGTGGCCACTATCGTGCGGTATGCCGTTGAAGGACAGGCGTCCGACGTGCATATCGAGCATATGCGCGACAAAGTCCGTGTACGTTTCCGTGTCGACGGCATTTTGAATACTAGTCTGGTCTTGCCGCCGGCCGTTCACAATCAGGTCGTATCTCGTATCAAGATCCTTTCCAATATGCGATTGGACGAGAAGCGTAAACCGCAGGACGGACGTTTTTCTGCCAGGATCGATGGAAGAAGGGTAGATTTCCGCGTCTCGACCTTCCCAGCCTTTTATGGGGAAAAGGTTGAAATGCGTATCCTTGATCAAGCTAGCGGAATCCGTAAATTGACCGACCTCGGTCTCTCGCCGCGCTACGAGGAGATGATGCGCAAAGCTATTGATGCGCCTTACGGAATGATCCTTGTCACCGGACCGACCGGTTCCGGAAAGTCGACCACTTTGTATTCGCTTTTGAGCGAGATAGATCGCGAGATATATAACGTCTTGTCCTTGGAGGATCCAGTCGAGTACCAGATCGAAGGCGTTAGCCAGTCTCAAGTCAGACCGGAGATAGGTTATGACTTCAGTAGCGGATTGCGCACCACTTTGCGTCAGGACCCGGATGTCATCATGGTCGGTGAGATCCGTGATAAAGAAACCGCCCAATTGGCCGTACAAGCTGCTTTGACCGGTCACTTGGTATTCTCGACTCTGCACACCAACAACGCCGCCGGTGTCATCCCACGTCTCATCGACATGGGTGTAGATCCATACCTCATCGCTCCGACCCTTATTTTGGCCGTAGCTCAAAGATTGGTCGGTATGTTGCCGGCAGGTAGTGGTCAACAGGTCCCTGTGGATGGAAGCTTGAAAGCTATCGTCGACCGCTCTTTCGCTGATTTACCAGATGAGTTCAAGAAGGAGATACCGTTCTCCGATACGGTCATGAAGGTCAAACCTACTCCAGATCTGCCCAAAGGCACGCGTGGTCGCATGGCCGTCTTTGAGATGTTCGGTATGGACAAAGAAATCGAACAGGCTATCCTTCGGAATGCCACAGAGATAGAGATCCAAAAGATCTGCAGGCAGAAAGGCATGCTTTCTATCAAAGAAAGCGCTATCGTCAAGGCTTTTGAAAAGAGGATACCAATCGAGGAGGTGAACAAATTGTAGTTTGAAAGTTGCAAGTTTGAAAGTTTGTAAAGTCCGACTTTATGAACTATTCTGTTATTCACACCACGTAATATGGCAATGTGATACAATATCAATATGGCCAATGACTCAGGTAAAAAAATATTCATTATCGACGACGACAAGTTCCTTTTGGACATGTACTCCCTGAAATTCAACAAGGCTGGTTACGATGTTAAGACAGCAGATTCAACCGAGGAAGCGCTCAAAACCATCCGTGATGGCTATGAACCGGAAATAGTCCTCTGCGATATAGTCATGCCAGGTTTGGATGGTCTGGACATGGTCGGCGCAATCCGCAAAGAGAAGCTTATCTCCAAATCGGTTATCATCATGCTTACCAACCAGGGCGCGTCGGAAGATATCGCTAAGGCGCAAAAGCTCAGTGTGGACGGTTATATCGTCAAAGCAACCACGATCCCGTCGGAAGTATTAACGGAAGTGGAAAAGATTACAAAAAGCAAGAAAGTTTAAAAGTTCATCAAGTTCATAAAGATTACTTTACAAACTTTCTAACTTTATAAACTTTATAACTAATATCATGGACTACAAAAACGAAATCGAAGAGTTGGTGAACCTGATAATCAAAGAAGGTGCTTCTGATCTGCATTTGTCCATTGGACGCCATCCGATCATCCGAGTCGCAGGCAACTTGATTCCGCTCATGAAAAAGCCGGTTCTTTCTGATGGTGATATGAAAGGGTTCATGAATGTTTTCCTTACTGCGGCCAACGTGAGCTTGCTCCAAACGGCTCGAGATGTGGACTTTTCCTATAGTCTGACGCATGCCCGTTTTCGCGGTAACGTCTTTTTTCACCAAGGAGTGATTTCCATCGCCCTGCGCCTCATTCCCAAAGTTATCCGGACGCTCTCAGAACTAAATCTGCCACCGATTTTGGAAACTTTTACCAGGAAGCCGCAAGGATTTTTCCTCTGTGTAGGTCCGATCGGTCAAGGCAAGACCACGACACTAGCAACGCTCATCGAAGTCATCAATCAGACCAGGACCGAGCACATATTGACCATTGAGGACCCGATCGAGTATATGTTCGAATCCAAGAAGTCCGTCATCGATCAACGTGAGGTCCGTATGGATACGCCGGATTTCAGCAATGCCTTGATAGCCATGTTCCGCGAAGATGTTGATGTGGCCATGGTCGGCGAGATGCGCGACAATAATACGATAAGCACTGCTGTGACCGCTGCCGAGACCGGACATTTGATATTCTCTACTCTACACACCAACAACGCCGCCCAATCGGTCGATCGTATCATCGACTCTTTTCCATCCGACCAGCAAGATCAGATCAGGATACAATTGGCTGGTTCTCTGTCCGGTATCTTTTCTCAGCGTTTGGTACCACGTATCTCCGGGGGCCTTATCCCAGCTTATGAGCTTTTGATCAGCAATACTGCCGTTTCAAATCTGATCCGAGAGCGTAGAACGCATGAATTGAACTCGGTGATAGAGACCAGCTCACAAGAGGGAATGATAGATATGAATCGCTCATTGGCCGAATTGGTCAGAGCAGGAGAGATCACAGTCGAGACCGCATATATGAATTCGCTTAATCCTAAGACATTAGAACGCATGATTTAGTTTAAATGTTCATAAAGTTTATCAAGTTCATAATGTATAATGCTTTCAAAACTTTCTAACTTTCTAACTTTCTAACTAATAATAAAATGCTATTTAACTACGAAGCTATCGATAATACTGGAGCCAAGAAAATCGGCTCGATAGATGCCGTCAACGTCGATGTGGCCATTTCTTCTCTGCAACGCCGCGGTCTAGTTCTCTCAGGTATCCATGCGGCCGACGAAAAAGGCGGTATTTTTTCTCGTAACATCAATCTATTTGACCGTGTTGCTTCCAAGGATATAGTCATCTTGTCTCGCCAACTTTCGACACTTTTTGAAGCCCAGGTCTCCGCACTCAGAGTATTCCGTCTTTTGGGGGCTGAAAGCGAGAACCGTCTGTTGGCCAGCAAGTTGCAGATCATCGCTGACGACTTGCAAAGTGGCAGCTCTATTTCCGGGGCCCTAGCCAAGCATCCCAAGATTTTCAACGATTTTTACGTGAACATGGTCAAAGCCGGTGAAGAATCAGGCAAGCTCAACGAAACGTTCCTATATTTAGCTGATTATCTCGATCGAACCTACGAACTATCTTCTAAAGTCCGTGGCGCCCTCATATACCCCGCCTTCGTTGTGGTAACTTTCTTTACTGTTATGATCCTCATGTTCACCATGGTCATCCCCAAGATCAGCGGTATCATCACTTCTTCAAATGTGCCGATACCTATTTACACCACGATTATCCTTGGGATGAGTAACTTCTTGGTCAAGTACGGCTTCATCCTTTTAGGGGTATTTGTCATAGTGGTATTTTTTGTAGTCCGCTTCATCCGAACGAAAGCCGGAGCTATTGCCTTCGACCGTTTCAAACTGGGTGTTCCTTATATCTCAGGTCTCTATAGAAAGCTTTACCTAGCGCGTTTGGCTGACAACTTGAATACTATGCTCATCTCCGGAATACCTATCGTCCGAGCTTTGGAGTTGACCGCCAACGTCATCGACAACAAGGTCTATGAAGCCATCATGCATGAGGCCGAGGAGTCGGTAAAAGGCGGTAAGACGCTATCCGAGTCGCTCTCCAATCATCCGGATCAAATTCCTGGAATCTTGGTGCAGATGACCAAGGTTGGTGAGGAAACGGGAGAGGTCGGTAGCATCCTGAAGACCTTGGCACATTTCTATACAAGGGAAGTTTCCACGGCGGTCGATTCGTTGGTGTCCCTTATTGAACCGATCATGATCGTTATGTTGGGCGGTGGTGTAGCCATTCTTTTGGCTTCAGTTCTGGTGCCTATCTATAACATTGCCGGCGCGCAGTAGAGCCGAGAAGTTGTTAAATGACTTATCCACAGCACCATCATCTTGCCGTACGCCAATCAGTGCTATAATTACTCGGAACAACCTTCACTTATAAAGGTTCGTTATTAGCTTAATAATTATTATTAATTTCATAATATGAAAAAGTACACAAGAGGTTTCACTCTTATCGAATTGCTAGTCGTCATCGCCATCATCGGTATCTTGGCATCAGTGGTCTTGGTCTCATTGCAGAGTGCCAGAAAGAAGGGTAATGATACCAGAGTTATTTCGGATGTTCAGCAGTTTAGGACTGAAGCGGAATCTAAATACAATGGTGCCCAATATGACACAACTGGGTCGCCTATTGTTGCTAATATAAACGGTCAGACAACCAAAAACGGAATAAATTATGCTGGTAGTGCGGTCGCCAAACAATTGTGGGACGACGCTAATAGTAACGGCAGCACAGCATTTTATGTTGTAACTGGTGGCGCGACACCCGTAACAGCCTATGCTATATATGGTTCATTACCGAGTACTAATAATGGAACATATTTCTGTATTGATTCAGCTGGAAATACAGAACAGTCTACGATTAATCACTTAGCAAATACGTGTCAATAATGGTAAAAGAATGAGGAGTTTGAAAACCGCCCACCATTTGGTGGGCGGTTTGCTATATGCCAATCAATGCTATAATCGCTTCGCTCATATGATGAGTTGTCACGCACCCTCGCTTGACGCTATACTGTCTATACATGAAAAAGTTCATATGTGTACTCATATCTTTGGTCCTGGCAACGCCATTCCTATTAAGCGGGTCGTTTACTAATTACTCAACTCTTGTTGCGCTTACACTGGTCCTTCTAAGTTTTATGATCTTTAGTCGTTGGGGCGTACCAGCAGTAAGAACGTGGCCTAATAAGGCTTTTCTTGTCTTTGTGGCTGCGCTTATCGTGCTGATTCCGTTTTCATTATTACCAATTCACTCTGTTCAGGCTGTTATCTGGTGGATCGTATATCTAGGCATTTTCCTTTCATTTCAAGGAATAGTTCGTGATGAGCGAATACTCAAATGGATTTCAGGTATATTTGTCGCTTTAACAGCGATATTTGGTGTCATGTCAATCCTGGCGTTTATTCAGATAGGTCTGACTGCTTACAATAGACTAGATGGAATAGTAGGGAATCATAACGTCTATGGCGGATTCCTTTTGATCCCACTTCTCTTGAGTTTATATTTTTCTTTTAAGGGAAGCCCTATTTGGCAAAGGATATTGTGGATTATTTCAAGCGTCATAATATTTTCAAGTATCATTTTGACCTTTTCGAGAGGCACGTGGTTATCATTGGTTGCAGCGGTGATAATCTCTTTGGTATTGTTTAGGAAAAGTCTCGTCAGTCTCGCGAAAGCTGGCGGTTGGAATTTCAAAAAGCCGCTTTTTGTATCGGGTGTTTTGATCGCGTCGACCGTGTTAATGACCGGCGGTATTTGGTTGGCGGCCAGACACAACACGGTTGCCAGCAATCTCGTGCACTCAGCCAATACAATTGTGTTTTCTAACGAAGACAGCGACAATAACGCTTTTACCGCTCGTTTGCATTATTTTGCTGACGCGTTGCGGACATTCACTCATAATCCCTTGATCGGCTTTGGTTCCGGAAATTATGCGTCTGCATTACGGATCTTCAAGACGGACCCAAACTACGGATCATTCGCCGATCCTCACAATTGGCTATTAAGAATGATGGTAGAGGACGGGATATTCGCTGCGCTTTTGTTCGTAATCTTCCTCGGGTCTTACTTTTGGGAGATATGGAAGCTGATAAAGGGCCGCTTAATATCGGAACCCTCTTGTAATTCTTGGTTATTCGTATCGATATTTACTGGTCTGATTGCCAGCACAGTTCACGGACTTATGGACTTTGATTGGAGTTACAATCTAGTTCTATTGGTATTTTTTTGCTTCGCCGGTGCTTTGTATGGCGTTATTCAGGAATATCCGGAATTTAAACGTCAAATAGCGAAGCCATTACCTGCTTGGATTAACTACGCCTACATTGTCGTGCTAATTGTCGCCTGCCTCGTTACGCTCCAAATCTTTAGGGCCACTAGCGCCAGGGCTATCGGGGATTATGACTTATCTATTAAACATAGCTCAAAAGACACAATCAATACTGTTCTCGCTATCGACGACTATAATGAATCAGTTAAACTGAATCCTTATGATCCGCTGACGCAGTATTATTTGTGGGGAGCGTCTTATGATCTGGGTGATTACAAAGCAGCTAGGATATCTATAGAAAAAGCCATATCTCTATTTCCTCAAAGCGGGACATATTATTCGGCCTTAGCAACAACAGATGAAGCGGAAAAGGATTATTCAGGTTATGAAGGACATTTATTGAAAGCAATACAATACTTTCCAGCATCGGATCTGACTAATGAGGTGAAATTGGCGAACTTCTACTATGCAAACAAGAAATACCAGGCAGCCATCGCTCTAATTGATAAGGTTTCACCTATTTATACACATTACCAATCCGTTCTCTGGTATTCTTCAGATCCGAATTCGGCTACTATGAGCGCGAATCTGAAAAAACTCAATGATTTGAAAGTTAAGATTGCGGGGATTCGATGACCACGGCGAATGAGCACCTCCTCGACAATATTCAGATTCCCGCCATGTAAATGCGCGCAGCAGTATCCTTCCTTCATATTGTCTCGGATGTCTCCTTCGCCGTGGTCTAGTAAGCACCTCTACCAAATAGCACTGCCGGAATAGTCTTCAGCATGATTACTGAATCAAGGAGGAAATTACGATTACAAATGTAGTAGAAATCATATTCCAAGTTCTTGTGTAACGGAATATCTTTGCGTCCGAGGATTTGCCACAGACCAGTCAAACCAGGTTTAGCTTTGAGGCGGATCTGTTGCCAAGGCTGGTAGCTTTTGACGATGAATTCCATCTCCGGCCGTGGGCCGACTAGGCTCATGTCGCCTTTGAGGATGTTCCACAATTGAGGCAGTTCATCCAGGCTGAAACGGCGTAAGAGACGGCCACTCCTGGTTATCCTAGGGTCGTCTCCATTATTTGGCGAATATTCATAGAGCGTCGTATCGCAATGCATGGTTCGGAATTTTATGAGCGTAAAGGGCTTTGCATTCGAGCCCATGCGGATCTGCTTTATGAAGACTGGTCCATTGGAATCGATTTTGATGATGGCTCCGATCGTCAACCAAAGAGGGGAGACGGCGATGATACCGAGTCCAGAGATCGTGATGTCTAATAGACGCTTTGCGATCAAATAGACTGTATTTGGCTGGCAATTGGGAGAGATTGAAGGTATCTCATCAAGATCGTTCAGTCGAACTTCGCCAGTCGCCAACCTAAAAGTGTCCAAGATGACCCGGAAGCTGTGATGATTGAAACTGTCGTCAGCCAGGATTTCCATCACTTGCTGTCGAGTCAGGTGCTCATCCGCGATAAAAATATCCCGGCTTTCCATTGCGGCCAAATGTGCGCGTGATTTGGGATTCTGAAAATCAAAATGTATGACAGAGAGATTTGGTAGGCTATTCTTCAGTTGCTTTTCGATATCCTGAGCGCGTCCGCGTGTTCCGATGATGTGAACGTCAGTGTCGTCATCCGCTTTCTTGTTCAGGCGATATTTGAAGTAAGCGAACCTTCCAAAGCAGATAAGTATGGCTGTTAAGATTACCGTCATGAATAGCACTGCACGGGAGAAATCGAATTTCAAGATATACACTAGCAAGGTGATGAGGAGCGTCCAAACGACCAGCGATTTCAATACCGTGAATATTCTGGCAGAAATCTCAATGGTTCTGACCTGATATAGCTTGAAGGCTCCAAAGACAGTAGAAAGAAGCAAAGCTGCGACTATAAATGACCACAAATAGATAGTCGTGCCATAATGAATGTAACCAAAATGAGATGTGATAACCGATGATTGGCGAATGAACAGGGAGGCTAGGAAAGCCAGGGTGATGCTCAGGGAGTCGATGGTAAAAAGGGTTATTCGGCCAGGTCTCATAAGTAAGATGTATTATAGTATAATAATAGCATGCGCAAGAAAATAATTGCTGGTCTCATACTTCTCGTTCTATTTCTGGGTATTAGCATGCTCGTTTCGTCTCGAAATTCAGGAATCCATGAGATAGATACTGTTGTAAACAACGCAGGTTTGGCATCGCAAACGTCAACGTTAACGTATCTCATGTCACATATAACTCGTCTCGGAGACGGGGGTGATTTAACCATTATTGTAATAGTCGCTTTAGTAATATTTATGTTATTGGCTGAATGGAGAATGGCCGCCTGTCTTGGTTTCGGGTTTCTATTTGTCAATTTACTGACATCCTATCTAAAGAATTTTTACCTGATCGCTAGGCCGAATATGCCGTTGGCATCCAATATCGGCAATTGGAGTTATCCCAGTGGCCACACGACTGGTGTAACCATCGTTTTTCTGATCCTAGCTTTGGGTTTGTCCAGGATCGTAAAAAATAGGCCCATGAAAGTATTATGCGTAACTATCTGTGGCTCGATAATATTTCTAGTCGGGGTCAGCCGGATCTATTTGGGAGTGCATTGGTTCTCGGATGTGATTGGGGGATGGATGTTGGCCGGCGGGATAGGTTATATTGTTTGTGGCTTTTTCTAAAGCGGGCGGGAAAATAACTAAATCGCTATCCTAAACAGCGCCCGTTGAGATGGGTAAAAACTTAGGAATATATTTTCTAATTTTTGTAGCTCTTGCGGTGTGAAATCCCTTACCTTTTTATATATTTTTACCTGGACACCATTATCTAAAGTAAATTGACGAGGTATTATTTCGAAAGCATTTCCAATGTTATTTTTGTTGAGAATCTCATCGGCTAATATACCGATCACTCGTTCATCTTTTGGTTGAAGATGATATTGGATTGGATCTCCTACAAGAACGTAATTTGCACTTAAAAATTGTTGCGGAAAACCATCTCTTAGGTCCACTACGCTGCTTTGCATAATACGACTGCAGACTAGCAAAGCTACGGGAATGTAATGACAAGATTCTCTAAGCATGTCATCGTTCAACGTCATGGAAGCGGCGACAACATATATGTCTGAATATTGATCGAGAAATCGCATCAAAGATTCTATTTGTGGGATGTCGTTCCTGACTAGTGGATAATGCTCGGCTTCCGCAAGCATATGCGTACTCTGTAGATGGAAATGGGTGAATTGTGGAATCAAGCTTTGCACAAAATTAATCAGTGTAATTACACAAAATACCGATGTTATGACATATTTCCAGCAGTTTCTAAGTCGGGAACGCCAAAGATAAAATAGAAATAAAGCTTGGAATAATATGATTGCTAGCATGAATTGATAATGGTGCTGAGCGCCAACTAGCTGAACGTGAGAAAATAAGAGTAGGGTTAGAAAAGTTTGTATTGCGATAAAGCATATAAATTGTTTTTTCGGATTGTATTTTAATGCCAAAATCAAACCCACGACCGCAAATGCAATGCTTAACCAGCCATAATAGGAAACCGCTTTTAGCATAACTTGTAAAGTCGAGTTGCCGAGCTTATAAGCTTGGAACATTACACTATAATCATTCCGTATCATTGAATACATGACCGGAGAGCTTGTGAAGGCAAAGAACAAAGATGCTGAGATTCCGCAAATGAAAATATTTTTCAGAGTCAACAGTGGCGTACTTTGTTTCCATTTAGCGATTGCCCAGATTATAATGACGGCAGGAAAAAAACTAAAGACCCAATATCCGAACCAACGGCGAACAAATATCGACATCGTCAGAAGCATACCAACGAGGATTGCTTTGGATGTCGGATTACGCTTCCAGTCGGATCCTGTAATGCCCCAGATCAGGTTTGCAACGATCAGAGTCGACACATCATAATATCCTGAAGTTATTGGTACCCAAAACTGCGGCGTAAGCCACGTTATGGTTATGGGGATCAATGCATAATACCAACGATTGGCATTTCGCTCGTCTGTCAGGAGCATGAACAGCCACCCTATCGCTAATACCGCCGGCAATGCCAGGACATTTAAAACTGAAAACAGATATACCGGCCGGCTGGTTCCAAAAAGCAGACCCACCGGAGAGATTATAAAAGGTGCTATAAAACTATGGTCACTTATGGCTATTGAGTCAAGCAAAGTTCCGATAGCCGCCAAGAGACCATTATGACTGAACACATGGACGATTAACGTAAAACTCAATTCATATCCTGAATAATCCCAGAAATAAATGTATTTCTCTTGGCCATAAAATTGAAAAAGAAAGAGATTTGCCACAACGGCGAGTACAAAGAAAGTAATAAGAAATAGCCAGTTTCTGCGCATCCAACCTGAGACAGGGGTCTTGACATCTTTGATTAGCATGACAGTGACTTATTGTAAGGATGACCCGTTATGAGCATAGAGATCTTTATCATTACAAAATTCTATTTAAAATATTTTTTTCTTGTGTAAATATAACGCCTAACGTCTTTTACAAAAGAGCCGGTCACAATACTGCGCCATGCGTAGTCAGCGAAGCTCCAGACCGAATTCCATATGATGTTTCCGGAAAATCTGGGGAATAGCGCCATTTTGTATTTTAAGTCGGCCAGGGATGCATCGGCTATCTTGTAAAAATCCAGATGTGGAAAACGAAGGATGATCCTGTAGAGAAGATATTTCCCCCAAAGGTTTGTTATGCTTTGTCCTGCGCCTCTATCGATCCAAAGTTTATAGAATCTGATAGATTCTCGAAATACATACGTCTTATCACGGCAAACATTTGACGCATGCAGTCTATAAAGAAAAAGTTCGTTGTTTAGAAAAACAAAACTATTATTTGCCGCAATTTTGAGTAAAAAATCCAGATCTTCCGCATATGTCAGGCTTTCGTCAAATCGTAAGCCGTTCGCTATGATCCTCCGTGGAAATAGAACCTGTGCCGCATTTCTAATAAATAGATTATCGCGAAGCAGGTCATTAAATATATTTTGTTGATGATTTTCAAAATCTTTCAGCTCCGGATGGTTCTTGACGACATTTCCTTTGTCGTCAATGATTTCAAGTGATGTATAAGCGATGTCTGCGGGATTGTTACTGTAAAATTTCATAAATTCTGAAATATACGTAGGTCGGATCATGTCATCAGAATCCAAGAACAAGATATATGCTGAAGTTGAATGTGCAATGCCCAAATTTCGCGCGGAACTCACGCCCCGTTTATTTTGGAAGATGTAAGATAATACGATGCCTTTTTGTTGGAAAAGGGGCAAGTATGAGGCTACCAGATTTCTTGTATTATCTGTTGATCCATCGTCGATGACGATGGCCCGTGCCGGTTTGATAGTTTGCCAGAGTATCGAATCCAAAGCCTGACATATAAAGCCAGCACGATTATGTGACGGAATTATTATGTCTACGCTAAAATTGTTTGCGTGGGTGGTCATTTTGTCTTGGACGTATTCGCTTTGATCGTTCTCAATAATTTGTGTAACGGCTGGTATCTCTTCAGAAACTTATATTTCAGTTTTGTATAATCTGTGTATTCGCTGGGAATATGTAGAAACTGACCAAGGGCATGCCATCTCCATTGCGTCTGCAATAGATACCTATAGTATAGGTATCTATAAGGATTATTACATAGCAGTCCGACTTTGTAAGATCCCGTAAAATGAATCATATACGGGTCGATTATCGGGCCACCTGAGTATTTGTATACGAGCTTGTTATTCAGTTTCTTTCTAAAAAAGAAACAAGACATCGTATTATATATCACGGGCAAAGATAAGTAATTTTCTTTGACTATAGCATTGAGTCCGTCTTGATCATGCATTGCTGGCCTATTTTGTTCTATATAAGTTATAGTTTTGGACATTATACTGTCACACCGTATCTTGTTCAGGTTTAAGAGCATGATTCCTGCGTTGAAGTAGCTATTATTTCTCGGTAAATCTGACGTGATACCCCAATCTTTAACCGCTGCCATATAGTAGTCAGAGATGTCGATGTTCCATAAGCTGGAAAGATCTTTACGAACAACCACATCTCCGTCTATATACAGTATTTTCTTTATCTCTCTATTGAACAGCTCGGGTATAGATAGGCGACAATACGTTGTATGGTTTATGTGGCTATCGATCCGGAAGTTTTTGTAGATGTCAGCATTGACCGACAGGAAGATAAGTGACGATCGGAATTTACCTATCAACTTAGACAGCCTTGTCCTGTTCTTTGCCGATATGCCGTTATCGATGATGTATATCTCGACAGAGGTATCCGTATTTTTATTTCGCAGGAGAGAAAATAGCATCACACCCAAGTAGGGGACAAACTTATCATCTGAAGCTGAGACGATAGATATGGTCATTTTTGTTTATACTTACTTGTTAGTCATATACTTACCTCCGTTCCGATCATTATGTCAATAGTGTCCTTTGCGGTTATCTACGTTAGAATATACGTACCTTTTGAGTATAGTATTTTCCTTATGGATAATCAATTAAATTTGTAAGCCGGGTTGTAATCGAACAACGTCTATGTGTATGACAAATCAACTTAAAAAACTCCGAGATTATTTAAAAACAAAAAAGACATCAAATCAGCTTTGCTGGAGGATATTTTTTTATTGCAAGGATCGTACTATAAAGCCAATTTTTGAATGGAATAACCGCGTTGCTCACCGACGCTGGAAGAAAAAATACGATCGAAATAAGCATCTAACCGAGGAATACAAGAAGCAGCTTCAGGAAGTCTTCAAGGGCGTTCTATTGACTCGACCGATCCCGTGTAAGATAGGTGCAGGCGTTGAACTGCACACATTGACATGTCATCACCACGTAAACATGTATATTCTAGCGTTAAAATCACTTCTACGGTTCACCAACGATGTTTCTGTTGTTGCCCACGACGACGGCAGTCTGTCTCAAGAAGACATGCAATTGATCGAAAAACATATACCGGGCATAAATATAATCGTCAGAAGCGAGGCTGATTCTAAACTCGAACCTATTTTGAAGGAATATCCGCAAATACGCTCATATCGGAAAAAAATCGTGGACTCGCTTGAGATTCTCGATCACATCATCCTAGCAAACACGGAAAGGATCATTACCATGAATTCCGACATACTTTTTCTTAAGAGACCTTGCCAGCTGATCGATTGGTTGAATATTGATCCTCGATCATATCTGTATGTTTATGAATCAAGCCCGGCCTACCAGAAGGAATTTCTCGAAGAGATCGGGTGCAGTTTCCCCCCACATCTAACCTTGGCGGCCGCTTGCGTTTATACGGATATTATGGATCTTGATCTCATAGAAAGGCTAGTAACCTCATCGACTGTACTGAACGAGCATCTATGGGTGGCAGACCAGAATATGTATCCGGCTTTGATGGATCAAAGAAAAGATAAATATAGTTCAGTGGTTTTTGATCAGGAAAGATACGATGCCTCAGGAATTATTAGGCCAGGAGCGGAGTTTCGGCACTATTGGTCCAGTAGTGGAACTCTTTTACAGTTCCATATTAAGGACTCGATGAAAGTTATATCGGAACTTCAGGACGAGATTCTCTAGTCCGGATAATCGCTGGCTCACATCAATTTAGGCTTAGTATACCGATTCCGCAGTAATTATTTTTAGTTACATATTCTATAACATTGGCACCACTACCCGTGATTTCTTTCCAAAGCCTAATCACGCCAGGGTAGTATTCATTGGCAATATCATGGAAGATAATGTACCCATTGGGACTTAGAGCGCGTAAGGCGTGATCGTAATCAGATTTGACGCTGTCATATCCATGATCCGCGTCGATAAAGATTAAGTCGAATTTCTCGCTATTTTGTCTGAAGAAGTCATCAGATTTTCCTTGATAGAATTTAAATGTGCATGATCGATTCAGAGATCGCAATGTTTCGAATTTGTCATTTATATTCCGCAGCTGGTCGCCGAAACAGTCATACGACACATTGTCTACGGCAATGCTCAGCTCTGCAGATTTCTTTATGAAGATGTTGTTGATAAAGAATGAACTGCCCGAACCGATCCCGATCTCTAGGTATTTTTTGATATTCTTTGTCTTCAACCACGTCAAATAATCGGCATATTCCTCAGTGACCTGTTGCAACATGAGGCCGTTCGTGGCACGTGTTCTGAAAGCGAAGAAATCTTGTGAGCCGGCACAGTATCGTAACCATCTTGTCAGTTGCTTTTTTCCGTAGGTGTCCAGATTTTTGTATATTCTTGTTAGTTTGTTTGCACTATAAGGTCTGACAGGATAGTGGAAACCGCGGAACTTCCAAGACCGAAATTTTCTGATAGGAATCTTTATCGGCTCAGGGATTAATGCTTTTATCTGTTTAAAGATTTTCATGTTTTTTGATTACCCAAGCGCCATCTTCGATATAGACCGCATTTCGAACACCCCAATAGTAGTCTCTAAACTCGTCGATCTTGATGACCTCGAAGTGGCATACATTCTGTAGCGTCTCAAAAAGCGTTTCGGTCGATTTCTCCGCAAAGTACACCGTCAGCGAATAATTATCCGGATACAATCGCGGCCTTGGGATAGTGCATACCAATTCATATGATCCAGCAGTTCGACACAATGGGATCTCGCTGTCCAAGGTAAGGATGTGAGTTGTGGAAATACCTAAGCTGTTGATTATTTTGAACGATACGGCCGCGCCACGGAGGACTGTCTTGGTTTCTACCTTTATCTTAAAGGAAAGCCGTTTTCCGAATTCGTGGACACCGCTAGGTAAAGAGGTGACTGCTTCGACTTCGGTGATACGTGGCTGTTTATAGGGCGTCTCGTCCACATATATAGCGTTTCTTGCTGAAATATTTGAAAGATATTGGGATGTTACGTCCGTAGTTTCTCCGTATGATCGGATATGTCCGCCATTTAGGTAAAGACACTGTTTGGTAAGAGAAGAGATCGCTTGCATATTATGGCTGACAAATAATACGGTCCGTCCCTCTTTCTTGGATACATCTTCCATCTTCCCCAGACACTTCTTCTGAAATTCTGCATCTCCGACTGCTAAAACTTCATCTACGATCAAGATATCCGGTTCAAGATGTGCCGCAACTGCAAAAGCTAGGCGGACGTACATGCCGCTAGAGTAATGCTTGACGGGCGTGTCGAGGAACTTCTCGATACCGGCGAAGTCGACGATCTGGTCGAACTTCTTGGCAACCTCCTTTCTGGTCATGCCGAGGATGACGCCGTTCAGGAAGATGTTCTCTCGGCCAGTGAGTTCTGGGTGGAAGCCGGTGCCGACTTCCAACAGGGAAGATATGCGACCATAAAGTTTGACGTTACCTTCCGTCGGTTTGGCTATGCCAGCTATGATCTTCAAGAGAGTGGATTTACCGGCGCCGTTTTTGCCGATGATGCCTACGATATCGCCTTTTTCTATGGAAAGGTCGATGTCCTTCAAAGCCCAGAATTCTTCATGAGTCGTTTGCTTGGCGAATGGATTCTTGGCAAAGCCCATCAAAGAATCTCGCAAAGTCCCATATTGGACCTTGTCGTGAACGATGGGGTATTTCTTTCCCAAGCCGTTGATTTCGATGATTGAGGACATTTAAGTTGGTTCATTAGGCACTGATTGCCATTTAGTTTGCAAACGATAATTTTAAGCATTATACTAGGCCTATGAAGATAAGCAATAAAATCGTTTTATTCAGGGTTTTTAGAGGCGAAGATGGCTATTACGTTGCCTCTAACGATGCTTATAATATCATTACTCAAGGCAAGACCTTCGAGAAGCTTTTACATAACATTAAGGAAGCCACAGAGACGGCCGTGGAAGAAATTTTTGGATCGCTTCGTCGGAAAAAGTACTCTCCTACCATCATGATGAATATTGATCTTTCCGAAGTCGTGTATGCCTAGGTTAATCCGCGTTTCCGGAGGAAGATTGGTTAAGATTTTACAAAATCTCGTCTTTTCTGTTACCCGTCAACGTGGGAGCCATGTGAGAATGGCGAAAAAACAGGATGGTTGCACTTATTACGTGACGATACCGCTTCATCCAATGATTGACAGAGGTACACTCGGATCTATCGTCCGCTCAATATCTGCTTGCATTCCGGAAGAAATTATTCGGAGTTTCTTTTTTAAATAACATCTGAAAAAGCACCTTCCGATTTGATGAAATATAGAAGGCTTAACATCGTCAATACAGCGGCGAAGATGCAAGAGACCGTGAATGATTTCAATGGGAAGGCCGTTTGAAACAACACAGACCGGAATGAATCGATTATTCCCGTCACTGGATTCAAAAGAAGGAGCTTGGAATATCTTCCGAGATTGGCTGTTGAATAAATGACGGGGCTCAAGAACAGTCCCAGTTGAATGAAGAACGGTACAACGAATTGCACGTCGCGGTATTTGACATTTATGGCCGACAAGATGATGCCGATGCTAGCGGAGATTATAGTCAAGATCAGGATCAGGGGGATTACGTACAATATGCCGAGGAAGGTCGGGAAAACTTTCAAATAAATCATGAGAATCAGAAGTATAATGAATGAAGGAATCAGGTCGATGATTTGTGTCCCTATCTTGGCCAGAGGAATGACGATCCGCGGGAAATATATCTTGGTGATCATTTGGCTAGATGCTACCAGTGACCGGCTTGATTCAGAGATGGAATTGGCAAAGAATTGCCATATGACCATGCCGGAAAAGACGAAAAGCGAATAGGGGACAGCGCCGTCAGTGATCCCTTTTAGGCGACCAAAGACTAAGACGAAGGCGATGGTTGCCAATATGGGCTGAAATATCGCCCAGGACAGGCCGATAACGGTTTGGCGGTATCTAACCTTGTAGTCTCTCCAGGCTAGGAGGTATAAGAGCTCGCGGTGGCGCCAAATATCCCTAATTTCGGAGATAGGCGTGAATCTGGTTGGAGGCTCTATCACACGAAATGGCTTTCTTTCAAGTCCTGTCTTGGTCTGATTCATGGCCATATCATACATGATATAGTAGTACCATGAAAGAACTATCAGTCATAATCGTCACCCGAAACAGGCTGGATAAGCTCAAGCGCTGTCTCCAATCTGTTCAAGAGAAATTGCCGGCTGCGGAAATCGTCGTCGTTGATAATGGCTCGACGGATGGGACGAAGGAATATCTGACTGGTTTGGTGGCAGTTAAGAAGATCTATTCGGATATGAATGTTGGAGTGGCTAAAGGACGAAATCTCGGAGTTAGCGAAGCAAAAGGAGATCATATAATGTTCCTAGACGATGATGCGTGGATCGAGTCGCTCGATTTTCCTGCCATCAAAGAATATTTTCAGTCACACAGCGACGTTGGCATAGTTGCACCACGATTGCGTTATCCAAATGGGAAAGATCAGGAATCGGTCAGGACATTCCCGACACTCATGGGGCTCTTTTGGCGTGGCTCCGGATTATATAGGCTTATGCCGAATTTTCCGCCATATCGTAGATATGTTTCCATCGATCCGTCAAAAGTGCAGACCGTTGATTGGGCAATGGGAGCTTGTCTCATTATCCAACGGTCAATATTTGATCGAGTAGGATATTTTGATGGGTATTATTTCTCTGTATATGATGACGTTGATTTTTGTTATCGGGCGAATAAATACGGATATGATGTCGTCTATTGGCCTGCGACTACCATTTATCATGAATATGCCAGATCCAGCGCCGGAAAGGTCGGAAAACCGCTGCTGAATCACATAAAGAGCATTGCTAGATTTCTCCACAAGCGCGCCAAAACGAAAAGTGCTAGAATTACACCATGAAAATACATTCAAAAAGTAGAGGGTTTACGCTTATTGAACTGATGGTAGTCTGCGCCATTATTGGCATCTTGAGTGCGATGGTCATCGTTTCTCTTGCTAGCGCGAAGGCCAAGGCGCGCGATGGGAAAAGGGTTTCGGATCTGGCACAGATCCAGGGGGCTCTGGAACAATATTTTGATCATAATAACGCATATCCGACTACCTTGAATTCGATAAACAACAGTGGAACTGTTTATATCTCTACTATGCCTACTGCTCCAGTGGGTGGGAGTTGTGTCTCGAGTTACGGTTATGATATTAACGATAACAACAAACCTACCGACTACGTTCTGCAAACTTGTCTAGAAAATAATAATGCGGCAATTCAAGACGGTCTTTCAAGCGATCCCTATGCTGGAAATTTAAATTGTGCTAGTAATTCAACAGCCTCCACTTATAACTATTGCGTTGGGCCGAAATAAATGGATACTCTCTCGCTCATACTCTCATTCGTCTTCGGCACCGTAGTCGGCAGTTTTTTGAACGTGGTCTCGCTGCGATTCAATACGGGTATGGGCATTAATGGACGGTCGAAGTGCATGTCTTGTGGGGAGCAATTGACTTGGAAGGAATTGGTCCCATTGCTTAGCTTTGCCTACCAGAAGGGAAGCTGCAAGAAGTGCAAGAGCAAGATCTCCTGGCAATATCCGCTGGTTGAATTCTGTGCCGGGGTCATATTCGTCATGATATTCTTCACATTCCCGCCGATGACGATATTTTCGGCCGTTACTACTTTGATCTATATCGTAGCCACGTGCTTGCTTATCGTCATTTCCGTTTACGATATAAAGCACAAGATCATCCCGGACCAATTCGTATATTCATTTGTTTTGTTGTCCCTAATCAATCTGTGCGTTGGCGGATCGTCATGGCTTCACATACCAACCATATCGGCTTTGGTAGCTGGACCGGTCTTGGCATTACCGTTCGCCTTGCTTTGGGCGGTTTCCAAAGGCACGTGGATGGGCCTAGGCGATGCTAAACTAGTTTTAGGCATAGGATGGTTCCTTGGTATTGCTGCAGGAATAAATGCTATCGTTTTAGCTTTCTGGATCGCTGCTATCGTTAGCATTATCTGGCTTTTTGTGACCTATGGACACTTTAAGCCACGAACGGAGATACCATTTGGGCCATATCTCATATTAGGCATGTATCTGGTGCTTCTTTTTGGCATTCAGGTATTGGATGTTGGTCTATTGAAGACAGTTATAAACTCGTTACTTTAAGACGTTTAGGTTATAATTCTATATATGACAAGGCGAGGCTTCACTTTGATAGAGCTCATGGTTACGATCAGTATCTTTGTCTTTATGACAGCGCTCGTTTTGGCTAGGTATAACTCTTATAATTCTGGCATATTGCTTACCAACACGGCCTACGATATCGCCCTAGTCATTCGTCAGGCACAGACGTATGGCGTAAGCGTCATGACGACAAGCGCCAGCAGTCCTAATTTCAGCTATCCATACGGAGTAGAATTTCGGATGAACACTTCTTACTTCCCATTATTCATCGATACAAATAGCGATGGGGTATATGACGTCGTCGGTGACGGTTCCGTGACCACTTATCATTTGCAACAAAACGCTCTGATATCCAATATCTGCATCGGAAATGGTAGTAGTTGTGATTCTAGTTCCGCTGGTACCGTAGATATCACATTCAAAAGACCTGATCCTAGCGCGATAATCATTGCCCCCAATCTTAATAAAACGACGACATATAACTTTGTCAGGTTAACGATCATATCCGGCGATAAGACCTCTTGTCGTAATATTATCGTTCGTCAAAGCGGCCAGATCAGTGTGGAAAGCGATACGACCTGTTACACCGGTAGTACTAGTAGCACAACATACTAAGAGCGGTGGTCACATTCATGATTACGCATCATCACAAACAAAGCGGTTTCACTCTTCTGGAGATGCTCGTATCCCTGGGAATATTTACCGTAGTAGCTGTATTTGCGATCGGTTCTCTGGTGCGAATCACGGCCTTAAATAGACAAGCGCAGACTCTGCAAAAGACTATAACCAATGTTTCGTCTGCTTTGGAAATGATGTCCAGAGAAATGCGCATGGGTTCGAAATTTGTCGGCGGGTCTAATAGCGTTTCGTTTTTATCGCCTAATGTTGATAGTTGTAAGAACCCTATTACATATACATATGTAATCTCGGATAATATATACAAGTCACAATCTGGTTGTGGCTCATATAGTTCCTCCCCAATTCTCGATAGTGGTATCGCTTTGAGCGGTTCAGAGTTAACAATGACCGCGCGTCCAGGTGGCTATAATTGGATATTTATCCACCTCGCAGGTTCTTCTGTCGGCGCGCGCTCGCAGGATCAAAATTCATTCGATATTCAGACAGGCGTTTCCCAGCGTATCGCCGATTAATCAATCTTATGATCACGAGAAATCAAAAAGGATTTACGATAGTCGAGACACTGGTGGCCATCGCCATCCTGATGATAGCTATCGCCGGACCGCTCACCGCTGCCAACAAAGCTTATACCGCGGCTCTTAACGCGCGTAATGAGGCAGTCGCCTACAATCTGGCACAGGAGGCTCTCGAATATATCAGCAATCAAAAAGACAACTCATTAGCCACTGCTGGCGGTCAATTTCCCACGGGTTGGAGCGATTGTGTTACGGACCTTCTTTGTACTAATACCGGGGAGCGTCAATTGTTCACTATAACCACCGACTGGTTATCGACCGGCACTACAACTCAATATATGCCAAATGTAAAAGTTTCTTGGGCAACTCCTTCCGGTGGGAGCGATAGTGTGAATTTACGAGAATTAATTACTAATGGCATACGATAATATGATGATACACGGACAAAAAGGCTATACGCTCCTCTTCGCCATCATCGTTTCAGCGATCGTCTTGTCCATCGCTGCTTTCATCGCGTCTATCAGCCGCAAACAAATGATTTTGGCATCGGTGGCACGTGATTCGACGATGGCGATCTACGCGGCAGATAGCGGGATAGAATGCGTGGCTCAAGCCTTCCAGAATAAATTCGCATATTTTTCCTGTAATGGTCAAAATCTGGGAATAGCTTTTGATGTTAATGTTAACAAGAACGACGTGCCGGATATGCATTTTCATGACTCTGTTAAACAAACGCCGCCCATACCGATATTTTTTGGATCAACTTGTGCGTTGGTCACTATAACTATTGGACGTGACGATTCAAGTCCTTTTAATCCAAAGTCTATCGTAGAGTCACGAGGATACAATATGAGCGACGGTAGCAGCTGTCCTCTGGCTGGGCCGCGTACAACAGAAAGAGCTATCAGGCTGACTTATTTAGAATATACTGTTCCAGAGATCATTATCACCAATCAATCACAACAAGCGCCGAGTCCAGATTGATAAATTATGATAGAGTGAGTGCATGAATTCTTATGTGCCTAAAGAGGTCGGAGACCGCCTAGTAAAGCTCAAAAAAAGCCTTGAGCGACATAGGTATTTGTATCATACGCTCGATAAGCCCGAGATCTCTGATGAGGCTTATGATTCGTTGATCAGGGAGCTCGAATCTATTGAAACAGAATACCCAGACCTGAAGACGTCTGATAGTCCGACTGAACGAGTCGGTGGGGAACCTCTCAAAGAATTTACCAAGGTCAAACATGCTGTGCCTCAATGGTCTTTCGACGATGTTTTTGATTTTAATGAATTAAAGAAATGGGAGGAGAAAGTGCAAAACTTCATGCGCAAAGCTGGCGTTGAGGGAGAGAAACTGGAGTATTGCTGCGAACTGAAATTCGACGGACTTAAAGTCGTTTTGACTTATGAGAATGGTGTTTTGGTTCAGGCAGCCACGAGAGGAGATGGGGTCGTCGGGGAGGACGTGACGGTTAATGTGAAAACTATATATTCGGTGCCGCTTAAATTAGGAGGAGGCAGGAAGGAGGAAGCAGGAAGGAACGCAGAAAAACAGACTTCCTCCTCCTCCTCACTCTTTCCTCCTGGCTCCTTGATCGCTGTCGGAGAGATCTGGATGGCCACAAAAGAATTGGCGAGAATAAATGAAGAGAGAAAAAAGGCTGACGAGCCTCTTTATGCCAATACGCGCAATCTGGCGGCTGGATCTTTGAGGCAATTGGATCCGAAGATAACGGCGTCGAGGAAATTGGATTCTTACATTTATGATATTGAGAAACTCGATTCCGGTGTCAGAAAAAGCATTTCCGTCTCGCCGCTGGCCAACAGCGCTCGAGCCGAAAACGCTTTTTCTGACGCCGGGATGCCACAGACTCAGGCTGAAGAGCTGCAATTGCTCGCTAAGCTTGGATTTAAAGTCAATGAACATTATCGTATATTTGATTCTGTTCACGGCATTCAAAAATTCTATGAAGGATGGACAAAGAAACGGCACGATCTCGATTATGGTCTAGACGGAATAGTCATTAAAATCAATTCGCGAAAGATCCAAGAGGCGCTCGGCTATACAGGTAAATCTCCGCGTTGGGGCGTGGCATACAAGTTTCCGGCGGAGCAAGTTACAACTGTTTTGGAGGACATCGTATTTCAAGTTGGGCGCACCGGAGTGATCACGCCGGTGGCGGTCTTGAGACCGGTTTTGGTGGCTGGCTCCACCGTCTCGCGAGCGACGCTTCACAATGAAGATGAGATCAAGAGGTTGGATGTTCGGATAGGCGACACCGTGATCTTACAGAAGGCTGGCGACGTAATTCCAGACATAGTGAGCGTCGTCGGGGAATTGCGTCCAAAGGATTCCAGACCTTTCAGATGGCCGACTCACGTGCTAGCTTGTGGTGGTGACGGCCTCATCGAGAGAGTTCCCGGAGAGGCGGCTTGGCGTTGTATTAATAAGGATTCTTTTGAACAACAGAAGCGACGGTTCCATTATTTCACTTCGAAGAAGTGTTTCGATATCGATGGTCTAGGTCCCGCTATACTCAATCAATTGATCGAAGCTGGTCTGATTTCGACCTTTGATGACATATTTACCATGAAGAAAGGTGACCTTCTCAATTTGGAAAGATTTGCTGAAAAGTCTGCAGATAATCTCATTGCTGCCATACAGAAGTCTCGTGTGATCGCTTTACCAAGGTTTTTAGCGTCCCTTTCTATTCCTCAAGTCGGTGAAGAGACGGCTTATGACATTGCTAGATATTTTGAGGCTTTGGCGGCGAGAGGAGTAAGCCTTGATTCGAGCGCTGTGGGCCAGCGGCGAAGCGAGACTTACTCCTCTCGTCGACAAGAACCACTAGAAATGATTTTGATAGCAGAAAAGGAAGATTTCGAATCGATCCGCGGCGTTGGTCCGAAGGTTGCTGAATCGATCTCTTCCTGGTTCAAGATCGCCGAAAATAGGAAGCTGGTGAAGAATCTATTAAAACACGTTGAGATACAAGCGGAACAGACGACTGGCGCAAAGAAGCTGGAAGGCAAGTCCTTTGTCTTCACAGGGTCGTTGCCAACCCTGGAAAGAGAGGCAGCACAAGCGATGGTCAGAGAGAATGGCGGCGATGTCTCCAGTTCCGTATCTAAGAAGACCTCATTCGTGGTGGCTGGAGAGGAGGCCGGATCGAAGCTCGATAAAGCCCGCGAGCTGGGGGTAGAGATCATTTCGGAAGAAGAGTTTTTGAAGCTTCTTCGAGGTTAGACCTCGGTGGGTTGAGCTGTACTTTCGCGTCTCTTTGCAGCATGTTACAATCGCCTAATAAATAAACAGCATGATTACCGTCAAAGAATTGGAACATTTGGCTACCTTGAGCCGCATAAAGCTCAGCGAAGAGGATAAGAAGTCGCTCATCAAAGAGTTCGACTCCATTTTGGCTTATGTCGACCAATTGAAGAAAGTGCCGGTAAAGATGGATGCTGAGGGTCGCGTCGGTGCCGTGAAGAATGTCATGCGTCCAGACGTAGTAGAGTCTGTCTCGCCAGAAGATCGCGAGCGGTTGCTTGATGAAGCGCCAGATAGAGAAGGGGATTTCATTGCTGTGAAGAAGATTATCGCGCAAGACTAATCGCATAAGAGTAAATATGAAAATCGATTTGCACAACTTAACGATAAAGAAGGCCCATGACCATCTGATGGCTGGCGATTTTACTTCGGTTGAATTGACGCAAGCCTATTTGGATGTGATCGCCAAGAAGAATAAAGATATCAATGCTTATCTTCAAGTCTTCGATGATGCGTTGGAAGCGGCGAAGAAAGCAGATGTTAAAATAGCCGAAATTAGAAACAAAAAATCAAAGATCGAAGATCAAGGCTCGATGCTTCTGGGTATTCCTTGCGCCACCAAAGACAATATTCTCATTAAGGGCAAGATTGCCAGCAGTTCCTCAAAGATCTTGGAGGACTATCATGCGACTTATAATGCGACTGTCATTTCCAAACTTGAGAAGGAGGGTGCGATATTCCTGGGTCGAACTAATATGGATGAATTTGCGATGGGCGGCTCTACCGAGAACTCGGCTTATGGTGTCACCAAGAATCCTTTTGATCTGAAGCGTGTCGCTGGTGGTTCCTCAGGAGGGTCGGCTGCATCCGTGGCTATGGACGGATCGCTCTTTGCTCTCGGTTCTGATACTGGGGGATCCATACGCCAGCCAGCGAGTTTCTGTGGCGTTGTCGGACTCAAGCCTACATATGGAGCTGTCTCACGCTATGGCGTTATGGCCATGGGTTCCTCGCTCGATCAGATAGGACCGCTCACAAAGACAGTCACCGATGCGGAAATCGTTTTCAATGCTATTCGTGGAAAAGATATTAAAGATGGTACGACAGTCGATGAACACAGAGGCCAGGCCTTCGCTACAAGGCTACCAAGGCCTGGCCTCCTATCTGCCAAACCAATCATTGGGGTACCCCGACATTTCCTTGGGGGAGATGGTATCAATAAGGATGTTTTGAAATCATTTGAATCGGCTCTTACATTATTTAAAGAGAAGGGTTATGAGATCCGTGATATCCAGTTACCAAATATCTCTTATGCTCTAATGGTGTATTACATCGTGATGCCGGCCGAAGTATCCGCTAACATGGCGCGATTCGATGGTGTCAGATTCGGTCTGCATGTTGATGGGAAGAATGGTATCGATGATTATTTCGAAACTCGCCGCGCCGGCCTAGGCCGAGAGGTCATCCGTCGGATCCTTCTTGGAACCTATGTGTTGTCCTCAGGCTATTACGACGCTTATTACAATCGTGCCAATGCGGTACGACGCATGATAACTGACGATTTCCTTAAAGCTTTTCAAGACGTCGACCTTGTTGCTACTCCAACAGCGCCTTCTCCAGCTTTCAATATAGGCGAAAAAACCGACGACCCGGTTGCTATGTATCTCGAGGATATATTTACCGTGACAGCTAACATAACCGGTATGCCGGCTGTTTCCATACCTTGTGGAAGCGTAGGGGTTTTACCCATCGGCCTTCAGCTCACAGCTCGACATGGTGATGAAACTGCGCTTTTCTCCGCCGGTAAGGATTTTCTGAATGAGCAATAGAGTTGTATATTCGCTTCGCTCATATATCGACTGCGCTCGGAATATGTGTAAGCTTCGCTTCCACAATTCCTCACTTGTCGCTATACTATAATCCATGACCCCAATAGCACATCCGAGCGGAATGGTGCCGATCATCAATGAACTGCTGACTAAGCTCATCAACTGGTACCCATCGGCGATAGTATCTGTCCAACATATCTTCGGATTCCTCGTAGGCATCTCTATACCTATCTCATTTTTCCTTCTAATAGGTATCATTTATTGTGTCGAAGGCTTGAAAAAGATCCGTAATAAAGAAGGGGCCATGCACGACCTCAAAGTCGAGCCGGCCTTCGAGGCTGGAAATGCAGGCGACACGGTCATGGCTCATCGCTGGGAAAATACCATGAAGCATATCGAGTCTCACAATGAGAATGATTGGAAACAGGCCATAATCGATGCTGATATCATCCTAGACGATCTGCTGACAAAGATGGGATACCGTGGCGAGAGTATCGGTGAAAAATTGAAAAGGGTGGCGAAAGGAGATATGAAATCTTTGGATGATGCCTGGGAAGCGCATAAAGTCAGAAACGAGATCGCCCACACCCCAGGATTTGTCTTGAATCAATATGAAGCCAAACAAACGATCGGAAGGTACAGGAAAGTCTTTGAGGAGTTCTACTATATCTGATGCGCTTATCAGTATTCTTACCTTTTCACAATGAAGAGGAAAATATCAGATCGGCTACAGACGCTGTTTCGCATGTCCTCACGACGATTCGGGAGATAACTGATTTCGAAGTCATCATCGTCAATGACGGAAGTACAGACCGGACTCGAGAGATCGCCGAAGAGATCGCGGCGGGAGATCCACGAATTCGCCTGGTTCATCATCGGCTCAACAAAGGATATGGTGCGGCAGTCATGAGCGGAATCGAGTCTGCCCGTTTTGAATATGTCTTTTTCACCGATGGCGATCTGCAATTTGATATCGGGGAGATCAAGAAATTATTGCCATGGGTACCGGAATACAAAATTATAATTGGATTCCGGAATCCGCGCAAAGATAACCATCTTCGTCTCCTGAATGCTTTCCTTTGGAATATATTTATACGGACAGTCTTTGGATTGAAGGTTCGTGATATAGACTGCGCCTTCAAATTATTCAAGACTGAAGCAGTGTCCGATCTGCCAATGATCTCTGGCGGAGCGATGTTTTCGGCGGAATTGCTTATCCGTTTGAAGCGGTCCGGCCTGGCTTTCAAGGAGGTTCCGGTTAAGCATTTACCGCGTCAACTCGGTCATTCCAGTGGTGCCAAGCCGCATGTTATCATGAGAGCCTTGAAGGACAGCTGGCTAGTCTATCGCGATTTATATTTTAAGCATGAATAAATACCTTCTATTGGCACTCTTTGTCCTAAGCGCCGCTACGCATCTTTTGTTCTTTCCGCGTCCGGCTGAAGTCGTCTTTGACGAGGTCTATTTCGTGACGTATGCCAACGATTACTCTTTGGGAACATACTATTTCGATCCTCACCCGCCGTTGGGGAAGCTCTTGCTCGCCGCTGCGGGTCATCTTTCTGGTATCAGCGGCATCAATCATGATTATTCGAACATCGGGAACAAGTATCAGACGGATACATACATTTGGTATCGGCTTCTGCCTCTTCTAGCCGGTATCCTATTGCCTCTGGTCGTATACTGGCTCTGTCGGCGTCTGCGCTTTTCTGCTTTGGCGGCTTTTTCGGCAGGCCTTTTCATAATCCTGGAGAATTCTTTGCTTGTCCAATCCAGGTTCGCCTTTCTGGATAGCATGCTTATCTTGGCAGGATTTACATCCTTGGCTGCGTATCTGCAATATCGTTCCTTGAAAGTGCCGGTTACATTTACGAAGCGCTTCGAAATGCGACGTTGTGGATGGCTTATCTTAACGGCTCTATGGGCAGCGGTGGCTTTCGATTTCAAATGGACAGGTTTAGCCTTCAGCCTGATCATAGTGCTTATCGAACTCTGGGATATCGTCGGAGCGCCTCGAAAGATGGTGGCTATAAAGCATGCCATCAAGTTTTTTGTCGTGCTGTTGGTCGTCGGTCTAACCGTGTACATGGTGACTTTCGCTGTGCATTTTACCTTGTTGCCAAAGTCTGGCCAGGGAAACGCCTTCATGTCGGCAGCATTCCAAAAGACTTTGATCGATAGTACATACCGTAACGATCCGACCATCTCTACGCCGGGTTTCCTAGTCAAATTTTTTGAACTGAATGAACAGATGTACAGTGTGAACGCTCACATGAATGCTGCCCATCAATATTCCAGCAAATGGTATACCTGGCCATTCATGGCCAGACCGATATTCTACTGGCAGGGGTCAGCTTCGTCGACGGCAGCGATGGTGGAGGGGACTGCAACGGCGCCGATCGCTGACCGAGATGTCAATTCTTATATTTATCTCTTCGGCAATCCCTTCATATACTGGCTTGGAGCCTTGGTCATGACCGGCCTCATCGTGAACGGTCTATGGTTGCTGTCGATCGGATCATTGGTGAAAGATCGAAAGATCGTCCATCGTGCACCGGTATTCATCGCCGTCGGATTCCTTGTGAATTTCCTGCCATTCATTTTCATTGGCCGAGTCATGTTCCTCTACCATTATCAGGCTGCCCTTGTTTTTTCAATATTGGCGATCGCCTACATTCTTGATCAGCTCAAAGGCAGGCGCAAATATATCCTGATAGGCGCGGCCATCCTATTGGCTCTGACAGCTTTCATTTTCTGGAGTCCGATATCATACGGTACCCCTCTCTCACAAGAACAATTACAGTCCAGGATGTGGTTCCCAAACTGGAGGTGATCAAAATTCAGACAGCTCGCTTGAGTAGTAGAAATCCGCGGCTAGTCCGCCGAAACTATAGGTAACAGAACCTATCTTGATCTCTGCACCGCCGACTTGTGGATCGGTGTGGGGAATAGAGTGCGAAAAGCCGATGTTGAAAAGAGTGAAGAGAACATCTGGTCGGTTGGAGATATCTATACCGGCCTTCTGCCATTGGCCCAGTATCTCTTTTTCGTAGAGAGCCGCGTAGAGGTATGAATAGTATCTATTCTTGTCGTCTGTCAGGCGATTGAACCTTGTGGTATCAGGATTGGTCGAGGTTGAATCGAGCAGGTGTTCGTATTTTGGTCCGAGATAATATGTGGAGGTGCTGGATCTTACGCCAACCTCGATCTGTCTGGCCGTTTCCTGTTTGATTCCCATGACTCCCCAGGAATATTGGCTTTGGACACCCAGGATCTTTAGTGGCTCGAAGACGCTCTTGAATAGATCGCGATTGTCTGTGAATAGGCGTAACTGTTCGACGATGAGCGGCGCTACTATCATGCGTGGCGAGATATCAGCCGCTTTCGCCGCACGTTCAATATCCGATTGATCTTTGAAGATGGCTATCTTCAATGATTGCCATTCGGAGCTTTTTATCCACTCGGTATCTGTGTAGCTGCCGCTTTGCCCGCTTGTGGCTTGGTCCTTGAAATAATCATGTTGGTTATCAACGATGCCAGGAACGTTGGTCAAATGAAGCCTGATTGCGACGAAGCCAATCGTCATGACTACGCCGATCAAAGCGAATATGCAGACGATCACGGAGGCTACAATCTTTAGTGCTGTCTTCATGGCGGCATTGTAACACGGAGTTATCCACTATCATGGCGGTGATAATAAAGTTATCATTAGGACATGAAAAATAAATCTCGTCCGCTTATTATAGCCGCTATATTAAGCGGCACTTTGGCGTCACTCGTGGTCGGTTATCTGATGGTGTTTCCTAAACTAGCGATTGCTCAGACGAGCACGTATCCGATGCACGATTTTACATTCGATACTCTCGGCCAGTCCTTATTGATTACTGGAACAACCCCCAATCCTTCTGGAGATCTGAAGGAAAGCCAAAACGGCGCTACTATCCAAGATTGGAGCATAAAATACGAATGGAAGGGCGGTATGCGTTCAGAATGTCGTCCGCCAGTCCTGAATGTCACTTTTTCTTCAGGAAATCCAGATGGTAAGTTCCACGGTTTGAGCACTTATGACGGGAAGTCGATATTGAAGTATAAGAAAGTCCGGCTCATTCCCGAATGTGATGGTTGGAACGATTACACTGCCAATGGCAGTGATATCGGTTTCAGCGGTCAACTGAATGTCAACCTCCGAGAATACATAATATTCAAGATATTCAGAGCTTTTGGTGTTCCTACAACGGATATCGTCGGTTTCGCCAATGTAAGATTCCTCACTACCGATCCTGGATATGCCGGGCGCACATTCCGTTACATGATGGTCGCAAGAGACAATGAAAGCAGTGATGAGGTTCCATTTACAACCCAATTCAATCTGAATTCGAGTCTTTATGAATCCGGTGATAACCAAGGTGGGAAAGCTTCTTGGACCCCTAATGTGATAAACAGACTGACTTCAGCCTCTATCGTGAGCAAGACAGATAATACGGATATCCATCAGTTGTCATTCGATCCGGATACGACGATCAGGTTGTTCTTGTTGACGGAAGTTCTAAATCTGGAAGATGTGGCGCCTCTTCATAATGAAGATTGGGGCATAAACTTGACCACTGGTAAGACAGAGATAATACCACATGGATTCGACGCGGCTTTCTCGTGTGGCATGACTGTTGCGGATCCTGCCAATACGTACGTCTCACAACTCATAAGTGGTCTGTCCAACGATATTCGTCCTTCGTATCAATCGTCATATTATGGAATCGCTAGGAACATATTTGGAAGTTCAGCATCGCTCGATCAAATGATCGCTCTAGTCAATCAGTTCCCATACAGCAATGTCGACAAGACCATGCTGATCGAGTATTTGAAGATACGATTCTACCAATACGCGAGCTACTTCACTTCGGCCAGTTTTGCTCAGGCTATGGGGCAAACTTATCATCCGATAGCTGTAACTTTACCATTCACCTCAAAGCAGGTATATGAATCGCATCTATCTGCTTTTCTGAATCATTGTGCTTTGACGAAGATCCGGCCACCAGGAGTTACAGCGAATGTGGTTGGTGTTGGGACTTTGCAGACCAGTCAGGGTGACCAGAATTGGGCGAATGCCACTTTTAATGTGGATATTCATGCTGGCCCTTCCGCATTACAAGTGTTAAGGTCTGGTGCCTTTGCCTATACATTGGTTGGAACTGGTGACAATCATAATTCGAACATAAACCTGTCATATGATATGCCAAGCACGAATGTTACAGATGTTCCTGGGCCATATTATCTAATATCTCCGAATTCTACAGCGCGGTTTGTGCTCACGGGGTCAGTGAGACGTGATGGCTTGCTGAAGGATACATATCGTGTGCGGCTTGATAGTTTCCAACCAAATTATAAGGTCGTCCCGTTTACTTTCAATGCCTCGACTAACCCGTTGACTTTCGGTGCTCTCGATCCTATATCTGTCACAGCTCCGGCAACCGGTAGTAACCTCTCAGTTGGGTCACATGCAGATATCGTTTGGACTGGAGGAGGAAATCAATTGATGCAGATCTGGGCAGAAGATTCAAATGGTTACAACATGTATTATCTGGCCGACCCAAATCGGCTTGCCAGTTATGCAAACAACACGTACACCTGGACAGTTGGTAAATATTATTACTACAATGGAAATGCTTGGGTCTTGGCGGATATCCCGTCGGGTAGCTACAAAATCGTCATACAGGATAACAATTCCGGGTTGAGTGGTAAGAGTGGTGAGTTCACTATAACGGATCCAAACGCTACGCCGGCTTCGGTTACGATCGTTGGTACACCGACTCTAGCTTTGAAGTATGACCCGTCTGGTGGGGAAGCGGGTTTGGTTAATACGTTTACGGTCGGGATAAATCCAGGCAATGTCCCACAAAAGCTTCAGAAGGAAGGAGCGTTCTCTATCTTCGATGTGACCGGAAACGGCTTCAATTGGAGCGGTCCGGAAACTTATACTCAACGAGGTGCGACAGATGACGGCTTCGGTTATTTCAACTTACCAGCAAATACAGTGTCGACTTTCACCGTTACTATGACCGCCAATCCCAAGCAGATGTTCGCTGGAGCTTATCATGGTTCGTTGACCCAAGTCGTACTCGGTCAATATCCAAATCTCCAATTCATACCTGTAACAACTGCTAACACCACGAACAACGTCGTGATCATAGGCGAAGTCTCGCCATATCTCAATTCGCTCTCACCTAATCCTGCCACTCCAAATCAGACAGTCACGATCACGGGTGTCCGCTTCTCTAAGACTGCAGCAAACGTCGTTACTTTGATGGCACAATTGGCGGGGCGTCCCTCTACACCAAAGACATATTCCGTAGTTTCGGCTAATGGTTCTACATTGCAATTCGTACCAAATGTTCCAGTGGGTGTATATTCCGTACAAGTCACACACCCAGTTACAGGTTCAAGTAACAATATGACGCTGACGATCTCCGGTATCGCATCGTCACCTACACCTATTCCGTATTCACAAGGATCAGTATCAGCTCCGACTCCTTCACCTACTCCTTCATCTACACCAGCACCTGCGTCCGAATCTGCTCGAACATCTAGTTATTATGCCGGTTCCTCAGCTAGCCAATCTAGCTCACCATCCCCGACACCTTCCATTAGTCACGCGCCAAGTCCGACGCCTTCTGTATCGGTGACAGCATCACCAACACCATCGTCATCTCCGTCACCAACCCCGAGTCACACACCGAGCCCTTCAAGTAGTCCGGCTGCGATGGATCTAAACAACGGTTCGTCAGAATTCACTGCTAGCGTTTATTGGGCATTTAGCCGCATTATGCACGCGGTACTTAGTAGATAGGAGGTTCAGGATTAGCATGCTGACGCAAAGGGAAATCTTCGGAATTAGTATGATACAATTATCTCAACATGAATAAACCCTTAGTTCCAGGATATGAGAGAGATCGGATGTGCGCCGTTCAGGATCTGAAGATTCTGGACACGGCCATTGAGGAAAGGTTCGATAAGATCACCAGAGAAGCTGCTTTGCGATTTGCTGTGCCAATTTCTACTATCACTATCATCGACAAAGATCGAGAATGGTACAAATCGATGCAGGGATTGAAACAACGTGAAGGACCACGGGATATATCATTTTGCGCTCATGCGTTACTACATGAAGAAATGTTTATCATCGAGGATACTCTAAAGGATCCGCTTTTCGCCGATAATCCGATGGTCATCGGTGAACCATTCATCAGATTCTATGCAGGCAGGTCCCTACATGATGCTAAAACAAACCTACCAGTCGGCGTTTTCTGCATAAAAGACATCAAACCCAGAGTTATGAGCATGGCGGATATATCAGCATTTCTCGAAATGGCGATCAAAGCAGAAGATGAGATAAATAGAAGGCAATAAAGTTCTTATCCAGTCATAGGGACATATAAAAATAGCCGAGCAGACGACCTGCTCGGCTATTACGATGCTACTTGGGTGTGGCGACTATGCGCCCATGCCGTCTTCAAAGGAACCGGTGGCGATAGGGAAGCAGAGGTTATTGAGCACGTATTGGATGCCATTGGCGCTGGTGGCGTCCAGGTCGCGGTAAGCGCTCTCGGCTTCGACGATAAGCGGAGCGGTCTTGGCACCTGTCAGCATACAGTAACGCTGAGGATAACCGACATGGATGAGGAGTTCGACGTAGCGAGCTAGGTTGATTTGGCCTGTCGGCAAGTCCACGAATTGCATGGCGCGCTTTTGCCAAGCTGGCTCCATCATGCGAAGGGGCAGGCCCCGACGGATGACGAAGTTCTTGATATGGCAAGCGCAGATGCGGTGGCCGACCTTGAGGAACCGAGTTTCCCAGTCCTCACCTTCCCAGCAGTGAGAGGGATCGGCATTGACGGTCAGGCATTTGTCGCCCTGGCAGATCGCGACCAATTCCAGGAAATCGTCGGCGCACATGGCTCCGGTGCCGGGGTGGATCTCGTGAGCGAGCGACTGGCCGTTCGAATTGGCATGTCGGCGGATCTTGGCTGTCTTCGTCACGAAGCGCTCCTTGCCTTCCACGATAAGGTTGTAATCGTCGCTACCCCAGAAGCCCCATGGGTATCCGGTGGCGACCTCCCAGCCGAAGGCGACTCCCCAGAACATCGGGATGATCTTGACGCCGAGCTCGGCACAGAGATCGAGTAGCTTGAGGATATATTTCTCGGCCCACTTCTCGATTGCTTGCGGCGACAATTTGGCCACATCGGCCGGAATGAAAGGTCGGATGGTGGGGCTGCCGGTCCAGGCAGTAGTGTGCACCCAGAAAGGGCAGTGAGCGGAAATACCGTCGAGCCGGAGTTCGGCTATGTCGAAGGCTTCTTTGACCTCCTTCGCGTTCATGAGTCGCCCATCTTTCTTTTGGCAATGAAAGTTGGACGGTTGCGCGCCGACGGCTCCGGACATCTTGGCGTAATCGAGAAACTCCAAAAGCGACTTTGGCCCGTGCTGGGCACCCTCGATGCTGGGATGGAAACACGGTTGCGCTGGCGGTGCTTTGGCGGGCGGCTGTGTTTGTGGTGGTGTCTGATCGATCTGTTTCTTTTTCATAGAACCCTGTCTTTCTGTATTTTCATGTGCCAGTCAATTTATATGGCAGGCAATGGAATTGCATATTTATAACAATCCGTCGCTGACATTACCACAATAATTACCGATGTCAACTTGGTCGTAATTGTTTGAAGCAAATCAATGTTAAGTAGTCAAATGAATGTCAGGGAAATTTTATGTGCTTTTTTGGACATTTTGAACAGACTGGTGTGGATAACTGCAGAGCCCGTTGATCGGTGGGGAGTAGAGACGTTGACCATAGTTGCTTGGGCGCTTCATTTAGAACAAGGTTGAACATGTCTTCCGGAAGGACCTACATGATTCAAGCTGTTCAGAACGTCGATTGAAATACTCGAGACCGCCAACCGCATAGAAATTTTGTGCATAAACGGTGAGGACGAAAGTTAGCCGTGGTATTCCAATTAACTATTAAAGACTATTAAGGTTTATAAAGGTCACCAATTTTGAAATAGAAAATATTTGTACAATATATATACGTAGTTTGTCGATTTGGCCTGATTTCTATCACTCATTTTGCTTGAATTACGGGGTAAATTTGTAAGGCGAAGGTGCTTAAAGTCACCCGATTTTCGATAATACTCTGTCTGATTGGAATGCTCAAATTACGCTTACATTTACTGTGTATTTTCGCTATGCACGGTCATGATATCTTGATAAAATTGTATCAAATGATGGCCCGAACCTTTCGTCTAGGTGTGAACTTAATTTTGGTCGTGCTTCTTCTCGTCGGTTCCTCTCGCATAGCACTCGCTGACGACGTTGCTTCGGGGGATGCCGCAGTGGCTCCACCGGTAGAAAGCGCAGTTTCTCCATCAGTCTCTCCTGATGTTCAGTCAGCAACTCCATCAGCTTCACCATCAAGTGTCCCTACGCCGACACCGTCGGTCAGTGTTGCTCCAGATCCTACGCCGACACCATCGACCTCACCGTCGCCGACTGTGTCACCATCGTCATCAGATGGAAATGCGCAATCATCAGGATCAGTCGCTTCGACATCAGAATCAACGAATGCGTCTTCTGCAGCCCCTGTCATAGAACCTGTAAATCCAGGAACAGGCTCGGGATCAACTTTTCCGGAATTTGCGACCTCCACTTCTTCATATACGGCTTCCTCAACAACTTCTTTTGCATCGTCTACGAATCCAGGCGAAACTTCTACATCGACAGCTTCGACAACAGAACCAACTTCAGTCGGTGGTTCAAGTGGTGGCACGAATCTTCAAGGGACAACTACTCTCCCACAAGCGAGCACAACTTTGCTAGTGGCGACCTCTTCAATAGGGACTACCGCTTCAACAACAGCTATCACTATCACTGCTTCGACTACCGAACAGTTAGCGACATCAACGGCCTCGACTACTGAATCGGTGGCGACGACAACACCTCCAAAAATTGTCGAGCAAGAGACTGCGAATGGAAAACTGGTGACTATCTCGGCGACGGATGAGCAGGAAGCAGTACAGCCGATGATCGATGTTCCTGTTCGCATCGCTATACCGGAAATATACAAAGTCGGTGAAGAAGATAAGATCAAGATCAAATGGCAGAACAACGGGAGCGCCGACATGCAATTCGTTGCTTATGATGACGATGGTAATGGATTTATCGACCACGTTGGTTGGATCGTGCCGCACTTGTCGACGCAAACATTTCAAATAATTTATATTTCAAACGCTTTGCAGTTGGATTCTAACTTGAATGCTATTGGCGATATTTTCGATCTTGTCGGAATGCTGGATCAGAATTTTGCGGATCTGGCTGATGGGCAGTATGTTCGAGTCACTTTTGATAGGGGGCTGGAGAGTTCGAACGATATCACTATCTATGCGCGGCCTCATGTTGGGTCAGGACCGACATCCATACAGGTATATCCTGTCTACACTGATGCTCTAGGAAATACTACCGAAGGCAGTCCGCTCCAGGCCACTTTCCAGATCGACCAGGATGGCAAATATCGGATATTGCTCACAGATCTCTTGATTCCGACGGCAGTTTTTGATCTGAAGATCATTGGGAACACCGACATAGACTATGTCGTCGACCCAGCTCCGAATATCGCTTACTGGGTCAATGGGACTGGAAACTGGTCTGATGATACGAACCATTGGGCTACTTCGTCGAATGGCATAGCTAGAAGTGGGAACCTGCCAGGTCCTAATACCAGCGTCTTTTTCGATAACTTTTCAGGCACGGGTGCTTCAATCGTGACTATCAATGCGACCACGACGGTCGGTTCGTTTACTATTGGAACTTCGACTGGATATACGGGGACAATCGTCCAGAACGCACCTCTTTTCATAGTCAATACTAGTGGGCAATCCGGTAACTTTGTGGAAACATCAGCGGCCACATTCACTGCTATGAATCCTGCTGTAAACACTTTTTCTGCGGCAGGTAACTTCGCCCTGAATGCCGGGACATTTCGTCGATACACTGGCACAGGCATAAGCGCTGATCCGTTCATGATCTATGATGTTTACGGTTTGCAGGCAATGAGGACTAGCTTGACGAGCTCGTTCAAATTGTTTAACGACATCGATGCCGCATCCACGACCGCGTGGAATCAGAACACCGGATTCATCCCTATCGGAAATGCCACAACAAACTTCACTGGCGATTTTGATGGTGGTGGGTATAAGATAAGCAATCTTTATATTTCGACGACTTCATCGAGCTATGTCGGACTATTCGGATATTCTGTCAGTCAAATCAGAAATGTCACTCTTTCAAATATTTCTATCAATGCTACCAGTACTCCTGGAACAGCAGGAGTGAACGGCAACGACGGGGTAATGGGTGGAACAGTAACAGCTTCAGCAAACGCCAATGGAACGACTACTCCGACAGCTGGTGGGGCGGGTGGGACTTTGTATGTCGGAGGTCTAGTCGCTTATAATTCCGGACTGATCACAAATGTGAATGTTTCTGGAAGCATCATCGGTATGGGTGGAACAGGAGGTTTGGGAGGTTATGGAGGCAAAGGAGGGTGGATAGCAAGCGGTGCTAGTACGGCCGGAGCCGGAGGGCTTTCTGTCAGCAATGCGGCGGCTCTTGGTGGTACGGTTTACGTTGGGGGCTTGGTTGGATTCTTCCAACAAGGCAATATTACAAATTCATGTTCGACTGCTATGGTCATGGGAATAGGAGGAACAGGTGGAGCCAGCGGTAACGGCGGTGAAGGCGGATACACTCTAGGGACAGGTATTGGAGGCGCCGGCGGAGCAGTTGGAGTGCCGGGCGCCGGCGGGGTAAGCTATACCGGAGGTTTGGTCGGCTGGACAAATTCCGGAACTATAACAGCCTCAAATTCCGAAGGAAATGTCACAGCTATCGGAGGTGTTGGAGGGGCGGCAGGTCTCGCTGGAAATGGTGGTGCCGGAGGAACTCTCCCATCGATTTCTGGTATTGGTGGGAACGGAGCGGCTGGTGGCGCTGGAGGTTTCTCATATGCCGGCGGTTTGGTCGGAGTAAATAATGCCGTGATCGAAGCGGGATCTTTTGCAACCGGGACCATCCAATCATTTGGCGGAATAGCTACTGTTGGATCTGCGGGAGGGAATGCTAGCACGAGTCCTGGAAATAATACGGCGGCTGGCGGTAATGGTGGAAGCGGCGGTGCTGGAGGTGTGGCTTACGCTGGAGGCATCGTTGCTCAAAATGGAACGGGTGGAATAATTAACGGCACTGCTGGTCAGGTATATTCTATAGGTTCTGTCTCTGCCACTGGAGCAGATGGAAAAATCGCTGGAGCTGGAGGCATCGGCGGTTCTGGTGCAACGGGTGGAGGAGCCGGCGGTGCTGATGCCGCCGCTGCTGGAGGAACTGGAGGAACAGCCTTGGTCGGCGGTATTGCAGGACAAAATTCTGGGTTGATCGTTTCTGCCTATTCAACAACCGGATTGATTTACTTACATGGTGGAATCGGTGGTATCGGAGGAACGGGTGGGCTTGGTGGTCTGGCAACGAGCGGTCTGAGTGGTGCAGCTGGAACTACAGGAAATGGCGGTGCAGGTAACAATGCTACGATCGCTAACTCATACGCTGGCGGGCTAGCTGGTAGCAACATTGGAACTATCCAGTATTCATTTTCTACGAACGCTATATCAGCAACTGCTGGGGCTGGAGGCGCGGGTGGTAACGGAGCAGCTGGTCGGGCGAATTTGACTGCGGCCGGCGGTGGTACTGGTGGCGCCGGAGGAGTAATCTACGTCGGAGGAGTTGCTGGTAACAACACGCTTCTCATCACTGATAGCTATCATATGACTGGAGCAATAAATGGAACCGCTGGAGCTGGAGGTGCCGCTGGAGCAGGAGGTGCTGGAAGCGGAAGCGGTCTGGCTGGTCCTGGTGGAACGGCAACCGTTGGCGCGATTATTTATGAGGGTGGAATTACCGGTGCTGATGGCACAGTTGGTTCTTCTGGAGGAATACTCACAAATGTGTATTCTATCGGCGATGTTATCGGCACATCCGGAGCCGGAGGCGCCGGAGCCAATGGGATAGATGGGATCCTTGGTATGGCTGGTACTGCCGGAACTGCCGGTGCTAACGGTGGTGTTGCTTACGTGGCTGGAATAGTTGGTTATCAGAATGCTGGAGATATTCTCAATGCATATTCTGCAGGAAATATTATCGTAAATGCCGGTATGGGAGGAATCGGCGGAACCGGAGGCAATGGAGCTAACGGTACGACTACGACTGGGGGTGCTGGACAGCTAGGACAGAACGGTGGGACCGGAGGTGAAGCCGATGGAGGTGGGATCATTGGAAAATTTATCATCGGCACCCTCTCCAATGCCTCATCTACGGCTAGCACGACAGTCTCGGGCGGAGCTGGAGGTAACGGAGGCAGAGGCGGGTCCGGTGGCGATGGTGGAAAAAATGGTGGAACTGGATTTGCTGGAGGCGCTTCGGGAACCGGAGGTAATGGAGGTCAGGGAGGAGTCGCTTATGCTGGGGGATTTGTCGGAAGAAATGCTGGAGTGATCACATCGATTTCGACATCGCTCATGTTGGGAAATGTTTCGGCCTTTGCTGGGATCGCCGGTGATGCTGGTTATGGCGGCAATGGCGGGAACAGCACTTCAACGATAAGCACTGGAACTGCGGCTGCTGGTCAGACTGGAGGAACTGGTGGAGCTGGTGCGGCGGCTTTCGCGGGTGGAATCGCCGGAGATACCACGAACGCAATCACAAATGTTTACGCTTCTAGTACGGTCATAGCTGTGGCATCAGCAGGTAAAAATGGAGCTGCAGCTGGAATTGCTGGAAGCGGTGCGTTCGGTAGCCTTGGTCACCTTGGTGCGGCTGGAGCAACTGGTGGCGCTGGTGGAGCTGGGGCGATCGCATATGCCGGAGGCATAGCTGGACAGAGCGTCACGACGATCACTAATGCGAATATCGGACTAGGTTCAGTTCTGGCAGTTGGAAGCGCTGGAGGAAATGGAGTCAACGGTGGTGACGGAGGTGTGGGAGGAACTGGATCGGCTGGAGGTCAGGGTGGAATCGGTGGAGCGGGAGCTGCTGGGAACATTGCATATGCAGGAGGTATCGTTGGAAACAATTTTACGAGCGGTACCCAGAATGGAGTTGTGCAGAATTCTTTTGCTCTGGTCTCAGTCAGTGCGATCGGTGGAGGTTCTGGTAATGGTGGGGTTGGTGGAGCTGGTGGTTTGGGAGCTGCCGGAGGAGCGGGTGGAGCAGTTTCAGCACCGGCCGCCGCATATGCTGGAGGTTTGGTAGCTTACAGCAATGGAATAATCAATAATTCATATGCTACAGGTATAGCATCTTCAACAGGAGGTTATGGAGGCATGCCTGGCTCTGGTGGCAAAGGAGGAAATGGAGTGGTTAGTGGAGGTTTGGGATTTACAGGAGGCGCAAATGGTTTGGGAGATACGGCTGGGAATATAACTTCTCGAACTGGTGGCGCAGCATATTCCGGTGGGCTTCTCGGATACAATGCGGCTGGTGGAAATATCCAAGGGGGATCTCATGCTTCGGGAGATGCTTATGCTACGGGAGGTAGAGGTGGAGATGGGACGACAGGAGCGGCGAGCGGAAACTCAACAAATGGAAATGCTGGCATTGTGGGTATACAGGGTGGAATAGGTGGAACTGGTGGCGTGGCTTCCGCTGGAGGTTTGGTCGGTTACAGCTTGGCTCTGGTCAGCGATGATACATTTGCGACAGGCGATGCTTCTTCTACTGGCGGTCGCGCTGGAAATGGTGGAGCAGGCGGCGCAAGCGGTGCTGCAGGAACGAGCGGTACGGGAGTTGGAGGTATCGCGGGTGGTGCTGGTGGAATCGGCGGAGCTGCATATGTCGGAGGAGTCATGGGATATAACGGAGTGTTGGGGACTACGATAATAAATGCAAATAATCTTGGTTGGATTAATTCAACTGGAGGAAGCGGAGGTGATGGTGGTATCGGTGGAGTTGGTGGAGCAGGAACCGGAGCTGCTGGTGGAGGTGGTGGCACGGGCGGAGCCGGAGGTAACGGAGGGGCTGATTATGGAGGTGGTATCGCCGGATCAAATACTGGGATCATCAGAGATATTCATTACACTATTACATCTATAAATGTCATCGGTGGCTGGGGAGGTAATGGTGCAAGAGGTGGAAATGCGGGGTCTACGACGGGAAGCGTTTCAGTAGGAACTGGAGGTCAGGCAGGTAGTGGTGGAGCTGGAGGTATTGGTGGAACGACTTTGGTTGGAGGGTTGGCTGGAGATAATCCAGGAGTAATATTGAATTCGGAAGTTATCGGAAGTATATCTGCCAGCGGAAGAAACGGGGGTAATGGTGGTAACGGTGGCGATGGTGGAAGCGGAGGCTTGGCTGGCTTCAATGGAGGGGTCGCAGGCACTGGTGGAAACGGTGGAAACGGTGGCGTCATATACCTTGGAGGTTTGGCAGGTCAGGGTAACGGAAATATTTCTTTATCACATGCGATCGGAGGAAATATCACCATCGTTTCAGGTTCGAGTGGCGGCATAGGAGGTACTGGTGGAAATGGTGGAGTCGGTGGTGGAGGTGCTGGTAAGAACGGCACAGGTGGAACTGGTGGTAACGGTGGTGTCACCGGTGCGAGCTACGCTGGAGGCGCGGTTGGTTATAGCGGATCAAACTATATTCTTTTCGATACTATATATTCGACTAACAATGTGTCCATTACTGCGGGTATCGGAGGAGCGGGTGGGACATCAACTCCAGGAACTATCGGAGCTCAAGGAGGAGCAGGCGGAGCTGGAGGTGCTGGAGGAGCGTCAGGAGCCTACACTTATGCCGGGGGGCTCATCGGAGCAGCGGCTGGTGCTGGAGATACTATCAGATTTTCTTATGCAACCGGTACAGTGATGGTCATTGGACAGATGGGAGGTTTGGGAGCAAAAGGAGCAACTGGTGGCGATGGGGCGGCATCGATGGCTGGAGGTCTTGGTGGAACCGGGGGCGTCGGAGGTTTTGGTGGTTACACTTATGTCGGTGGTTTGGTCGGACTCACGAGCTCGTACATTTTGGTGAGCGACTCGTATTCGATGGGTATGGCATCCTCGACTGCCGGTAGTGCTGGATCGGCTGGAAAAGGTGGTGATGGTGGTGCTGGCAATGCCGCCATCGGGGGCAATGGAGGTGCTGGAGGTAGCGGCGCGACTGCGCTTGGAGGCATAGCATACACCGGCGGACTCATCGGTATAGGAACGATCGGCCTGGTCGTCGATTCATATTCGACCAGTATAGTTAGTGGAACTTCTGGAACTGGCGGTGTGGGAGGAAGCGGCGGAACAGGTAACACCGGTGGATACGGATTTAAAGGAGGTGATGGAGGTAACGGTATAATCGGTGGTGCTGGCGCAGCAAATTATACTGGCGGTCTCATCGGTCAATTCACTGGAACTGTAGACAACAGTTATCATTATTCCGGATTCATTCAAGCTATCGGCGGCAACGGCGGTGTTGGTGGAATCGGAGGCGCAGCTGGAAAATCTGGAAGCACGACTGCGGTTACTGCTGGTCAGGGAGGCACAGGCGGCGCTGGAGGGGCGAGCGGACTCATGAACGTCGGTGGACTGGTCGGAGAAGATACTACGATCTTGGCGGTCATAAGAAATTCATATGCTACATCGACTGATATAACAGTGATCGCCGGTACAGGTGGTGCTGGATCTAGAGGCGGCGATGGTGGAGATGGCTCTCTTGGTGCAAGCGAGATCGGTGGAGTCGGTGGAGTCGGTGGTGCTGGTGGATCAGGAGCCACTGGTGCCGGCACGGCTGTTCAAGTCGGAGGTCTAGTAGGTCGCATCACTTTGGGGACGGTCACTAGTTCATATGCAAAAGGTGGAACAATAACAATCAATGGTGCGTCAGGGGGAACCTCGGCCTTTGGAGGAATAGGCGGTGCAGGATCAGTCAACGTGGCAGCAGCAATATATGGTCTGGGTGGTGCTGGAGGTGCTGGAGGTGCTGGAGGGCAGATATATGCAGGTGGTCTTGTTGGATATACAACAGGAGTCGTTGAGACCAATTCATTTTCTACAACAACACTCAATATCACTGGCGGATCTGGTATGGATGGAACTGATGGAAGGACAGCTACATCAACTAGCGGAACGGCCGGTTCGAACGGTGGAAACGGCGGTGCCCCAGGTGCTATATACGCAGGAGGTCTCATAGGCTATACGACATCGGACATTGTCTCATCATATGCAGGTTATGATTCAACGACTGGAGAAGGAAATATTGTTGCGAATGGCGGTTCGGCTGGTAAAGGCGGAAATGCTGGTAATGGTGGTTCTGGACTATTAGTTGGTAGCGCTGGCGGACAGGGAGGGGCGGCGGCTGGAACTGGAGGCGGGGCTAGCGGAGCGGTCGGAGCGGTTATTGGTGGGCTCGTTGGGTTCAGTTCCGGAAACATCACTTCATCTTTCTCGGATGGAATCACGATTTCTGGAACCGAACAACCGGGAGGCAAAGGTGGTAATGGTGGAAGTGGCGGTGCAGGTTCAGTGTCGAGCATGGGAGGCATCGGTGTCATTGGTGGAGCGGGAGGTTACGGCGGACTCCGTGCTATCGGCGGACTTGTCGGCGATTATCTTCCTGGTACTACTGGAACTATTCAAGGTTCATATTCAAATATAAACATAAAAGTCTTTGGAGGTGGAAGTGGAACAGGAGGAAATAGCGGATCTGGCGGTGCTTCCGGAGCAGTATCAGGTGGAACATCTGCTGTAGGTATTGCCGGTGCTGTTGGATACGCTGGCGGCGCAGCCTATGGTGGAGGTTTGGTTGGTCGCATAAGCGGAACGACTGGTCCGATTCTGCAAATAGTCAATTCATATGCAACCGGAAATGTCGTTGTTCAAGGAGGTTATGGCGGCGATGGCGGCTCTGCTGGAGCAGCCGGAAGCGCCTTTTTGGGAGTTTCCGGTCACGTCGCTGCCGGGGCAGTCCTCGGAGGACAGTCAGGTGCCGGTGGCGAAGCAGATGCTGGAGGTTTGGTTGGATACAGCGCTCTTACATCAGGACAGATAGATTACATCGGAGTGTTCGCTACAGTCAGCGCAACTTCAACTGGTGGAAATGCTGGAACGGGTGGAAAATCTGGCGACGCTGCTCTTTCACGCCCTAACGTAACCGGTCTTAACGGAGGCGGTGCTGTTACAGTTTCAACTGGAGGTGCCGCTTATGCTGGAGGTCTCATTGGAAACAACAAGGTGACTTTGGCTGGAGGCGTGAACGATATTCTAAATTCATACGCGACGGGAAATGTCTATGCCTTAGGTGGCAGAGGCAGCATGGGAAATACAGGTGGCATCGGGGCTGACGGTACTTCAACTGCGGCTGGCGGTAACGGCGGTATAGGTGGTAACGGTGGTATTGGTGGTGAGGCAGACGCCGGAGGTCTGGTTGGCTATGGTGGGGCAAGTGCTGGAGAAGGAAATTATACGAACTCATATTCGCTGAGCAATACAGTGATTGCTATGGGAGGTAAGGGTGGTGATGGAGGAACTGCAGGAACATCTGGTTATGGAGGAACGGACAGCGCTGGAGGCGCGACTGGTGCAGCAGGTACAAGCGGTGCCGGAGGTGCTGCTTATGCAGGAGGTTTGGTTGGAAGGACGGTTTCAACCGCAAGCATGAACTTATCTATAAGCAGTAGCTATTCGACAGCTAATGTTTACGCAACCGGAGGAACATCGGGAGATGGAAAGATCGGAGTTATCGGCGGTCATGGCGGCCCAGGAGTAACTAGCGCGAAGGGTGGAGTTGGCGGTAACGGCGGTGCGACAGGTAACGGTGGAGCAGTCTATGTCGGCGGACTGGTCGGAGACAATACTGGTATTGTAGAAGATACTTCTTATGCTACAGGAAATGTTTTTGCCTATAGTGGCAGCGTTGGTACTGCGGCAAAGGGAGGTCCGGGAGGAATATCAGGAACGCTTTCAGGAGGTACTGCAGCTTCTGGTGGTAATGGTGGAGCAGGTGGTAACGGTGGAGCTATTTACGCTGGCGGTCTCATCGGTAACAATGAAGCGACAGGAATAATTATTAGTTCCTTTGCAAATAGCTCGGTATTGTCTGTGTCTCAAAACGGTGGCACAGGCGGGGAAGGTGGAAAGGGTGGCGATGGGTCAGCTGGAACTAGCACTCATATCGGAGGCCCTGGAGGCACTGGTGGAACTGGTGGAATCGGTGGAGCAAATTATTCCGGAGGTCTTATCGGCTATAACCAAAACGCTGCCAGTACTACTATTTCCAGTTATGCCACTGGTACGACTATCGATGCTACTAGCGGTAATGGTGGTAACGGCGGTAAAGGAGGTGACGGAGGATTACCAGGAACGGCAGGAAAAGGCGGCGATGGATTTACTGGCGGTTCAGCAGTGGCAGCGCTTCCTGGCGCGCTATATGTTGGCGGTTTTGTCGGAGATAATAATGGAACAATATATTTAAATTCATATTCTACTAGCAATGTCATTGGCAGAGCCGGAATAGGAGGTGCTGGTGGAGCGGGAGGTATCGGAGCTCAAGGTGGAGTAGGGGGTGCTGGCGGTGCCGGAGCCAACGGTGGTGCTGGAGGATCTGCTGCGGCTTCGGGTGCAGGAACAAACGCCTATGCCGGAGGTTTTGCTGGCGCAAACGAATCAGGAAGAACGATCAAGGATTCATGGTCAACTGGGACGGTGACTTTGTATGGCGGCAATGGTGGAGCTGGCGGAGAGGGAGGTGATGGTGGTAGGGGCGGAGATGGTCAGGCAAGTGGAGCTGGCGGAACTGGCGGACAGGCTGGTGTTAGGACTGCAGGATCGGCTGGGGGTATTGCATACGCCGGAGGTTTTGTTGGCTACAACGTTGGAACGCTTTACACCGATTATTCTATTGGAAATGTGAATGTCTATGGTGGAACCGGTGGTGCTGGTGGTGCTGGGGGCAACGGTGGTAGAGGTGGGGATGGTGGTCCGACCGGTGCTGGCGGAGTGGGTGGTAACGAGAATACGACTGCAGCGGCTGGAACTGGCGGTAACCTATTTGCCGGTGGTTTTCTTGGAGAAAATTTCACCGCTGGAATAGTTCAAGATTCTTGGTCTTCCGGAAATATTTATACTGTTGGAGGTAATGGTGGGACAGCTGGAGCTAGCAGTACCGCAGGAAGAGGAGGTGATGCTGGAACCACTAGCAATCAAAACGGCGGCAACGGTGGAACAAGTCTCGGTGGCAGCAATGGTGGCGCTGGCGGAACGAGCTATGCTGGAGGTTTTATTGGGGCGAACCTTACGACAGGAAGTTTTAACACAAGCTACTCATCTGGCAATGTCACCATGGTCGGAGGTAATGGTGTCGTTGGTGGGACAGGTGGTCAAGGTGGAGCTGGAGGTACCGGTGGAACTTCTGGGACTGGAGGCACAGGAAGAGATGGATCTGCCGGCGGTAACGGTGGTAACGGAGGTGATGTCTATGGTGGAGGTTTGGTCGGACAAAATACAGGTGTCATTACCAATGCTTATTCGACTGGTTCTGCCAGCTCGACGGCAGGGACTCCCGGTAATGGAGGCCCTGGCGGCCCTGGTGGAAATGGTGGAACCGGAACTTTAGGTAATGGTGCCAATGGGAACGGTTTGACCGGCGGCAACGGCGGAACGGGTGCCAATGCATTTGTCGGCGGCCTTTTGGGAACAAATAACACTTCAGCTGTAACAAATGCATATTCGATCGGAGCGCCTAGTGGGACAAAAACTTCAGGTGCTACTGGTGGCGCTGGTGGTGCAAAAGGTACTGGTGGCACAGGTGGTTCAAATGGTGGTGCAGGAACACTTGGCGGATCAGGTACACAATATGTCGGAGGTTTGGTAGGTTCTTCATTGGGTGGCAGCTATGTTTCAGATTATTTCGATGCTACATATTCTGGAAAATTGAATGGAGTTACTGGAGGCTTTGCTTGGGCAGTTGCGACAAGCACGTCTGCCCGTCAATGGCGTTCAGTTGCTTATGGCAATGGTATTTTCGTGGCAGTAGCATCGGATGGTACCACGGCTAACCAGATCATGACGTCGATCGACGGTCAGGTATGGCTAGCTCGAACCAGCCCGTCTGCCAGTCAATGGTCCTCGATCACTTTCGGTAATGGAATATTCGTAGCAGTCGCCTCAAGTACCGCGACTACGACCCAGATCATGACATCTTCCAATGGGATCAATTGGTCGAACCAAACTAGTCCGTCGGGACTGCAGTGGTACTCAGTGACTTATGGAAATGGATATTTTGTGGCGGTTGCTTCCAGCACTGCGACAACAAGCCAGATCATGACATCATCTGATGGAATACAGTGGTTCATTCAGACTAGCCCTTCAGCTCGTCAATGGCGTTCTGTCACATACGGTAATGGTATGTTCGTGGCTGTCGCTCAAGATGGTACTACTGCCAATCAGATCATGACATCTTCTGATATGGTGAATTGGTTCAGTCAGACAAGCCCTTCAGCTCGTCAATGGCGTTCAGTAACGTATGGAAATGGAATATTCGTGGCAGTCGCATACGATGGAGCCGTCGCGACACAGATCATGACTTCTACTGATGGAGTTAACTGGTTTAGTCAGACAAGTCCTTCGGCCAGACAGTGGACATCAGTCACATTTGGGAATGGGCTATTCGTAGCAGTCGCATATGACGGAGCAGTCGCGACTCAAATCATGACTTCACCGAATGGAATCACTTGGACGAGCCAGACAAGTGCTTCGGCTCGCTTATGGAATGCTGTTGCTTATGGAAATGGTTTGCTTGTAGCAGTTGCCCAAGATGGAACGGCACTCACTGATCTTATGAATTCAGGAATCGGAGTCATGACAGGAACGACTACTCCAGTCATGCAGCACCAGGCTACTTATACGGGTTGGGACTTCACCTCGCTTATCTGGAAGATTGCTGAAGCTTCGACTTATCCGTATTTCAATTATCAAAATATCCCAAATCCACCGACGAATATAGTCGCTGTTGCTGGTTCCAATAGCGCGACCATCACATTTACTCCACCAGTAGATAATGGAAGCTCTGCGATAATCCGATATGTGGTGACCTCAAGCGGGGGACAGACTGCGACTGGCACCACTTCTCCGATCACAATCAGTGGTTTGAATAATGGTGCTAGCTATACATTTACCGTTACTGCGACCAATAGTACTGGGACAAGCTCTCCTTCGGCGGCCAGTATTTCTGTCATGCCGGCAACTATTCCCGATGCACCTACGATCACTTCCGTCTCTAGCGGCGACAGTCAAGCCACCATATACTTCAACGCTCCAGCAAACAATGGTTCTACCATCCTTCTCTACACCGCCACTTCAACTGATGGATTGCATTTCGCCACTAGTACCGGTTCCT
>CAIQIZ010000010.1 GCA_903872035.1 uncultured bacterium | reverse complement strand
GGTTGCCACAACAAGATCAAGCTCATCAAGAGAATGTCTTACGGATTTCGCAATTTCAAAAACTACGTACTCAAAATCACATTGGCATTTTTGCCTTTCATTTTCCTAAATCTTCCACACTGATATTCAAAGAACCGCCGTTGGTATTTATTTGTGATAGTATTTACCGTATATGCAAACAACCCTCATTATCCTCATCGTCATCGCTGTTGCTGCGAACATCTTGCTAGCTATGGCGCTTTTTAGACGCAAGAACGATTCCAAGCCGCAAGATGGCGAAGGGTTGAAGTTGATTCTCGAGCAAGTCAATGAATTGGGTCGCACCGTTGACCGCCAAGTCGGCGACTTGCGAAAGACAGTCGACTTCAAAGTTGATGGTCTGACTAAGACCGTGGACAACAAGATAGGCGAATCTTCCAGGAATATGCAGGAATCGATGCGCGTCCAATTCACCGAATCTTCCAAGCTGATCAAAGATGTTACGCAAGGATTGACGAAATTGGACGAAACGAATAGACAAGTGGTCTCCTTCGCCGATCAGTTGCAGAACTTACAGGACATATTAAAGAATCCCAAGCATCGCGGAATTCTCGGCGAATATTATTTGGAAACGTTGCTGAAGAACGTTTTGGCACCTGGACAGTATCAGATGCAATACGCTTTCAAAAATGGAGAGATCGTAGATGCAGCGGTTTTCATCAAAGATAAAATTATTCCAATTGACTCGAAATTTTCTTTGGAAAATTACAACAAATTGGCAGAAGAGAAGAATCCAGTTGAGAAGGAGAAGTTAGAAAAAGCATTCGTGGGCGATTTGAAACTGCGTATTCAAGAGACGGCCAAATACGTGCGTCCGACAGAAGGAACTATGGATTTTGCCTTTATGTTCATTCCGCATGAGGCTATATATTATGATTTGCTCGTGAATAAGATCGGTGCCATTACGGAGGAAACTGATAATCTTATCCAGCGCGCAGCCAATAAGTACAAAGTCATCATTGTCTCGCCAACTTCATTCCTAGCCTATTTACAGACGGTCCTCCAAGGCTTGAAGGCCTTGAAAATCGAAGAGACAGCAAAGGATATCATCAAGAGAGTTTCAGAATTGGGAACTCACTTGAAGAAGTATGAGGAGTATCATGACAAGCTTGGCGCTTCGCTCTCGACGGCGGTCAATCATTACAATACAGCGGGGAAGGAGTTGAATAAAGTTGACAAGGATGTTCTGCGCATAACTGGTGATGCGCCTGGAATAGAGACTCCGCTTATTGAGAGACCTGATTTGGAGCAATGATCTTTTGAAGGCTCCAGAAATCTTTCTGTTTGTCGCTGGCCCACAGCGCTCAAACGAAAAGATTTCTTTTGCCTTCCAATCAAAGCTATTCTAATAGTTTCCAGTTATCCACAGGTACTCCATTGACAGGTGAACACTCGTTCACCTATACTTACTCATGCAGTAAGAACGCTTATCAATAAGTTACCAGTTAACATTTATCACATAGCCATGAGCAAGCATCAAACCATCAGAGCCATTCGTGCAGAGATCGACAGACTCAATCGAGAGATTGACCTTCGGATCATTAGGGGAGTTTCCTACAGGCGGGAAGCGCTTCGACACAGATCTCTGACGGCTGAGCTTGCTCGGCTGGTCCCAAGGCGATCGAATTGGTTCGGTACTGTGGCGAGCTTTGCTTCAGCATTTCTTTTCTAAGTCGGCGGAGGCTGGCAGCCATGAGTTAAGAATTCTGCCCGGTTCTTAACTCTTGATTGCCAGTTTAAGGCAGAGTGTGGGAATGTTCCGGTGAGAGCGACGTGGGCCGGCGGCGAACCGGAACATTCCCACACTCTAATAATTAAAATGATTGACTCATATAAAAACAAAATAATCTCATTCTACAAGCGGACCAAGCGCATGCCGTCTTATGCAGAGATAATGAAGCTATTGGGATTCAAGTCAAAGAATGCAGTCTATAAGCTGGTCAACAAGCTGGTAGGTGAAGGAATGTTAGAAAAGGATTCATCAGGCCGCTTGGTGCCGAATAAGCTGTTCGGCGAAGTGCCGATGCTCGGCTTAGTCGAAGCTGGTTTTCCGACAGCAGCCGAAGAGGAGTTGGTAGATACTATGAGTCTCGACGATTACTTGATAGAGAACAAAGAAGCGACGTATTTACTGGAAGTAAAAGGGGAGTCAATGATCGACGCTGGTATCCAAGAAGGTGATCTTGTTATCGCCGAGCGTATTTCGCGTGAACCGAAAATAGGTGAGATCGTCATTGCCGAGGTCGATGGTGGTTGGACCATGAAATATTTCCGCAAGACTGACGGCAAGGTCTGGTTGGAACCAGCTAACAAAGATTTCAAGCCTATTTATCCGGAGAATGATCTCAAGGTAGCAGCGGTGGTGAAGGGGGTGGTTAGGAAATATTGAAAGACTTGAAGCTGAGCGTATAATCTACTAATACTAAATAGCCATGGAAAACGTAGAAAAACATTTAGCTGTCTTTGAAGGCAGAAATATACGAAGACATTGGGATTCTAAAGAAGAGAAGTGGTATTTTTCCGTGGTTGATGTTGTGGCTGCTCTTACTGAAAGCACGATCCCGCGTCGTTATTGGTCAGATTTAAAGATAAATCTTAAGGATGAGGGAAGTCAGTTGTACGAAAAAATCGTACAACTGAAGATGCGTTCTTCCGATGGTAAAGAGTATGATACAGATTGTGCGGATACTGAAACAATGTTTCGTATTATTCAGTCAATTCCATCTCCGAATGCCGAACCGTTCAAGCTTTGGTTGGCACGTGTTGGTTATGAAAGGATCCAGGAGATAGAGAACCCTGAATTGACGCAAGAAAGGATGAAGGTGATATATGAACGTAAGGGATATTCCAAGAGCTGGATCGATAAGAGATTGCGAGGCGTTGCTATCAGACAGAACTTAACAGATGAATGGAAGGAACGAGGGGTCAAACGGGAAAGTGATTTTGCTATTCTTACAGCAGAAATTTCTCAAGCGACATTCGATATGACGCCAGCAGAATACAAGAAATATAAGGGATTACAGAAGAAGAATCAAAATCTGCGTGACCATATGGATGAATTGGAGCTTATTTTTACTATGCTCGGTGAGAAAGTAACAACAGAGATTTCAATCAAGGAGAAACCGGTTGATATGCCTGAAAATAGAAAAGTCGCCAATAGAGGAGGTCGAGTGGCTGGCAATGCCCGTAAAGAGACAGAGAAGGAGATTGGTAGACCGGTCAGTACGAGTGACAATTACCTGGAAGGAGGAGATCTTAAAAAGAGATTGAAACAATAAGTGATCGTTGGTCGTACTTGTTAATTATCAGCTATTAATCAATTTAAAACTATGAAAATTAAAGGCGTAGATTATGTTATGTATTATGTTTCCGATCTTAAAAAGAGCATAGATTTTTACCAGAATACCCTCGGTTTGAAGCTTGATGGCGAACCAGGGGATTCGTGGGCTGAATTCGATGCCGGTAATGTGACGTTCGATATAGGGACATTCGATAAAGATATGGTCGGCAAATGCTCCGGAGTGGCGTTTGCTGTGGATGACATAAAGAAATCGGTCGATGAGCTCAAGAAGAAAGGTGTGAAGGTACTGGATGAAGTTTGGGAAACACCGGTCTGCCATGGAGCCACGATCGCCGACCCCGATGGCAACAAGTTCAATCTTCACAAGAGGAATGATGGTACCGCGGGGGCGGAGTAGTAGCTATTAAAATCCATGAATAATTACAAAGGCACAATCATAGAAGAGTCTCTTGAAGACGCTTCTGTATTGAAGAAGGTGAAAATTATTTCTACTAAGGTTGAAAAGGTTGTAGATGAACACCATACACCGTGGCTCAAGCAGTGGACGTTACATAAAGTCGAGATCCCTGAAAATATGGCGGCTCAAGTTGCTGAGGATTTAAGCGCGTCAATTGTTAGCGATCATAACGGCAGTTGGTATGCTGATTACAAGAATGACAAGAATCATTACATAATCTTCAAAGGCAAAGTATTCTTCATAGACAGGACTAGTAAAGAACAGTACGACGAGGCAAAGAAGTATGGTTTGTCATTGGGTATACCGGAACATCAGGTGGATTTTAAGCCGGAAGTTGCTGAGTAAAAGAAGTAAATAAAAACCGGCGAATCAGGTGATTCGCCGGACGGAAGGTCGCTTTGGAGTGGTTCACCTCTTCAGGTTGGGAGAATTGGTTTCCTCTAATGTGGCAGGGTAGAAAACTGTAACTGGTGGCTTCTCATTGAAGGCCACGGAGTAGCCGACGGTGGCGCCGTAATCGCTTCGGCTTGTCCAACCACGCTCATCACGGTTTTGTCTTTGTACGTCTGACGTCCACGTCACTACCTCGAGATTCGTGTGAATGTCGAGGAATCTTGACAGCGCCTGCAGAAAGTCTGGGCCTGTACTGTTGGTAAAGTAGTACAGATTGTGCCTGTATGGTGTCGGATGTGGATATTGATCGAAATCTACATGGACAATGTTGGTAATGATTACCGTACTGGTCTGAATGTTTGCTCGAATCGCATCCATGGTTCCTTGCCTTGCATAGCACCTTATTGTTCCCAAGGCTAAGAAGATGAGGGCGAAGATCAGTGCTACACAGGCGATGATAACTAAGAGCTCGACTACAGTAAATCCGCTTCGTTGTTGTTCTTTCATAGAGCCTTTCTAAACTGCGTATGCGCACTGATTTTGTTGAGTTAAGGACGCGCACAGTCCCAAGTTAAATCTGATTTGAGCCTACCATTAATTAGTCGAAATGTCAAAACGCTACAACTGAATTGTCAAACTACGCCCAAGACCATGCCCATCCTTAGCCTCCATTCATTTTCACGCGCCATACTTCACGTAGACGGTGACTGCTTTTTTGCTTCGTGCGAAGTGGCCAAGAACCCCGCTCTCAAAGGGAAGTGCGTGGTGACGGGAAAGGAACGCGGCATAGCGTCCTCGATGTCATATGAAGCCAAAGCTCGCGGGGTGACCAGAGCCATGCGCTTGTCGGAGATAAGAAAGCTCATTCCGGAGGTCATCATATTGCCCTCAGATTATGAGACATACAGCTTGTATTCTCAGCGGATGTACGCGATCGTCCGGCGCTATACGGAAGCCATCGAAGAATACTCTATAGATGAATGCTTCGCGGATCTCACTGGCATGAGGCGGCCGAATAAGATGTCTTATGAGCAAATGGCCATGAAAATAAAACATGAGCTGGATATGGAATTGGGTATGACATTTTCAGTGGGACTTTCAGTAAATAAGGTTCTGGCTAAGGCGGCATCGAAGTGGAGAAAGCCTTCGGGACTCACGATCATTCCTGGATATAACATCCATCTATATCTAGCGAAGTTACCGGTGGAGAAAGTTTGGGGTATTGGGTCACAAACGTCGGCGTACATACAGAAGCTCCTGGGGGAAGCGCGTGGCTATTCTGGAGCAGTCACGGCTCTACAATTCGCTTCGGAACAACCAGAATGGGTCAAGCTCCATTTCTCCAAGCCTTTTCAAGAGATTCATCGTGAATTGAATGGGGGATTTGTATATCCGCTCGTGATCGGTGAAAAGAATGATTATGCCTCTATTTCCAAGACAAGGACATTTACTCCACCATCCAGTGATCGTGAGTACGTTTTTGCTCAACTTTCCAAGAATATCGAGAATGCATGCATCAAACTCAGACGACACAGCTTGTTTACCAAGCGGTTCGCTTTCTTTTTGAAAACGCAGGAGTTTCGGTATGCAGGACTGGAAATAAAGTTGTCGCAAGCTATCTCGGCGCCGCAAGAGATCATCCGTAGTGTCAGAGAAAAATTCAGCCAAGTGCATCGGCCAGGAGTCCTTTACCGGGCGACGGGTATAGTGCTCATGGACCTGGATCATGAAGACGTGAGAACTGCCGATCTATTTGGTGACTCCAATAGGATCGAAAAAGTCCAGGCAGTCTTGCAAGCCGTGGATTCTATCGATGCCAAATTCGGAAAACATACGGTATTTTTGGGGTCTTCTTGGAAGGCGGTGAACAGTCAGAGCCACCGCGGCGACCGTGGAGAGGAAACTGAACGGCGGGCTCAGCTTTTGAGGGGCGAAACCAAAAGACAGAGGATCGGCCTGCCTTTTTTGGGAAAGATAGATAGGTGATTTGCGCATATCTAAAAACCATGTATAATAAGCCGCACTATGGAATTCGCAGTAATTCAGACCGGTGGCAAGCAATATAACGTCTCCAAGGGCGATGTTATTACCATTGAAAAGCTCGCTGGCGAACACAAGGAGGGTGATAAGGTAGTTTTCGACAAAGTCCTCCTGGTTGATAACGGTAAAGACACAACTATCGGTACCCCTTTCATTGCTAAGGCAGAAGTCAAAGGTACCATCACAGAAATTGGCCGTGCTGCCAAGATCATCGTTGTTCACTACAAGCCGAAGAGCCGTTCAGGTTGGAAGCGCAACGGTCATCGACAACATTTCTTCAAGGTTAAGATAGATTCACTTAAATAAAAAACCATCGGCTGTCCGATGGTTTTTTAATGCCTATTTTGGAGGGCACTTTTGATCGTATCAGCATCCACGTATTCTAGTTCAGCCCCAGTAGAGAGACCACGGCCGAGGATGCTGATTTTCGGCGAAGATGTAGTGGTAACTCTTGAAATCGCATCATGGACAATGCTAGCCGTATGCTCGCCGTCAGGAGTTGTATTCAATGAAAGGATTATTTCTTTGAATGGGGAAGTGGCGGTGGACATATTATTGGAAATTCTTTCAAGCAATGACTTCAATCTGATCCGTTTCTCAGGCTCTTTATCGAGAATCGGTACCGTACCGCCAAGAATGAAATACAACCCCTTGTATGCACCGGATCTCTCAATAGATTCAAAGTCGGAATCGCGGGCAACGATCATCAAAATAAATTGGTCTCGATTTACGTCTGTGCAAATAGAACAGGTCTTGTCACCTGTATTCTTGTGCATGAATATTCTGTGACAAGAAGCGCATTCTGAAGTCGCTTTCTTTACTTCATTGACTAAATCCGTAAATTCCTTGATAGAAGATTGTGATTTATTCAATAGATAATAGACAAACCGCTTTGCTTGGCGAGGGCCGATACCGGGGAAATGGCTGAATATTTCTTCAAGGCGGTGGATGCTGTCCATGGAAGTAAGTATAGGGTATTATTATGAATTATGGCAATCATATACGCATTCGGCGACAGCATCACTTATGGCGCATGGGATATCGAGAAATCTGGTTGGGCAGCACGTTTACGGAAACACCTCGACGATATGCAGGAGAGAGATCCCAATTTTTATGCGCTATTTTACAATCTAGGCATTCCCGGGGAAACGACCAATGGTTTCATTGCTAGATTTGAGATTGAATACAAATCCCGTCTGCGCGATGGAGAAAAAGCCATTTTCATTTTTGCTTACGGAGCGAATGATGCGGCCTATCTAACCGAGGAGAGCCAATTCAAGGTTCCGATCGTTACATTTAAAGAAAATTTGGAGTCGATGATCGCATCTGCCAAGAAGATCTCGCCTGATATCCTCGTCGTCAATATCCTGCCGGTTGTCGAGGCGAAGAATAAAGAACCGCGAAATGGGAAGGTCCGTTTGAATTCGTACATAGGTCAATACAATATGGTTATGGCGGAAGTGGTTAAGAATGCCGGGATATCTCTAGTCGATGTCAATTCGGCTTTCATGCAGGCTGGCCACGAAAGGTTATTCATCGAAGAAGATGGCCTTCATCCAAATACTGCTGGACATGAACTGCTTTACGAGACGATCAAGCGTCATCTGGTGAATCTGATCGCCAGAGAAGCGATCAAGAAGCAATGATCATCTGATCGTTGTTCCGTCTGACTATGGGTTTTGCTCAAATCCTCCGAAGTCCGCCTTGTCTACGGATAGGAATGTTGCCTTCTTTGAATCGAAGAATAGTTTTACTATGCCTGTCGGACCATTGCGGTGCTTCTCGATCATGATCTCTGCTTCTTCTTTCTTGCCGCCCTGATCCTGGTCTGCTTCGCGGTGGATGAACATGACCACATCGGCATCCTGTTCGATGGAACCGGAATCGCGAAGATCGGAAAGACGGGGTTTGCCACCTCGTTGCTCGACGGCGCGGGATAGCTGGGAAAGAGCTAGTACAGGGACTTCCAATTCTCGAGCCATATTCTTCAATGAGCGAGATATTTCGGTGACTTGCTGGACCAAGTTGTCGTTGTATCTGCCGGACTGAGTAGGTAACATGAGCTGGAGATAGTCGACGATGATGAGTCCTAGTCCCTTCTCGTTCTTCAAACGCCTAGCTACGGCGCGCATCTTCAAAATGTTGTTTCCGGGTTGGTCATCGATAAAAATTGGCGCCTCAGAAAGTCGGGCGATAGATTCGCCGATGGCTTTGAAATCATGTTCGACAGATAGGTTATGACCGGTACGGATCTTCCAGGCATCGACTTGAGATTCTGCAGAAAGCATGCGGTCCACCAATTGCTGGGAGCTCATTTCCAAAGAGAAAATGGCTACGGGGACTTTGTGATTGACGGCGGCTTTTCGGGCTATGTCGAGAGCGAGAGAAGTCTTTCCCATGGAAGGTCGAGCGGCTAGGATTATGAGATCAGACTTCTGGAAGCCGGCTAGCTTGTTGTCGAGCTCTGGGAAACCAGTATGCACACCGCGGATCTCGTCACGGGTCTTGTGCAGATGGTCGAGGCGCTCCCAAGCCTCGTTCATGGTGTCCTTTAAAGTGACAAATTTGTGAGAGCCGGTTTTGTTTGTGACGGCGTAGAGAGACTTCTCAGCTTTTTCCAATATCTCGTGCAGTTCGCTTTCTTCTTCATAGCCCAGAGTGGCTATATCTTCAGCAGCCCGCAGAAGCTCGCGCATGACATGCTTTTTTTCTACGATCTCTGCGTAATGTGAGGCATTGGACGAAGATGGAACAAGATTGATAAGCTCGGTCAGCGTGGCCATTCCACCAACTTGGTCCAATTGCTCCTTTTCTTTGAGGCGACTTGAAACAGTCAGCACATCGATAGGGGAGTTTTTTGTATGTAATTCGAGAAGAGCCTCCCAGATCATCCTGTGCGGGCTGGAATAGAATGATTGGGCGTTCACAATATCAGCAATGTCGTGCATGACTTCGCCGCGGATCATGATCGAACCGAGTAGAGCTTTTTCGGCTTCAATACTGTTAGGCGGGATCTTTAGATCCTTTGTCTTGAAATAGGGTGATGTGTTATTCACGGAAGTGTGCCGGCGGAGGCGATAAAAAACATTTTAGCATAATTTCTTTTACGAGGTGCAAGTCATATTATTCACGAAAGAGTGGAAAAGGTGTGCATATGAAATTGTGTTATATTCGTTTCGCTCATATATCGTCTGCGCTCGGGTGTCGTGTCAACGAGTTGCCACACACCCTCGCTTGACGCTATAATTACCAGCACCTAAAAAAGGTTTTCATCGTATTATCAATATATTTATTAATTTTTAACCTAAACTCATGTCAAATGCCGCAAAAACTGGAATAGCCATCGTTATTCTGATTATAGTGGTCGTCATCGGTCTAATCTGGTACAACAGCACCAAATCGAACTCGTCGACAGCTGTCGTGCCGAACGTTGTAACTCCAGTTGCTAGCGTAAAGCCCATCGCTAGCCCAACGCCTGTCTCTCAAGGACCGAATCTGATTGGTACCGGTCTCTCGGCTGTGACCGATGATTCGAATTCGTCATTACAAACAGATGCTGCGGCTCTTGATGCGCAGATGAAGGGCCTTTCCACCGACTTGTCGAATGTCGATGCTGGGCTCGCTCCTGGGACAAGTATCCCGGTTCAGCAATAATTACGAGAATATAACCAAATCATCAATATGAATAATATGAAATCTCGAATTATTGGCGCAACTATCATGACGCTAGCGATGAGCACGTTCGCAATCCTTCCAGCTTTTGCTCAATCTGGTATAAGCAATGCGGCCGCTGTCGATGCTGCTACGGCTAGTCTCACACCTACTACCGCAACCGGCGCCGCGCCAACTAGTGCTGCCCCCAAAGCAGTTAAAGCTGGCAAGGCTCCGACTCAGGCTCAACGCTTGGCCGCTCTAGGGGCTCGCGGAGAGAAGGAAATCCAAGTCCGTATCGACAGCCTGAATAAGCTGGTAACGAGAATCCAAGATCTACGCAATGTTTCTGATGCTCAGAAGGCTTCTATCATCACGACTCTACAAGGACTCATCACCAACCTGAATACTCTTGATGCTCAGATAGCCTCCGCCGATCTTTCCTCGACTACTCTGAAAGAGAGCGTGAAGTCTATCACTGAGAATTATCGTGTTTATGCTTTGGCTATCCCACAACTGAATCTCTTTGCCGCATCCGATCGTATAACGACGGTCATAAATATGATGTCTGTGGTCGGTGGAAAGCTACAAACTCGTTTGGCTGGAGCTAGCGGTGTTCCTAATATGGCCGCGTTACAGGCTGATCTGAACGATTTTGCCGCCAAGCTGACTGATGCCAATACGCAGATCAGTGCTGCTGTCAGCGAATTTGCTCCACTTACACCAGATCAGGGTGATAAGACGAAGATGGCTGCAAATACTGCTGCTCTCAAGGATGCTCGAACGAAGGTTCAAGCAGCTCAAAAGGATGTCGTAGCCGCTCGCAAGGATGCGCAGACCATCATCAACGCTTTGGTCAAATATGACAAAGGAACTTTGAAGCCGGTCGTGACAGCTCCTACAACAGGAACAACGACAGGAACGACGACGCCATAAGAGTTAGAAAGTTACAAGTTTGAAAGTTTATAAAGCTAGAAAATCACCCTGTGAAAGCTGGGTGATTTTCTGTATGACATACGCAATTTGAAATTACTTACTGAATATCACCTTGAAGAAATTCAACCAATACTTGTAGATCTTCTTGTTTCCGCCGAAGCGAGCTCGGGGTGCGGCGGTCTTTATGATGAGGAGGGGATCGAAGACGACTTTACCGAACCGAGCGGCGCGCTTGGCAGTATCAGTATCGTCACCAAAGAACGTCAGTGCGGTATTGAAGCCGCCCATCTTCTCCAGGGTGGTAGCGCGTAAGAAGGTATTGCCTCCCAAGCTGATAGCGCCCATACCCAACCATTGAAGTATTGTATTCGTTGGCATGTATATCAAGACTTGTAAAACGTAGCTTGAATATCGAAAGACCACGTTAGTTTCGTGGTAATCGTATGGTCCAGAGGCTAGGACTATATTTGGATCGTTGAAGTGTGCAACTCCACGAGATAACCAGTTCGATCCTGGTCTGCAGTCAGCATCCATTCTGACAATGATCTTTCCGGATGCCTCATGCCGCCCACATTCACATGCCCACATGGTGCCTTTACGGGTTTCCGAAAGAACCTTTAGAGCGATTGGATGGTCGTTTCTATCCAGCCGAGCATGGGAATACTTGCGTGCAACATCTGCTGTATTGTCGGTGCTCGCATTGTCCACAACGATTATCTCAAAATCAGAATAATCTTGGGCAAGTAGCGCTTCGATGGCGGCTGAAATACCACCTTCTTCATTGTAGGCTGGAATGACGACTGAGATCTTCATCAGATTTTTTTACTACTCCGGATAGGCTTCCATTCGTTGACGAAGGCCTTGCCCAATGTCATCATCCAGACGCTATTCAAGAGCCAGAGAGAAAGCAGTTTCGGCCAGCCTATAGCGTGGCCCCGACGGCCTGTATGGTAGATAGTCAGGTCTTTGTCGAATCGGACACGTCCAACCTTGGCCAAACGAGAGAACATATCGACATCCTCGCTGGCTACAAGCTTTGCGTTATATCCGCCGAGGCCGTCGAATACGTCCTTCCTCATCATTTGGAATTCACCGGCGGACATGCCTATACGGAAGAAGTTATTCAAGATCCACAGGTAATCATTGAAGACTGTGAAGACCATCTTATCTGAAAAGGTTTCCATACCGGGAAGCACGCGGATGGCGACATTCACTGCCACCAGCCTTGGATTGGCGGCGAATTGGCCGAGCAGGCGCGTGAAGAACTTGTCTGGCTCGAGGATCTTGCAATCAGCGTCTATGAAGACCAGGAATTCGCCAGTTGCTGCTTTTGCCCCGTCATTCCGACCCATAGCTATCGTTTGGCGTGTAGAACCAGTATATTCGACGACCTTGGCGCCGGCTTGCCGGGCGATTTCGGCTGTTCGGTCTTTGCTTTGGCCATCAGAGATAATGATCTCGTGAGCTATGGTCAGTTTTGATTTTAAACTGTTGATAGTATCAGCGATGACGGACTCTTCATTCAACGTCGGGATGATTATGGAGATCATGAAGATGGTGCAATTATTTTATAAACCTCGTGCGGACATATTTACCGAATCCGAATATGATAAAAATCAAAACGATGAAGAATGCGCCGATCGAAATCCTGGCGAATATGTTATTGAAACTGACATACAGGTTTCCGAAGATGTACCCGAGGCTCAAAAGAAAGCCGGTCCAGATGAATTGCCCGAAAACATTGAGGGTCAGGTATCTCTTGAAAGGAATCTTGACTAGGCCGGCCGTGACCAAGGTGACCAAAGCAAAACCTAGACCCATAGTCAGTTTGGAAACGATCAGGATAGTGTCTTTGTGAGTGTGGAAGATTTTTTCCACGTCATTGACGTTTCTCTCGCGGATGCTTACAAAGCGACCAAAGCGTTGGATGAATCGGTGTCCGAAGCGATAGCCGATCCAGTACCAGAAGCAATCGCCGATGAGATCCCCAGCCATCAAAGCTAAGTAGATCGGCAAGATATGGACTAAGCCTAGTCTATAGAAGATGCCGCAAAGCAGTGCAAGGATAGGACCTTCGACAAAGGAGGTCAATATAAGGACGATGTAGACGAGGACAGGGTAGTTCGTCACCAGATACATGAGCGTATTCGGGAGGTCATGAATATTCATGGATATGTATATAAGTATATACTAATTATGATTGATTACGCCAGATATGATAATATATGTTGAATGATACTAGATATGTTATATAAAGCCGTATTAAAGCCGATATTTTTCAGATTTGACCCAGAATACGTGCATGATCAGATGACGGCCAAGGGTGTCTTTTTCAGCAACCATGCTTTGACACGTTCTCTCATTGGAGCGGCATACGATTATCATGGTCAGGATATCGGAAAGACCGTTGACGGTCTCAGATATCGTACGCCATTTCTCCTCTCTGCAGGTTTTGACTACAACGGCCAGTTACCGCTTATTTTGCCGCATATCGGGCTTGGTGGGGAAGAAGTTGGTTCAGTGACTGCGCGTGCCTGCGAAGGAAATCCGAAGCCACGACTGACCAGATTGCCGAAATCGAAAAGCATTATTGTAAACAAGGGATTGCGGAATGAGGGAGTGGATAAGATCATCGAGAGATTGAAAGATTATAAGGCGAAGAAACAACCTTCGGTTTCAGCGCTGTGGGCCAGCGGGGAACCGAAGGTTGTTTCGGGGACTGATTTTATCGTCGGTATCTCTATTGCCAGAACTAATGATGATAAATCAGTTCCGATCGAGGCCGGCATACAAGATTATCTCTATTCTTTCAAGCGATTAAATGAAGAGAGCGTTGGTGATTATTACACCCTTAATATTTCGTGTCCAAATGCCTTTGGGGCGGAAGCTTTCAATCAACCGCAGCTCTTGAGGCGATTACTGACGGCCATAAAAACGGTTCCGTCAAAGAAGCCGCTTTATGTAAAGATGCCGATAAATATTCCTTGGCCACAATTCGAGGCCCTTCTAAAGATCATTGACGAGTTCGGCTTGAATGGGGTAGTCATAGGAAATCTGAATAAGGATTACAGCTCTCTGGAATTCCGTGAAGAGGCACCAGAAGTTTTCAAGGGCGGTTTGAGCGGCAAGCCGTGTACGCACCTTTCGACTGATCTCATATACAAGACTCGTGATGCTTTTGGAAAACGATTTACTATCATCGGCGTCGGTGGCGTCCTGTCTCCGGAAACGGCTGCAGAAAAATTCGAAGCTGGTGCAGATTTGGTCCAGCTTATCACCGGAATGATATATGAAGGGCCAGGACTCATAAAAAAACTCTGTAGAGCCTTTGCTTCACGAGGAAGGATTTCGATGAGTTAAGCTATAATCTTGGAATAAAAATAGCGCGGTCCTACGAAGGGCCGCGCGAAAGTACTAATTCATAGAGACTGATCAATGATCAGGCAAAACGAGGCTGTGCCAGGTTCCTGATAAACCGGGGACGTCCGTTTTGGCGGTGAAACCAAAACTTCTTTAGCCGGTGCTTCCTATGGCATCGCCGCGGTCCGCTTTCGCACTCAAGCGCCTCTTTCGTTTCGTAATCGATCGCCTGTTCCTCGTAGTAGGCATCGTTGCGCCGGCTGAATAGCGACCGGATCGCTCGTATGCCGTGGTCGATGCTAGCTCGAAGGTCTCTGAGGCCACCGTTCACATTCACGATGATCTCTTGGGCACCGTGACGCATCCGTTTGCTGATGGTCTTCTTGAGACTGGAGATCTTCTCCTTGCGATCGCTGACGAGCAACCAGAGAGTTTTGCCGGCTGATATGATGATCTTGAACATCGACCCCTCGAGGGTGCTCTGCTTCTGGCAGAAATCGAGGTGATACTGTCTGAGGGTTTCTTCGGTGATGCTTTCCATCTGGTGGACCCGTTTCTCCTGGTCGGCGATTTCCTGTCCTGAAGCTTCAGTCGGCACCGGGGGCGGCGTCGGCACTGTATAGCCTGCTGGTATGAGTGCGGCCGGTCCGGCCGGGTTGTCTTGTTGGTCGGGTGAGCGAGTTGGAGTTGTCCGCCTACTGAATCTTGATGGTGTGATTTCGAACTGCGATGTCTGAATGTTCATAAGTTATCAAAACTGCGCTGTACTGATTGTTTAACTAACTACCGTCCGAAAATCATTATGCCTTACTTTGGCAAATAAAGCAACAGTACTGTGAATAGCTGATTTTCTCGCAGAATATTAATGACATGTTACAATTGCCGTACTAGTTATCCACATAATCATTTTTTATCATGAAAAAAATCCGCGTTGCTATTAATGGTTTTGGTCGCATCGGCCGAGCTTTCGTGAAGATCGCCAAGGATAGGCAAGAATTGGAGATAGTTGCGGTCAATGACCTCGGTAGCCTGAAGAACTTCGCTTATCTATTGAAATACGACACTGCTTATGGGGTCAGTCCTTTCGAGGTTGGTCATGATGATGAAAAGGGACTGCTTACTGTCGATGGAACAGAAATCAAATTTATTTCCGAAAAGGATCCGACCAAACTGCCTTGGAAGGCTATGGATATAGACATAGTCATCGAGTCGACTGGGCTATTCACATCATCTGAAAAGGCCCAAGCCCATATTACAGCTGGCGCCAAGAGGGTAGTCGTCACTGCACCGATCAAAGACAAAGCAGATTCAACGATTAAAGGCGCGACCGTCCTTATGTCGATGAATGAGAGCGAATTGGAGGGGTGTCAGATTTCTTCAAATGCTTCGTGTACAACAAATGCCGGTTCGCCATTGATTGCCATACTTGATGAGACATTAGGTATTGAAAAAGCACTGCTTAACACCGTTCATGGATACACCGCTAGCCAATCATTGGTTGATGGTCCATCCAAAAAAGACATGCGCGAAGGCAGAGCCGCCGCGATGAACATTGTCCCTTCTTCAACAGGTGCCGCTATAGCTGTAACCCAAGTCATGCCTAAATTAAAAGGACTTTTTGATGGCATCTCGATTCGTGTTCCTGTCGTTACTGGATCTCTTGTCGATATCACATTCTTGGCCAAGCGCAATACTACAGCTGAGGAAGTTAATTCGCTATTAAAGAAAGCCGCAGCCGAACCTCGTTGGAATGGCATCTTCACAACTACCGAAGAAGATCTAGTTTCTCATGATATTATCGGCAACCGTCACGCTTCCATCGCTGACTTGGCATTTACGCGCGTCGTGGGAGGAAATCTCGTAAAGGTTCTTGCTTGGTATGATAATGAGATGGGGTATACGTATACGCTTGTGGAGCATGTGATAAAGGCGGGGAGATTAGTTTAATTGCTATGAAGAAAGTCTTAATTGTAATTGTTGTAATAATTATTCTACTCTTGATATCTGGTTACACAGAAGTATCGTATTGTCATTATTGGACAACAACACCTCCACCAGGATCGTCAGCTGATTACATCAAAACGACTGGTTTGTGTAGGTTAAACTCTTATTCAGGTTTGCCAGGTGGGTTGCTGTTCACCCTAATTACTGGAGGTTTTGGTGGCATGGTACGATAATGAAATCAGATAGCTGTCTTACTTTGGCGCACTCTGTTTTGAAATGACGTGTTTACAAATCTTGCTGTGACAAGATAGCTCTGTGAAGAAGCACGGAGATAAGCGATATTTGAGTTGATTTTGGACATGAATCTTGCTGTAGCAAGATTTGTAAAATCTCAGTTTGGAAATACATTGAATCCTCCGGTGGTGCGGATATTGGCTACAACAAATAAGCCAGACAGCTTCTAATGAAGTGCCGTTATTCATTAATTAATAAAAGCGGGAAAACCGCACCTGACTTATTGATTGCAGTTGTCCACATTCTCTCAATAGGCACTAAAAAATACAATATGTCACATGCTATAATAATGACGTATTATTTAGCATAAAAACATGCCTCCAAATAACCAAATACCTGGCTCTGGTCCTTCATCGCAAATCCCTCCTGGACAACGAGTGAATCCAGTTGTACCTCCACCACCAAAGCCAGTATCTGCTCCGCCTCCACCAAATCTTCCTTCGGCGCCGACTGTAGCTGTTAAACAAACAACGTTCGTTCCCAAGCCGCCTGCAGCGCCAATGGCAGCAGTACCTCCAAGGCAACCAGTACCAACCGCCTCATCGATACCCCTAATGCCGAAGCCACAGTTTTCTAGCCAGCCGGTTCCAAAACCAGTCCCTGTACCGGTTCCGCCTCCAGCTTCATTCAATCCATCGCCAGTTAGACCAGCCTTTCAGCCTTTGCCAAACATAAAACCGTTTCAATCTCCTCAATCGGTTCCTCCGATGCCACCAAAGCCTCCTCTACCTACGACATTCTCTCAATCAGTACCACTAACTCCGCCGCCGGCTCCGATGGCTCCTACCGTACCAGTCGCATCTGCGCCAATTCCGCAGCCGCCGGCCCAACAGTTCGATCCGAGAGCGCAGCTGCCGTCGATATTCCCGACATATACTGGAGTAGGAGCGCCCGCAACGGTATTCAATAGCCGCCCGCCGATACAGTCGCCACAGTCGCTCGGTATGGGAAAGCGTTTCGGTATTCTCATAGCAATATTCGTCTTCATAATTCTTGGTGGTTTGGTCGCTTACGGCTATTCTCAGCAACTCGGACCTTTTGCTAGGCCGCCATATGACCAAAAAACATTGGCTTCTAGCATATTTGCTGGAATGGGAAACATTAAAACAGCCTCATATTCATTGCGGTTGAACGTTGTCTCGGAACCTAGACAGGCAGGCGCTCGACCATTCAGCTCGACTGTCTCCAGCACATCCGACGATGTTTCTTACAAAATGGATCTAGATGTGTTCCGTGATATTCAGAGCATCCTTTCGGGACTCCAGAGCTATTATCGGACGAATAAGGCTTACCCAGTGGCGCTTTCACAGTTGACTAATGTTCCCGCCGCCAAGAAGTCAGTCTATCGCTACTTGGGTCTGAATGGCGGAAGCAATTTCGGGTTATCGGTAACTTTCCAAACCAGCGATGCGGTCAACTCCATACAAAAGGACGCCAAATTGTATAGCGGTAAGTCGGCTGTAGCTATCTCAGGAAGGACCGTAACTTTTTCTAAAGATACCCCTAATTATATGTATTTGCCGTCTGAGAGACCGCAGCCATTCTTGGTCAGCTTGCTCGGTATGCAGCAATATTTGGGTAGCATTCCGTCCGACTTCAGTCTAGATGGTACGATCTCTGGGGCCAGTCAGAAACTGCCAGACCAGACAGTTAACAGCCGGGTTCAGGTAACCGCCAATACCAACTTGAATGATATAAATATCTCTTTAGACGCGCAGTTCGAAAAGATCGCTGATACCTATTACTTCATGGTCAGTAAATTCCCGAGCATCTTCTTTGACATCTCCAAGATCAAAGAAAAATGGATAAAGATCACGCCGGAAGATATGGCGACATACGGGGCTGGATATATGGGTAACTCGGCACAGTCGACTCAGGACAAATTGGCTACCACAAAAGAACGAGTCGCACAGGGTCTGAAGATCGTCTTGACGGTGGCTGACGCCGATCAAGCTTTGGTCTTGAGAGATGATCCGATCGTAGAGACCGTCAATGGGACCAGGGCATATCGTTACGATCTTGTGTTCAACAAGAGCAATATGGCGAAATTCTACACTGATCTGACCAGCCAGTTCTCGATAGCCTTCAAAGAGAATGATCCATTGATCTTTGACCAATCCACTTTGGATTATTTGAACAGCCAGGCCTTCGGCAAGGTATATGATTATTTCCGTGATAATACCGCTCTGACGCTTTGGGCCGACAAGAATGGCACTCCTATCCAGGCTGCTTACGCTTTGCGCTTGGTCCCAGATGACACTCAAAAGAATTCTGACCGGCAAGTCCGGATGACTGTCACATTAGGACTCTCCAACATCAATCAATCTGTTCAGATAAGCGCACCGGCAACAAGCATCAATCTCGAAGATGTCATGATGGCTGTGACAGGACAAAGCAAAGCGCAATATGAATTCAGCAAACAGATGTCTACGATACGTTCGATCCAGTCCCAGCTCTCATTGTACAAAATGGATACGGGTGTATACCCAGCTTCGCTAGATGATCTGACTAAAACTTCTACAGGCTCAAAGTATAACTTTACGCCGACTATGACAGTCGTGCCCAAAGACATATTCACAAGCCAGCCGTTCACGTATGTGAATAAGGGGTCAGATTATGCACTGTCATATACTGTTCAATTGTCACCATATGAAAAGGGAACGGCACCTACCGGTATTTATCAGACGAGCTACGATTATTCATCTGCCAATTACAAGCAACTCATCACAATGACTGCTCTGGATGGAACGAACACAGCTGACTCCAAGGTGGTATCTGAGGAAGCAGCCAAGGCCTCGAAGGTAGATTCCGATAAGGACGGATTGCCTGATATCTTGGAGAAATATCTGGGCACAAATCTGAATAAGAAGGATACTGATGGAGATGGTTATTCGGATTACGATGAACTTTTGAAAGGGTCAGATCCGCTAGGTCCTGGGAATTTGAAGGGTGGAAGCTCGATGGGGATGTTCTGATTCCGGGTAGAATATGATAAATTAGGGGGGATTAATATAAAACGATATGGCATCATCACATGGGCAAGGCAACAGCGCGTGGAGCTACTTGAGACCTTGGATGAAAGGTTGTTTGCTTGGAACAGTTTCAGTATTGCTTATCCTATGTCTCCATTTGTTATTATTGGGAATATCCGAGTCAATCGTCGTGACTTTTATTATTTCAATTATTGTGTTACCAATAGTCGGAGCATTAATTGGGATGAGGTATTTCAAGCCAAGGATAATGTGAACCATTGCAATATTGCGATAAAACCAGAAATCTGTGTCTAATCCCAACTTACAACTCATCCTCGCCTCCGACCACGCCGGTTTCGCCCTGAAAGAGGTGGTTAAGAAGTTCCTGGAATCAAAGAAATACCAGGTTTTGGACGTTGGTGCCCACGAATTGGTGCCGGAAGACGATTATCCTGTCTACATGACGGCAGCTGCCATGAAAGTGGCACAAGACATAGAAGGGAATACCAGGGCCATTATTTTCGGTATGTCCGGTCAAGGTGAAGCTATGGTTGCCAATCGTTTTCCAGGAGTCAGGACGGCTGTCTGGTATGGTGGCAACGATGACATCATAAGACTGTCACGCGAGCATAATAATGCTAATGTGCTATCGATAGGCGCAAAGTTCGTCAGTGAAGAAGAAGCTAAGAAAGCTATTGAATTATGGCTTGAGACACCATTTAGCAATGAAGAGAAGCATGCGAGGAGAATTGAGCAGATAGATAGTATCGAATAATGAAGTTTATTTGTGGCGGTGGGTCGGGGACGTTTCTACAGAGGATGAGTCATATCGGTGGTCGATAAAATTTCATTCACACAAATTGATTTGCATGATATAATCAACGACTCAACAAAGCCATATTTCTTCTTCATTACACAACAAATTGCAACATTCCTGTCAATGAAAATTTTTGAACAGAAGACAGCGTTCGGCGCCGGCCAAGGTACCTTGAGCGATCCGACAAACAGTTCTGCAAATTGCCGCCGCTTATCAGTCAAATCACCCTTATGAGAAAATCCATAGAAATCATCCCAGCCATACTTCCAAAAGACTTTGCTGAGCTTCAAGATAAAGTGGAGTTAATCAAAGGCTTTGTTAAGACTGTGCAAGTCGACGTTTGTGATGGTCAATTCGTGCCCAACGCTTCTTGGCCATACAAGAAACGCGACGATACCTTCGAAAAGCTTCTTATAGAAGATGAAGGATTGCCTGCGTGGAAGGAGCTAAATTATGAATTCGACTTGATGATCAATAAACCGGAAGAAGTCGTTGCTGATTGGGTGACTGCTGGTGCTATGCGCGTCATTATTCATGTCGAAGCGCGCGGAAATATCCAAGAGGCAGTCACTTTGCTCCGTGATCGTGCGGAAATCGGACTGGCCATTAACATAGAAACACCCGTAAATGTTCTAGATCCATATATCAGCCAGATCCAATTCGTTCAATGTATGGGTATAGACAACATAGGCTTTCAACAGCAGAAATTTGATGAAAAAGTCCTCGATAAGGTCAAAGAGATCAGGGCAAAGCATCCGGGTATTTCGATTTCAGTCGATGGCGGCGTGTCTTTAGAGAACGCGGCGAAGTTGATCGCAGCTGGCGCGGACAGATTGGTCGTCGGTTCAGCCATTTTCAATAGTGATAATGCGATCGACGCGATTCAGAGATTCAAGAAGATTTAGTAGAGGTGAGTGGATATGATATAATTATTGTGAAATGTCTACACCTCTCACAGAAGAAAAGATCTCTCTGCTCACAAAGAAAGCCGCCGAGATCCGTTGCTCCGTCATCGAGTCTCTGATAGAAGCCAAATCAGGTCACCTGGCCGGAGCTCTGGGTATGGCCGACATATTCACGTACTTATATTTTCATGCACTGAAGCACGATCCCAAGAATCCTTCGTGGGAATATCGTGATCGCCTGGTGCTTTCAAATGGTCACATCTGTCCGGTTCTATATGCGACCATGGCGCATTCCGGATATTTTCCAGTCTCTGAATTGAAGACGTTGCGCAAGCTCGGCTCACGGTTACAAGGTCATCCACATCGCGAATGGTTGCCAATGCTCGAAACTTCATCGGGTCCGCTTGGCTCCGGATTGTCACAAGCGGTTGGCCTGGCTCTAGCGGACAGGATCGATAATGGTAGAACTACTTCCAAGCGTATCTACTGTTTGATGAGTGATGGCGAACTCAATGAAGGTAATTCATGGGAAGGTGCCATGTTGGCCGGCAAGGAGAAGCTGCAGAACTTAACAGTGATAATTGATCGGAACAATATTCAAATAGATGGATTCACCGAAGACATAATGCCGCTCAATCCCTTAGTAGATAAATGGAAAGCCTGGAATTGGCAGGTAGAGGAGTGCGATGGACACAATTTCCACGACATAGACCGCGTCATAGGCGAAGCGCAGGCTGTTTTCGACAAGCCGACAGTCATCATCGCTTACACCATTCCCTCAAAAGGCATCCCCGAATTCGAGCGCAAATTCGAGTGGCACGGCAAACCGCCGACGACGAAAGAGGAGATAGAGGTGGCGATGAAGGCGGTGGGGAGGATGAGAAGTAAAAATGATTAATTCTTAATGACCAATGCTTAACCCCGACCTCAAACTCAATTCGAAACTCTTCGACTCCAACGTTGAATTGAAATCCATGCGCACTGGCTTTGGAGAAGGCTTATTAAAAGCGGCTGAAATTGATAAGAGGGTTGTGGGTCTATGTGCAGATCTCACAGAATCTACACAAATGGAGATTTTCAAGAAGAAGTTTCCGGATCGTTTCCTTGAGGTCGGCGTTGCTGAACAGAACCTGGCGACAGTAGCCAGCGGCATGGCGGCCATGGGGAAGATCCCATTCATTTCTTCATATGCAATATTTAGTCCTAGCAGGAATTGGGAGCAAATACGGACGACGATTGCTTATAATAATCAACCAGTAAAAATCATTGGCACGCACGCTGGAGTCAATGTTGGTCCAGATGGAGGAAGTCATCAAGCGTTGGAAGACATTGCATTAATGAGAGTAATTCCCAGAATGGTGGTAATTTCGCCTTGTGATTCCATTGAAGCTAAGAAGGCAACAATTGCTGCTGCTCAAACTGATTCACCGACATACATTCGCCTAGCTAGAGAAAAGTCGGTGGTAATGACGACTGAAGAGACACCATTTCAAATAGGGAAAGCGCAGGAAGTATTCAGGAGCAAGGAGCAGGGAGCAGGAAGTACGACGAGCCCGGTTCGCGGAGAGACTTTCCCCGACTTGAGCGCAGCGAAACGAAGGGGAAACGTCTGGAGCGAAAAGGGCGAGACTATTTACGATGTCGGAATAATCGCCACAGGTGCTCTGCTTCATAAGGCATTATTGGCTGCGAAGAAGCTGGATTCTGAAGGAAAGAAGGTTGTGGTGATGAATTTGTCTACGATCAAACCTTTAGACGAAGCTGCGATAATCAAATTAGCGCATGAGACCAGGGCTATCGTGACAGTTGAAGAACATCAAATAATTTCTGGTATGGGATCAGCAGTTGCTGAATGTCTAGCAAAGCACATCCCAACTCCCATTGAATTTATCGGAGTGAATGATAAATTTGGTCAATCTGGAAAGTCCGAAGAACTTATTGAATTGTATGAAATGGGGGAGCCCCACATCCTACAGGCGGTGAAAAGGGTGATGTTGAGGAAGTAGCAAATCTCAAAAAGATGTTGTATTATTAACTTCGGACGGAGTCGTTTGCCATGAATGGAATCAGAAATGTTGGTATCAGTAAACCTGATTGCATAGTGGACGAGGCGGATGGACATTCGCCTGGCACGGATCAAACATCAGAACAACAACCCCCGGCTTATGTGCCGTTCGGCGGGATATACCGCGGACTACATGCCGGTAAAGAAGAAGTGGAGGCTCACGAAGAGACTGAATAACTAAAACCCAATGACCGGACCTCGTCGGTGACTCGGCGAGGTCCACTTTTTATGTGCATAACTTCTATTGACTTCATATGGAGATCCGCTAGACTAATGTCACAATGAATTTCACCTTTACTAAGGTCGTCTTGAACTCCTATACGCTTCGCATTTGCAAGCGTGTTTGGAATCGGCCTTTGTAACGAAATTCTCCTCATTATTTGGTTACAAGATCGGGTTCCAAACAAGAGTTGGGACCCGATTTGCTTGTCTCACCCGCAGTGGCGGAATGGGAATGAAAGCAGATTTAGCACATAGAAAGGTCATCATATGTCAGAAGTAGTATTCACACGGAAGAAGAAGGGCGGTCTCGCACCCAGGGAGTCGGACTTGCATGCCTGGAAGCATAACGGGAGTCCGCAACCGGAACCCGTCATTCGGTCTCCAGAGGATCCCGATAAGTGGCTGAGCGAAGCAGAGTGGCAACTGTTGCTGGTTCGGTTATCTCAAGAGGAAATTCCGTTCACTTCACGTAGGAGTCAGCGGCCGTTATTGCGGCCTAAGCCTGGTCATTATGGCTGGTTTAGGCCGCATCATCCTAATAAGATGAGTCGTGATCGTTATGAGTATACTTTGGATGGACGCTGGATTCCTGCACCTACGGGAGATACTGACGAATTTTAGCCAGTAAGCAGCCTGCCTCAGTGATTTTGCCGCAGATTTCGCCTAAACAGCGGAGTTTGCGGCTTTTTTGTAGAGGTCAGACCTCTACACGTTTTCGCGGCCAATTGCCGAAATATCTAGGTGCTGTATAGTATCTCTGTTGTAGAGGTTTCACCTATGCAGAAAAATTCACCATTCAAGCTAGCCACTCCATATAAGCCCGCCGGCGATCAACCGAAGGCGATTTTGTCTTTGAATGAAGGTTTGTCTAAGGGATTTGATCGTCAGACTTTGCTTGGAGTCACTGGGTCAGGAAAGACTTTTACCATGGCGAATGTCATTGCTGATTACGGTAAACCTACGCTGGTTATCGCTCATAACAAGACTTTGGCAGCACAACTGGCTCAAGAGTACAGGGAATTCTTTCCAAATAACGCCGTGCATTACTTTGTGTCGTATTACGACTATTATCAACCAGAAGCGTACATGCCGGCCACGGATACTTATATCGAGAAGGAAGCGATGATAAATGAAGAGATTGAAAGATTACGTCACGCTTCTACACAGGCATTGCTTACGCGAAAGGATGTAATCATTGTTGCCTCAGTTTCTTGTATCTATGGTTTGGGTAGTCCGGAAGAATATGAAAAGGTAAATCTCAAATTATCGGTTGGCATGAAACTGTCTCGAGCCGAACTTATCCGCAAGCTTATCGATATTCACTTTGAAAGAACCAACGCCGATATCAATTCCGGCCAATTCAGAGCGCTTGGAAATACCTTAGAAGTAATGCCGGTGAATGAGAAAACGATATACCGCATTGAATACGAAGGTTCTACAATTAGCCAGATCACTGAGTTAGATCCTGTGTCGCGTGCGATTCGCGACGGAGGCGAAAGAGATCATTCGGCTCGAGCGCCGTGGGCCGGCGGCGAGGCGAATGATTTCTTGAGCCGATCGGCGCCTAATAATAGGACGATCTTCATCTTTCCAGCCAAACATTTCATTTCCAACGATGAACAAAGTGATCGAGCTATAAAAACCATCAAAGCTGAACTGGAATTGCGGCTGAAAGAGCTCGATAAAGCCGGAAAAATGCTTGAATCCGAGCGTCTAAAACGCCGAGTCAAATACGATCTCTCAATGATCAGGGAAATCGGATACACGAACGGCATAGAGAATTACTCACGCCATTTTTCTGGAAAAATGCCTGGAGAACCGCCGGACAGTTTGCTTGCATATTTCCCGCACAAGGCGGATGGCTCGCCAGACTTTCTTACGATAGTTGATGAATCGCATGTTACTATTCCGCAACTTAATGGAATGTATGCCGGCGACGCTTCTCGCAAAGAAACATTGATTGAGCACGGCTTCCGTTTGCCGTCGGCTAAAGATAATAGGCCATTGAAATTCAATGAATTCCTGGAGAGGATCGGACCCATGGTTTACACGTCGGCGACGCCTTCCGATTACGAGCGAGAGACTTCGAAGCAAATTGTTGAACAAGTGATCAGGCCGACTGGATTGGTAGATCCTGAAGTGGAAATACGGCCTATTAAGGAAGGAGAGAAGAATCCTTCAGCGAGAGCGCTGTGGGCCGGCGGCGAGATGAAGGATTCTTCTCGACGTGATTACAGAGGCCAAATATTCGACTTCATTGATGAAACAATCGCTACTATCAAAAAAGGTGGGCGTGTTCTGGCAACTACGCTCACAAAGAAAATGGCCGAGGACTTGTCTGAATTTCTTATTGAAAAGAAGATTAAGGCGGCATATCTTCACAGCGATATTAAAACGATTGACCGCATTACAATTCTTACTGATTTTCGTAGAGGGAAGTACGATATCGTTGTTGGCGTCAATCTCTTACGTGAAGGATTAGATTTACCTGAAGTGACGCTTATTGGAATCCTTGATGCCGATAAAGAAGGCTTCCTTCGTTCTGAGACGGCTCTAGTGCAAACTATTGGTAGAGCGGCTCGTAACGCAGCTGGAAGGGTCATCCTGTATGCTGACAACCTTACGGGTTCAATGGATCGCGCTATTAAGGAAACTAATCGACGTCGCGCCATTCAAGTCGCTTACAACAAGGAGCATGGCATTACGCCGCAGACCATTATCAAGGCTATTCATGATATAACCGACCAATTGCGTTCTGATCACGATAAGGCTGTAAATGAAATGGTGAAGATAGATGAAGTTTTGGCGCAGAGCAATCCCAAGAAGCTTATGAAGCTCAAAGAAGAGCAGATGGCTGAAGCTGTTAAGGCGCTCGACTTCGAATCGGCGGCGCTGATTCGGGATGAATTGTTCAAGTTACAGGAGAAGTTCGGGGTGGGGAAGAAGGTCAAGAAACAGAAGGCTTGATAATATGTACAAATCGGTTTTTGGCGCTATACTACAAACATCATGTTATTCACCATATTAATAATCGTCGTCATCCTACTCGCATTATCTCTAAAAGTAGTCAAAGAGTATGATCGCGGCGTTATCTTCTTTCTGGGTAAGTGCACCGGAGTCCGCGGACCTGGGCTCATCATTCTCATACCAATATTCGAGCGAATGACAAAGGTGACCTTGCGGACGATCACTATGAATATTCCGTCGCAGAAGATCATTACGAAAGATAATGTTTCCATAGACATCGCGGCTGTGGCTTACTATCACATCGTCGATGCGCAAAAATCAGTTGTCGCGATTGAAAACGTATACGATGCCGTCAACCAAATAAGTCAGACGACGGTTAGAAATGTAGTCGGTCGATTTTCGTTAGACCAACTGCTTTCGCAAACAAGCGATATCAATATGCAGATCAAAGATGTTATTGATGCTCATACAGAACCTTGGGGAGCTCAAGTTACGGCTGTAGAAATCAAGGACATCACTTTGCCGGACAATATGCAGCGTGCTATGGCCAAGGAAGCCGAAGCGGAACGCGAGCGCCGTGCTAAGATCGTGGCCGCCGAAGGCGAATTCCAGGCTGCAGTCAAGCTTGGCGAAGCCGCTGACATCATCGCCGCACATCCAGTCGCTCTGCAATTGCGCACACTTCAAACCATGTCGGAGATAGCTACAGAAAAGAATTCGACCATCATATTCCCGGCTCAATTCATGACGACTGTCCAGGAAGCGATCGCAACGATCAAAGGAGATTCGAAGAAGTCATAAGTGATGGCAGATTTGATGGGGTTGACCTTAACCAAAATAGCGAGCTTATTCGTACATTACGTATGAATGCTATATTCAAGACTATAACTACTCTGATCATTCTTCTCTCGCTAGGGGTTGGAGTCTACTCTCTTAATAGAGTGGCAATGCTCGAAAGCCAGTTAGGATCTGTGCAGTCCAATCTTCAATCTCTCTCGGCAAATCAGGCATCGGTTGCGCAGACATTGACCACGGCTCAGCAGGACATAGCAAAAGTTCAAGACATAGCCTCGAATAGCCCAAAAAGCCAAGATCAGTTACTAACTGGTGCTGTGGCCAAGGCTGCTCCCGCTGTAGTCTCGGTTGTCATATCGGAAGCAGTACCCAATCTCCAGGTCACTTATGTGAATCCTTTCGGGAATGATCCGCTCTTCCAGAATTTTGGTTTCCAAGTGCCGGTATATCAACAGAAGGGTTCGACTTTGCAAAAAGTCGGTGCTGGAAGCGGGTTTCTCATCTCTCACGATGGATACATATTGACTAATAAACACGTAGTCAACCAGGCATCTGCCAAATATACCGTCCTCTTGTCGACTGGTGCTCAGAAAACAGCCAATGTCATATATCGTGATCCTACGAATGACATAGCGGTCATCAAGATCGATGGCAATTATCCGACGATAGCCAGCTTCGGCGATTCATCAACGTTGAAACTCGGTCAGACTGTAGTGGCTATAGGAAACGCATTGGGCGAGTACAGCAATTCAGTTTCGGTCGGCATAATCTCAGGAATGAATAGGTCTATCCAGGCTTACGATAGCAACGGCAATGTGGAACAGTTATCAGGCATATTACAAACGGACGCATCGATCAATCCTGGCAATTCCGGAGGACCGCTTGTGGATTTGAACGGAAATGTTATAGGTATAAACGTTGCCACCGTCTATGGTTCTAGCAATATAAGCTTCTCATTGCCGGTCGATACGATTCGGAAAGCGATTCAGGGATACATCTAGTCATGTTGATAAGCCTCGTTGGTTCAGTGAGTTAAATATGGTACAATTTTGCCACTAGTTCCAACACTATGGCAGCCATCGATCCTACTAATCCTACTAAAAGCGAGAAAATATTGCTTATCACGGGAGATGGCGGATTTGGCGAGAAAGTCGTAGCCGCTCTTCGAAAGGACCACTATGAGAATGTCTATCTGGTCAAAAATGGCGCCGAAGGACTGAAGAATATATACGAATTATTGCCGCATCTGGTGATCCTCGACGTGACCCTCCCAGGGGCCGACGGATATGACATATTGAACAAGAAGCAGCAGGAAAGGCTTTTATCAAGGATTCCTGTCTTCATGATCTCCACACATGGTGTGCCATTCAATATGAGGAATGTCCCACCTGGAAGCGTGACCGAATTCATAATGGCCTTTCATACTGATCCAGCTGCTGTGGTTGAGAAGATCAATCGTCAATTCGACTATATCAAGTTAACGAGCCACGTGACTGCAGACGATGGCAGCAAGAAAGGGAAGAGAAAGATTCTTTGGGTCGAGGATGACAAGCTTATTGGAACTATCCTCGGTAAGAAGCTGGTCACGGCCGGATTCGACCTCTTTCACGCCAAGAACGGAGAAGCAGCCTTGGAAACACTGAAAACTGTGATTCCTCACGTGATCGTCGTCGACTTGATTTTGCCAGGCATGAGCGGCTTCGACATCTTGCAGGTGGTGAATACAGACAGCCGCTTGAAATCAGTCCCCAAGATGGTCCTTTCCAATCTTTCTCGTCCATCAGATATCGAAAAGGCACGGGCTCTGGGTGCGCAAAAATTCTTGGTCAAAGCGGCGACTTCGCTCGATCAGATCGTGATTGAATTGAAAGCAATGAGCAAATAGGGTAGAATCAACTGGTTCCGTAAAATTCGCTTTTTGCGCAGGTGGCAGAGCGGTCAATTGCAATGGACTGTAAATCCATCGCCCTATGGGCTACGCAGGTTCAAATCCTGCCCTGCGCACACGAGAAAACTTGACTGAAAAGTTAACCAGATATTCTGGCGTCAAATATAGCACTGTGTCTCAAAATGCACGGCTCAACCGAGCCACATTAACTGTGTATAAAAACGTGCATTTCAGACGGCTTTCTGCTATACTATTTCAGTAAAAGCAGGTACGCTTTTTTATTTATGGGAAGAGAGGCCGGGCTGGAGTTTATATATAAGATTCACTTAAAATGGCCGAAAAAATCGCTGAGAAAAAGATCAAGAAGAGTGCAGCATCGGATAAATCCGGTGGTTATGACGCTTCGTCAATTACTGTACTAGAAGGATTGGAGCCTGTTCGCAAGCGTCCCGGAATGTACATCGGTACGACTGGTCCAGACGGTTTGCATCATTTGATAACAGAAATTTTCGATAACTCCCGCGATGAAGCGATGGGAGGCTTCGCCAATGATATAGAAGTCGTACTCCTGCCTGGCAATAGGATCAGAGTTGCAGATAACGGCCGCGGTATTCCAGTAGACGTACATAAACAAACAAAAGTTTCCGCTTTGGAGACTATTATGACCACTCTTCACGCTGGTGGAAAATTCGGAGGTGAAGGCAGCGGATATCGAGTCTCAGGAGGTCTGCACGGAGTCGGTGCGTCAGTCGTAAATGCGCTGTCTATTTACATGAAGGTCGTCGTTCATAAGGATGATGGCATTTATGTACAGGAATATTCCAAGGGCATATCAAAAGCCAAGGTCAAAAAAATCGGAAGCACCAAGGCTCATGGAACTATTGTCACATTCGAACCAGATTTGGAAATATTCAAAGAAGGTATCAAGTTCGAATGGAATCGCATCGTTGCTCACATGCGACAGCAAGCCTATCTCGTTCCTGGCCTGCGCATAAGCGTCATAGATGCAAGCTCTCAGATACCGGGGTTCGGTTCTGATGATGAATTGTTCTATCTCCGAGAGACAGGCGTCGAGGCTCCTTCTTACACATTCTTCTTCGAAGGAGGTCTGGTCTCACTGATCAAGTTCACGAATCAGCTTTTGAAGCCTATTCACAAGAATATCTTTTATATCGAGAAGAAAGTCGAAGGGGTTGAATCAGTCGAAGTCGCTCTGCAATATGCAGACGATGTCTCGGCGCGCATTCTGGCTTTCGCTAACAATATCCACACACCCGAAGGCGGAACGCACGTGACCGGATTCAAGACGACTTTGACGCGCATTTTGAATACTTATGCCAAGAACAACAATCTAGCCAAGAATGGAGAAGATACATTCACTGGCGATGACGCTTTGGAAGGATTGACGGCCGTCATTTCTGTAAAGCTCCGCGAGATCCAATTCGAGGGTCAGACCAAGGCCAAGTTGGGCAGTATGGAGGCCCAGGGTGCCGTAGGAACGGTTTTTGGTGACGCATTCAACGCTTTCCTTGAAGAAAATCCGGATGATGCCAGAGCCATCGTAAACAAGGTGATTCTAGCCATGAAGGCTCGTAAGGCTGCAAAAGCTGCCAAGGATTCCGTATTGCGCAAAGGTGCACTCGAGGGAATGACTTTGCCGGGCAAGCTAGCCGACTGCCAATCATCTGATCCTGTCGAATCGGAACTGTTCATTGTAGAGGGAGATTCAGCTGGAGGTACAGCCAAGCAGGGAAGAGATCGACGCACACAAGCCATTCTTCCTTTGCGCGGAAAGATTTTGAATATTGAACGCGCACGTTTGGATCGCATGTTAGGTTCTGAACAGATCAAGAATCTTGTTCTGGCTTTTGGTACCGCGATCGGCGACACCTTCGATATCAGTCGTTTGCGATATTATAAGATCATTCTAGCAACCGATGCCGACGTGGACGGCGCGCACATCCGCACGCTTATTTTGACGTTGCTTTACAGATATTTCCGTCCTCTAGTAGATGGTGGCCACGTCTATATTGCTCAGCCGCCGCTTTACAAGGTGAAGCGTGGCAAGGAGATTTTGTATTTCTATTCCGATGAAGAGAAGAATAAGGTGCTTGGCAAAGTTGACGAGTCCCAGATGATAGAGATGACAGATGAAGAAATGGAGGCAGATAAAGAAAGGTTGTTAGAGGCTGCTGGTGAAGACGCAGGTAACGCTGCCGATTCCAGCGCCGTGGGCCGACGTGGGAGTGCGGGCGACATTTCCGTAGCCGATCCCAAGAAAGCTAAAATTTCCATCCAGCGCTACAAGGGTCTTGGAGAAATGAACTCAGATGAGCTTTGGGAAACTACTATGGATCCAGACAAACGTATTTTGAAGCAGGTGAACATTGAAGATGCCCAGGATGCCGACAAAGTATTCGATATGCTCATGGGTGACGATGTACCAGCACGAAAATCATTCATCCAGTCCAACGCTAAGTTGGCAACTCTAGATATTTAAGAGATCAATAAAAAATGCCCTCGATCGATTCGAAGGCATTTTTTGGTTTATCCAGTCTTAACCTTGAGTTTTGACAGCCTCTTTTTGTCTAACTTCGGTAGTTTCAATATGAGCAGGCCGTGCTTCTCGATAGCTTCAGCCTCATCGACGTCGATCTCTTCTGGCAGGGAAATAGTGCGGGAGAATGAGCCCCAATAAAGTTCTCGGCTGTAGTAGTCTTCATCACGAGCCACTCGTTCCTCTTCGCGTTTGCCGCGTATGGTGACTACTTCACGGGTTATGGAAATATCTAGATCTTCAGGGCGAACACCAGCGATCATAGACTTGATGACGATGGCATCAGGCGTTTGGTAAACATCGACAGTCAGCTCTCCCTCCTCTTCGGTTTCAGTGTCCATCCAAGAGGCGGGGGATCCGTTGCCGTGCCCATTCGTTTTGACCGGCTTTGTAACCGTTTCCTCTTCTTGTTCATCTGCCACTTTGACGGTTCCGGTCAAACGTTCAAAAAATGATCTCTTGTCTTTTGCCATATGTTTTTCAATAAGCGAATTAAATAATTATTATACTTTTCGAATTGTTGTTCTCGGTCTAACCGCCTTTACTTCCTCGAATAACACGATGAGAATGACTACCGCTGCCCAGACCCAGGCGAAGACTCGGAGCGTATCGCTACCTGATGTGGATATTATAGACAAATTGAATGCGGCATGCAATGTGATGGCTGCGGATAACCCGACTAGTAGAGCAATTACTTTTACGATCCAGTGGCGATAAAAGGTGAGGCCTAGCGAAAAGCCGATGACGGCCGAACAAACGGTATGCACCAATGAAGCGCCAATGAAGCGCATATTCCCTGTGACCACGCTTTCGGCTATCGAGCCGGCGGAGAGCGGTCCCATGGCAAAAAGCATATTTTCCACAGCAGCAAAGCCTAAAGCAGCGACAATACAATAAATCATAGCGTCAATAGGTTCATCGTTGTAATGGGAATTTAGGGCGATGATCGCCACAGCGATGAATTTGAGGATCTCTTCGGTGGCGGCCCACCAAATGTATCGTGTCGATTCGTTGCTGACCATATCAGAGATGTACTTTTCAACAAATAGCGCTGCTATGACGGCTAGCATGCCGGCAATGAATGTGCCGACCAGCATCGAGCGTGGCTCGGAATCCGTTGCATCCTCGCGAAGCCAGAAGAAGAGCCAGATAAAAGAGGGAACAAGCCCCGCGATTATGGCGTAGATAAGAGTGTAAGAACTCGGCATGCTTATAGTATAGCGGCTAGCGAGAATCTCGTAAATGCTCACATATAAGTGGCGATTAAGAATATGGCACCTCACAATCGTGGGGTGCCCAATCTACGTGAATTCTCAACAATCATCACACACGGTACTCATGATTGGTGAGGTGTAGAATGTGTAAATATATCCTACACCGACCTTGACAAATAAGCAAGCATCTGCTAGAAAGGAGACAGCATAACCAATGACCCGCAATTTGACAATAGAAGAGAACTATTGATTACTGACGCTCTATCTCTGAGTATTCGGTTGAAATTGGGGTGTTAAATGAAAGGTAGACAATGAGAAGAAATATGATCAAAGTGGCAGGCCTTACGGTCTGTGCAGTAGCCGTACTGTTTACGGCTTTCCCAACGGCGAGCTTGGCAGGAGATGAAGCTACGGCCAATGTTAGCGCGACCTTACCGGTCGGCGACAGAAACACTGTCGGTGCTAACACCAGCAGCACGGCTCCGGTCCCAATGACATCGCCGGTCACTCCTGTGAAAGTATCGCCACCCGCGGTATTTCCAAAGGACTTGAATGGCAGTCAGTTTGGTGCCGAGTTGGTCGCGGTTCTCGGACCAGACTCCTCACAACCAGGATATTCAGATTGGGCGACGGCGACAGAGGCGAGCTTCTACAAGAATGGTGGTATTACCAATAGCCTCGGTAACCTGCTTCCTGTGGATAGCTTTTACCAGCCGGCGATTCCTACAAATCTGGTAGTTTGGTTCTGGCCGCATGTCTGGTCGCAGTCACCCTTCAACCTTCTCGGAATGGGCTACCAGGAAATTCCAGCAGTCAAGAATACTCTGGAGAACCAGGTCTCGTTATCGAGCATAGCTGGCATTGACTACGGTCCATGGACCTACGGTGCAGCGTGGGCGGCGAGTAGCCCTGGTCCCAATGATCAACTGTTCAAGAACTTTGAGAGCGGAAGTGGAATGGTCAACGAGGTTTGGGGGCCGCCGATCCGTACTGTGTGTTTCCAACCGGTAACGCTCAGTGATGTTCAGCAATGGTTGACACAAATCACCCCAGCTACTGGTTATCCTAACGGATTTGGGATTACCATGATTTGCACCGTGACGAATTCCGCTGGCGGCGTTGCGAATGGTCAATTGACCCTACAGATCAATCCGCGGCCGACGCTGAAGATCAGCAGTCAAGGCAACAAGGTCCTGCTGACAGCTATTAACGTTGCATCAGGAAAGAGTGTCATCGTGCAGTCCACCACTGATCTTAAAAGTGGAGTTTGGGCGACCGAAGGTACGATGGTCGGTAATCAGATCACGTTGAGCACTGGTCCGACCCGGAAGTTTTACCGGACAGTTCAGTAACCAGACAAGCCAGGTGGCAAGTCTGGTTTTCGAAAGCGCCGTTCACCAAGTTGGTGGCGTGCGCTTTTTTTGTACTCAAAATTTGATGCCTTTTACAATCCTAGGGAGCTGCCGTTCAAGAGGCTGCTATAAGTGTTTATGAAATAGGGAAGCGCGAAGGCCATGATTATTAGCGGCAACACGAAAACAATCACTGTTATCCACACCGTCCAGAGATAGTACTTGCGAGTCTTCTCAACCGAAACGTAGATCTTTTGGATAAGTTCGCGCTGGTCCTTAAGTTCTTTTTCTATAGCTGAATCCATAATTGAATTATAGTATACAACACAGCAGCGCGGACGCCTATAGGACCGCGCGGCTATGCTAGAACCTGCCTGCCGGAAAAAATGAGTGGAATACTCAAGTTATACAAGACACTAACAGACTACGAACGGACGGCCAGTGATGTTGCGGATCTCTGGCCGCGGAAGAAGATGAACTCGTCATTAAAACAAAATATAGATTCGTAAAGGTTATCTCGACTCATAACCGCATTGAGCGTATCAAACGGAAATGAAGAAACCGTGAAGAAAGTCTCAAGAAAGGATAAAAATAGGTTCAAGAAATCGTGAAGATTCAGCTCTAGGTCAGCACATGTCCCGTTTCAAACTGGCCCACAGTTCTGAACCGGCACTTATGTCGCCTTATATTTTCCTCAGATTTTCCGGCGTATCTATAGCATAGCCTCGTCCGGGAATGTTGGCGATCAGATTGGGTTTATTGCCAGCATTGATCTTCTTGCGAAGATTTCTGATATGGGCCTCAACGGTATTGGAGAACATATTGCTGTCTGCGGTCCAGACGTGCTCCATGAGAAGCGCCCGTGAAAGGATCACACCGATATTTTTCATGAGGTATTCCAACAAGCTGAATTCTTTGTTCGTCATATGAATAGGCTTGCTACCGCGCTTGACGATATGTTTTTCAGTATCAAGCGTGAGATCAGCGACCGAAAGCGTGGTGCTGCCGATCAATATTGGACGACGATTGAGGGCTTTGATTCTGGCATTCAATTCATTCATGAAAAATGGTTTTGTTAGATAGTCATCTGCGCCACGCTCGAAAGCGGCCATCTTCGTTTCTTGATCGTCGTTCACAGAAAGGAAGATGATGGGAGTCGATCTGCCGGAATCACGAACTTCTTTACAGACCATCAGGCCGTCCTTTTTTGGTAGGGAATAATCGAGGACGATTGCGTCATACTCGTAGCTTCGGCCTAGGAAAGAGCCGTTAGCCCCATCGTTAGCGACTTCGACTGTATTATTGCCGGAAACCAGTCCGTTCCGGACCAATTCAGCCGTATCTTTATCATCTTCTACGACTAGTATTTTCATGGAAAGAAGTATAGGAAAGTCGCGAATAATGTGCAAGCGGATATGGTTCTTGGAGAATTAGTGTTGTGGATATCTAATGAAAAAGGCGGTGTTACGCTGTGATTTGTAGTTTCCCAATTACCAATCACATAAACAACGCCTTTTTCATGAAAAAAGATATCATGGAATGGTTCCAACTTCGAGG
>CAIQIZ010000009.1 GCA_903872035.1 uncultured bacterium | reverse complement strand
TTTTAGCAAAACTCCGGGCCAAAAGAGCGGAGAGAAACTCAGGCCGCACCAAAAATACAGGCTTGTACGAGATCTAGGAGGCGACGTCAACGTCCTTTGTGGACTAGCCGACGTCTCAAGAGGCGGATATTACAAATGGTTAAAACATGCAAACGAGCCGGACAAGGATTATGACGACTACCTAAAAGTGAAGAAGGTCTTCGATGAAGGCAAGGGTAAATTGGGCTGGAGAAGCATTAAAATGGAGCTTAAAGCCATGAATCACAAGAAGATACAGCGAATCATGAAGAAGTACGACCTCATCGCCAAGGTTAGAAGAAAGAACCCATACAAGGCCATCATGAAGAAAAGACTGGAGCACAGAATATTTCCGAACAAGCTCCAAAGAGAATTCGTCCAGTTCGTTCCATACAAAGTATTTTGCACCGATATCACCTACATACCGTTCCAGAATGAGTTCGTTTTCCTCTCGGTTGTTAAGGATATCGCGAGCGGAGAGGTGGTGGCATGGAATGTTTCCCCTGGCCTAGAAATATCCTTGGTGAGAGACACGATCAAAAAGATTCCACCAGAGTTGTGTGAAAGCGCCATGATTCATTCAGACCAAGGATTTCACTACACGCATCCGGGTTACATTGAGCTTGTGAAAGAGTTGAAGATGGTTCAGTCGATGTCAGGCAAAGGCAGCTGCATCGACAACGCACCGATCGAATCGTTCTTTGGCCACCTGAAAGACGAACTCGATTACAAGACTTGCAATTCATTCGAAGAGCTTCGTTCAAAAATCGCCGAATATATGCAATACTACAACAACGAAAGAAAGCAGTGGACCAGAAACAAAATGACGCCAGTACAATACAGAAATCATTTACTGGCTAGTCTAGGTTCTAGAAGTGTCTACTAAAAGGGGTACGTATCAAATAGTTCGATATCGTTGTTTTTGGGTGCTTTTGCAAGAGCTGAATAAGGACTTTTGAATTGGTATTGAGCCATGTTTCCATTTTTGATAGAAGCGTTCGAAAGTAGCTTTTCTAGCATCTTTCGCTTTTCTTGGTCATCTACGACCAGATACCGTGCCGAGGCTTTGTTGCCGTCCAGGAATACATTTTTGACTTGTTCGAAAGTGGCAACTGTTGGTCCAGTTTTGGCTTGGAGATCCTTAATTTGTTTCTTGATTTCCACCCTTTTGTTTTCGATCTCCTGTAGCTTAAGCTTGTAAACTTCTTCTCTGATGAGTTTGGAGCTGTAGCCGTCTGTGAGGGTTAGTTCTCGTTCTAGAAGTAAATTAAGCTCGTTGGAGAGGTTTTCCAGTGGTAGTCTGGTACGATCAGCCCGTTCATTGTATTTGACCTTGTAAGCCTCGCCGGAGATAGCGATCATTTCCTCGTCGATCTTGAGGTCAAGGAATTTCTGTGAGATGAGTCCGTCAATATATTCTGATCTCATGTATTTTTTGTGTTCCTCGCAGTTGCCTTTGCCATTAGTGCAGTAGTAATACTTGAAGCCCTTTTTGGTGTCGCAGGTTAAGGCACAGCTGCATGAGGCGCAAGTTAAAAATCCACGAGCTGAATAGAAATGCTTTTTGACCTTGGCATGAAGTTTACCGTTGAGAACGTCCTGTACCTTGTCAAATAGTTCTTTTGAAATGAGGGGCGTATGCTTGCCTTCATATATCTTACCTTCTCTTTCCATAAAGCCGATATAGAATTTATGAGATAGATTTCGGTGTATCTGATTTTTGCAGACCTTACCGCCGGAAGCTGTGCGTAAGCCTTCTTGGTATAAAATGTCAGAGATTTGTTTAACGCTGTATCCACCTGTAGCATATAGCTCAAAAGCTCGGACGATATAAGGTGAAATCTTCTTGTCGATCTTAATGGTTTTTGTACCTCGATCGTTTACATATCCAAAAGGTGCGCGACTAGGCCAGCCACCATGTTCCATTTTGGCTCTATTACCACGCTTCACATTGGTACTCAAATCACGAATATACTGGTTAGCCATAGCCTGCTCAATGCTCATAAGAAGCACGTTATCAGACGGAAAATAGCTTTTCTCGAATGTTCGGATGCACTTGATCTTGTCGGTCTGTAATAGCCATTGAATCTGGCCACCATCGACTGGGTTGCGAGTTAAGCGGTCGATCTTCCAACAGAGAATCGCGTCAGCCTTGCCGGCGCTAATCATGGCGAGCATTTCATTGAAAACTGGACGACCTGGAGCTTTAGCTGATCTCTTTTCAGTCAAAATGGCAACAATCTCAATGCCTTGATTTTTGGCCAGATCAGTCAGCTCTTTTTGTTGCGATTCCAGAGACAATACTTGCTTGTCTTCGGTATCAGTGGATTTTCTGCAGTATAAAATATATTTCATTGCGATAATTGTATTCCTAAAAATTAATCAGTCAAGATTGTAGACGCGATAATGCGCTTTTCCGAGCCAATGAGTGTCGTAAGTTCGATCAGTTACTGCTTTACCAGCGACGCCAAACTCTTGAATAACAGCATCTAGAGTGAAGTTGCTGATGTTGCCGACGATTTGCGGACGTAAGAGATTACGTGAGCAGGTGTACGCTTTCTGATTCTTCAATCTGTAATCTATGAATGATTTGGCCATGTATTTTGCGAGATATGACGATAGTTTGTCATTGCCGTCAGTCTCTTTCAGGTAGACAAAGCCGTGTCCCCACAGTGTTGCAACCAATCTGGTATGTCTCTCTGTTTCAACTGTGGTTTCGGGTAGCCCCCAGAACAGAGCGTGGAAATGAACGGCTCCACGGCGCTGAAATTCTGGTACTGCGATGTACCGAAAAAGTGGGCCGTATTTATATCTGAGAGCTTGGACAAAAGCCGTGAAATCCGCGTATCCCTGTTTGATGTCAGTTTGGTTCTCTTTGTATGTACAAGTAACGAGTATAGGTAATTCAGATCCTCCAAGGTTAGATAGGATAAGCCGTCTAAAAGCCATAGATGCGCGGGACGCGTTATCTTTGCGCTTTCCTTCGAATTCTTGGGGTGATAATGGATCGCCTCCACCAGAAGCCAGACCAGGCACACCATCTTTGCCTTTATAGCCCCGGCATGATCCCTCACGAATTTGTCTAGATCGTTCATATTGATATATCTCTAAGGTCTTACCGGACTTGATAAATTTGTTGTATCCCATTTGTTTATGTTAATTGTCATTCTTGTTATGTTAGTTAACTAGCAAGTCATCATGCGTCCCGTCCGCCGCGCTAAAGCGTTGGCTGGACGGGACGCTCACTGACTGTCAAAGGCGCATCATATTTCGGATTGGCGAACTCCAGAAATGATTCATAGAGATCGGCAAAGGAGTTGAGATATTCGTTAGCCGTGGCATCAGAAATATCCTCGCCGGTGCGGGTTTTCCAGTAGGCTTGTAACCTCCTCACGAGTTGTTTGTTAAATTCGACCACGAGTTAATGGTCGCAGATTGGCAAATATACCTCTACGTGGGTTTGATTTGAAAAAACTATAAAAATAGAGCGTATTTACCGCTCTGTCGTGCCTACTTATTAACACCACCTAAAAGTATTATTTGATCGTTATGTCAAAAACGTCTTTGTTTAGAGAATAGCCTCCAGTATTGGGGCGGAGAATCAGATCATCGGTAAGATTCAATTTTTCTCGGAAAAGCTTATTGATTTCCGGCACGGATTTCATGGTGACGTGGGTAGTTTGCTCTGTGATCTTTTCCAGTTCCCCAATGCCGCAGTTATCTTTTGTGGCCAAATACTTGACCAGTTTCAATCTCATACTTGTCCGGCTAATGGCATAGAATTGCGTATCATCATCAGATCGATATATGCCTTTATCGTCATCAATTACGATGCCGATTTTGCTAGGTGCGTCGAATGCAATTACCGGTTCCGGTTTCTCTATTTCCAGCAACTTCTTTACAAGAGTGGCGTGGATTCTCTCCATCCAGATAACCAAGTCATCTAGCGCGCAGTAGAGCTTAAATTGCTCCCAGGTACCCATCAGTTTTTCAGAAATCGATTCGTTTTGAAACAGTAGAGACATACCGGTCAGTATCTTTTCATCAAGGTGATCGGTCGATTCCTTGTATGCTTTCATAGGCGCATACATCCTGTTGTAAATGAGATCGTGGCTATATGAGAGCGAATTCCTGTCGATTCGTCTGATGATTTCGTCTCGACTACTCTGGGTTGAACTGGTACCGGAATTCACGATTGCTTTCTTGGTGGCAATTTCCTGTTTATCAGTTTCGAGTATATTCTGTATGGTTTTCTGCCCTTGAATGATGTCGAAGTATTCGTATACAGCTCTGGAAGTCTTAGGGAGACTGTGTTTTTTGATGGCCTCTAAAAACTCTGCATATTTGTGGTTAAGCTCGGCAATGAGGAGATCCATTCATATAGTTTAACACCTACGAAATTGTAGTAAAACCATTGTTTGTGGCGCCACCCGCCCCAACAGCACTTTCAATCGCAGGAAAGTCATGCGTGTCCGCTTGTACAGAGCCGGGGATATGACAAAGCACGGGCGCATCCACTTCCGCCCAGTATTGTGAACGTGGCGTGCCTTTAACGCGCATATCCGTATGGCTCGCGCTTTTCTACCATTACTTCGCAATCGTAGGCGCTCCGCCATACCGATATGCGCTAGGCACGGATTACCCGCGAGACGATGGGCGGAAGTCAATGCGCCCTTTCAAGCCAAGCGGCCACGCATCACTTTCCGAAAGTGCTGTAGCGGCGGGAGGCGAAGAACCCACACCATGCATGATCATATAAATCTAATGATTAAGGCGCCATCTTTTTATCCAATATTGTCCACATAACATTACATCATATTGGCTATAAATCTGATATACTTTAATCATGAAGATTGTTGAACAATCACCAGATAGAATGGTTTTGCAAAGTAATGAATTTGGTAGAGCTATCCTTGGTTTTGTGTTCGTTTTGGCTGGTATAGCTATACTAACCATTGGGCTAAAAGTCGTTTCCGTAATTAATGGCGTTTTTCAAAGTAATTCGAGTAGCACAACAATTATTTTCGTAATTTTTGGTGCGTTCTTTCTACTGGGAGGAATTTTTAATTGTTTCTCTTTTAGAAAAGTGGTAGCCACGCTTGATAAGACACTTGCTACTGCGGTTACCACGACAAGAGGCATCTTTGGTCAAAGCGAAAAAAAATGTGAAATATCACAAATCAACCATGTCCACCTCCACGATTCTTGGGATAGTGGAATTCCAAAAGTGCCGTCTGGTCGATCAGTGCCGGCAGAGAATTATCGCCTAGTTTTTATCATGCAAGATGGCAGTGAATTTCCACTTGACCACCCAATCGCCATATCGCGGACAAGTTATACGACAGTTCCGTCCGATAGAGACAGGACATTGGGTCAGAAAATATCTGAATTTCTCGGTGTTCCTTTTCAAGACGAGGGCGGTATTAATAAAGGGAGTGGCTCACCATTTTAGATTTAGACAACTTAACATATTATTAAAATTATTTAAATAATAAACATGGTTAACCCTCAATTACTTGATTATATAAAACAACAACGCAGTCAAGGTGTTAGCGTGGATGTTGTGAAAAACAGTCTTCAACAAAATGGTGGATGGCAGTTGTCTGATATAGAGGAAGCATTTGCAGTAATAAATGCTGGGCAAAGTGTACCCACTTCCTATAAGCCAACAATCGTAGCAACGAATACAAATGTAAATAATAAATCTATCTTTCTGAATAATTTATCAAAAATAATCTGGTGGATTACTTTATTTGGTTGGGGATTATTTATTGCTGAATCTTCAACTCCATTTATATCTTATGTTCATTGGGGGTCCATGGGACTTTGGGAAGATATAACACTATCGCTTCTTTGGTGGGGTCGTATCGCTACACCTGCAGTTATTATATTTGCATTGTCTCTAGTATTATTACTGCTTATCAATTTTATTTTCTGGAAAAAAATAGTCGCACCACGCTTGCTTATTTTAGCATGGCTATTTCCTGTACTATCGGCGGTTATAGGATTAACAGTATTCTCAAATAGCTCATCGCTGTCATTGGGTGCGATTATATTTCAACTTTGTTTTGCCGTTTTCGGTCTTGCATTAGAACTTTTCCTACATCATCATTTTGAAGTTAGATACAGGACGATTTTTAGCAGAAACTCAAGAGCGTTTGTGGTTATGGTAAGCATACTTATATTATTTATTATCGTTGCTATAATCAGTCCATATGCTTATGCAAAATACGGTATAAGTACAAATTCTCAAACCCAGCAGACATATCCGACGACACAAACTAGTAGTGAGAATCAAAATATAATCCAAAACACAACTGTTGTTGCGACAACCACGGTCTCGACACCTGTAAAGGTTAGTCCTCCACCTCAATCACTCGAAAATACTACTAACCAGAATAACAAAGCGACGCCGACATCAACAGCGTATAAGAATTGTGGACAAGTTAATCATTTGATATCTGAAGCGACTCCCGACGACGTGAAATCAATGACCTGCATGTCTCAAGCATTATCTGTATGCAGTCCCGCTTCAATAAACCTTGGGGATCTCAATACTGGTGGTATTAACTACTACATTCTTCCAGTGAAGGGGCAATATTGTCCGCTACAAGGCTATCAGATCGCTAATAATTATCCCACAGCATGGGTTTGTAATATACCAATCTCTGGCATTGCACAAGAAGCAACTCTAATCAAAAAGAAAACTGATGTGGTATACGGCTTGTTTCTAGACATAGCCAATGCAATGAGTACATCGTCACCATATAAACTTTATCTTTCCCAGATTCCTTTTACCTGCGCATCGAGTCGGCCACAGTATCCTCCGTCTGATTCAAGCTCCCCCAATATTTCAATTGCTAATCCAAGTAAATACGGGGGGATACTTTTCTATAATCCTACAGCCGCCATGGCCATTAGCTGGTCAGCACAAAATTTACCGAATAGCTCATCTATCAATATTGATCTCACATATATGAATGATCAATTTCTTCCAAGCAATCAATTTATCCCGATCTCAAGTGGTATTTCACCAATGCAGAAAAACTACTCGTGGGCAATAGATACCACAAAATTACCATACTATTCTAGTCAAAGAGAATACAAAATAATAATATCCGCTCTTGATTCCAAGGGAAAAACGCTGGCATCAGATTCTAGTAATTGGTTCCAAATTAAATAGTTTATGAAGATTATAGAACAATCACCATATAAGATGGTTTTACAAAGTAATGAATTTAGAGGAGCGGTTGAAACAACTAAAAACGGGAATACTTAGAACCAAGTTCCGTTCTAATATCGTCCCACAGCGCGCACAATTTCGCAGAAAACTCAAAATCGTCGGGAATGGGAGAGGGGCGTCGCAATTGTGGAGGGTGGGGCGGCATTCCTCCCCAGACCCCTCCTGCCGCCCCGCCCGCTTCCTTGCTGGCGTTTTTGGGGATTTCCTGCACGAAGGCAAAGGGTGCGCGGGGCGAAAAAACCAGGGCGCGGTCGCGGACGAGTGGGTTCGAACCGACCTTTTGGAAGAATGTCCGAATTTTAACCGGATCATCGCTCTGTGCCAAAATACCGGCCTGTTTACAGTCGTTTAGGAAGTTCATCACAGGTTCGAACTGATTCGTCGAATTTCGATTGAATGCCGTCAATTTGTCTTTCAAGGTCTGCTTTTCGCTGACGAGCTTGTTTTTGGCAGTCTGGTATTCCTCCAGCGTCAAAGCGTTTTCCAGGTACGCAGTCATAAGTTTGTCGAGCTTGGAATCAACGGCCACAATTTCTTCATTTACCTTTTGAGCCTGACCTTTTGAAGAATTATCGTCCTCGATTTTTTCTTTCTCGACTCTTGCGATAAGCCAATCAGCTACAGCATCGGATAACGAAACTTTTCTAAGCTCATCCTGGATCATGGCAGTCATAGTTTCCTCACGGATATATTTTTGAGCACAAGGTCCTTTTCTCTTGGTACATCGCAGGTAGTTATGACCTTTTTGCGTCTCAGTGGTGATGGAAGAGCCACATCCACCGCACTTAAATAATCCGCGGTAAGCATAAGGCTTCAATCCACCTTCATGCTGGGGTTTGCTTTTTCTTGTCATTACCTCTTGGCACGTATCAAAAAGCTTCTTTGAAATGATTGGTTCGTGTTTGCTCTCGTAAAATTCACCGCCGGAATATATGAGGCCATGATAGAGGGTATTTTTGAGGAGGTATTGATAGTTCGAGATGGAAAGCTCTTTACCCGTATGGCTCACCAGACCAAGATCGCCCATGATCCTGCGTAGATCGGATAGCGCGTAGTTTCCGGTGGCGTAGGCTTCGAATGCCTTCTTGATGAGTGGTGCTATGGCAGGATCGATGACTAGGCTTTTCAATTTTTTGTCATTCAAATATCCGAGCGGAGCTTTATGCGGCCAGATACCATCTTTCAATCTCTGTCTGTAACTTCTCTTTATGTTCTCCGACAGGTTATCTACATAATATTTGCTTTGACCGAAGGCAATCGAAAGCATGAATTTTCCCTGTGGCGTGGCGTCAAACCAAAATGTTGGAAACTTCAAGTCAGTGATCTTGCCGGTATCCACAAGGTAAATCACTTTTCCTCCATCAACCGAGTTGCGAGCGAGCCTGTCAGGATGCCATGCCAAAATACCGGACGCTTCTCCGGCCTCTATACGCTCCAGCATCTCCGCGAATACAGGTCTGCCAGGGACTTTGGCAGTTTGTTTCTCGATGAAGACATCTACAACCTCCAGTTGCTCTTTTCTGGCAAGCTCGCGTAGCTCGGAGAGCTGGTCGGCAAGGCTCCTGACCTGCCGATCCTCGGTGTCGGTGGATTTGCGAGTATATATGAAGAATTTTCTTGATGAAGTAGTCATGCTAACTATAAGCATACCAATAAATCTTGAAGTCAAGAAGCAATTCCTCAAATAATCTGTGCGTAAGCAGTGCATAACGCACACCGCTCCACTGATACCGCTAACTTTGTCGAGAAGCGGCCGAGTTCCGCTTCTTCTCACGAAATCAGTTCGCGCCTAGCGCCACACCGGCATGGCATTTCGCGACGCCTGTGGAGCTCTGCTCCACAAAGGCAGAGCTCGACGGAAGCGGAGCGGCCATGCGGGTGTGCGCGTGAGGCGCGCCAGAGACTATGCGGAAGCGGAAGTGGGCCGCTTCGAGCTACAGGAATGAATGTGATTTGTGTTTGCGATTTAGAAAATAGTAGCCGGTGAGAATCCGACTCGTCCGCGACCGCGCCCTGGTTTTTTCGCCTCGGGCACCCTTCGCCTTCGTCTCGGAAATCCCCAAAAACGCCAGCAAGGAAGCGGGCGGGGCGGCAGGAGGGGTCTGGGGAGGAATGCCGCCCCGCCCTCCACAATTGCGACGCCCCTCGCCCATTCCCGACGATTTTGAGTTTTCTGCGAAATTGTGCGCATTTTTGAACAAAGTTCGAACATTTTTCGCCGCGAATCCGGAGGCATGAGTCGCTCATTGCGCCGTCGCTGCGCTCGGCGCTGGGTTCGGACGGCGCGGCAGGAGGGGTTCGGGGAGGAATGCCGCGCCGGTCCACCTGTTTTTTCGGGCGGGGGCGGGGAGGAATTAAAGATTATTACATTCAACGCGTGATACAATTAAGCAATTATGAAATTCAAACAGGACACAGTTGGAGATATTATCGAAAGCGAAAGCCAAATGATCTTACACGGGTCTGAATGCTACGGTGAGTATTTCATAAACGCCTCAGAATTTAATGGTTTATTCAATGATTTCATCAAATCAATGGATGATCCGGCTAAATTCATATCTATGGCATTCATTTTCCAAATTGAGAAATATTTGACTCTAGCTTTATTTTCTGCAATACGTAGGCACCATATTCAGGCAAACATGAATCTAAGATATGTAATAGAAGCCGCGCAGTGGGCAGCGTATGCAATGGGGAATGAAGAGGAGGGGAAATTCTATGATAAGGATAAAAATGGGTTTATTTCTGTAGAAGACAAACACGAAAAAGCAATGTACAAATGGTTGGACGAAAATTTCAAAGTGAAAGCTGATGAAACAAAAAGGCTGAAAAAGATGATCAGTGGCGCTGGAGCCCATTCTAATATTACTTACGCATTTCAGAATTTTGAGATGAAACCGATAGAAGATCCTGGTTTTAGGACGACTTTTTTTGATCCAGAAAACGATTACTGGATTAAGACTGACCTGTGGTTTGTCGCTAATACAGCAATGGGGTTACTTGACCTGTTTTACGGTGTAAATCAGAAATATAAAGTCTTCAAGTTCATTGATGATTTTGGACCAAGATTTAAGACCTTGGTCGATCAAAATAATAGGCTCAAGGCAGAAATGATGGAGACAGAAAATTATAAGAAAGTTAAGAGCATGATAAAAACTGATTTATGATTAGGAAATCGTTACAGGATTATTTTGCGGATCTAGAAAGGAAAATCGAGCCAATCGAGGATTATGTTCTTGGCGAAAAAATAGGCGAAATCCTAAACGCAAAACAAGAAAAACTCACCGACAAGGAAGAATTGGCAGAATATATAGCTTTTCAGTTCATGGCTCAATATCCGAACAATAATGTTGGTTGGGGCACATATCATGGACCAATGATCGTATGGAAAAATGATCAAGGGCAATTTACGGAATTTCCTAGCATAAAACAGGTTGATCAGGAGATTCTAGCTTATTGGAGAAAACGCGCAGATGAATGCAAGCATCCAATTTTGGCATATCGATATGCCGACTTGGTATTTGATTTCGAGCCCGTAGTCTTGAATAAAAGTATTGATTTCACCGTTGCGCAAAAGGTCATAGATTCTGCTATTGAAATCTGTAATTCCGGATTAGACGATGGTTTGGGTTGTAAGGATAAACTGGATCGATCTCTAGGATTAGCGATCAAAATCAACGACTCAACGAGAATACAAGGGCTTATTGAAACGGTTATTACTATTGAAAAGAAATACACCGAAGATGATAAACCGGGTCTTTGGGGTTATGCATTCCAATGGTTGGTTTTGGATAAGACGGGGAAAATCATTATAAAAGATGATGAGAAAAATAAATTACTTGCAGATCTGGAAGATCGTCTGAAGAGGCTGATGGCACTAGAAGATCCAGACCCATGGTGTGTTGAATGCGCGGTTAGATTACTTGCTCCATATTATTCAGCTACTAAGGATGAAGAGAATCTTAAAAGAGTAATTGATAATCTTGAAGCTGCATTCCGAAAAAACAAATATGCAAATTCAGATGGGATGCTCGTAAGCAATTATCTTGAAAAACTTATTAATATTTATCTCGAATATATTTCATTCCAGTTTGCTAAAGATGCTCGCGCACGAATCGTTAATGAATTGAGCAATCTCGGCGAGCGTGGCAAATTCGCGATGCATGAAGTCTCTACGGAGATTAAGCTCACTAAAGATAATATTGATAAATTCACCAGTTCAATTTTTGGTGAAAATAACTCTAATTCGTTAGAAACTGTCATCGCTAGGATAGTAGGGAATTTTGTCTTGAGGAAACAGTCAGTAGTTGATCAGCTTAACAATCTCTCTAAAGATCATCCGTTGATGTACCTAGTTGGTCATGTAATGGCCTCCGAGGAGGGCTATCCGATAGTGAAGTTCGGACCTATTAACGATGATTACGATAAACATCTCTTGGAAAACTTTTCTCGCAATCTTCATTTCCAAGCGGTATTTCTTAGGATGGCGTTTGAAAAAATTCGTCAATTGTATACATCTGAGCAGTTTACCGAAGCCATACTCCAATCCCCAGTATTTAGAGCAGAAGACAAAAGCTATATTTCTAAACTGTCAAAGTCCTTTTGGGATAAAGGATATCTCACCACATGTTGTTTGAGCATACCTTTAATTGAAGATGCGGTTAGAAACCTATATCGCATCAATAATCACACCTATATAAAGCCTAATGACGAAGGTGGGTACGATGTGCTCAGCTTAGACCAACTACTCAGTCGTGGTCTAATCAAAGCAGTCTTTCGAACGATGGGAGAAAACATCGAATATTATTTACGGGTGTTGTTAACAGAGCGGGTTGGTTGGAATTTGAGGAATAATTTTGCTCATGGAATCAACAAAGGAATTTTTGAGGGCGAGGATGTTGCCAATCGTCTTATACATGTTCTTATGTGTCTTTCACTAGTTAAAAAGCAGAAAGTAGATGATGCTTCAATAATCAAAAAATGAATGCTATGATTCGATGTATATATGGCTGAAAAAGATTATTCCCAACTCGACAAAACCGAGCTCATAAAAATCATCGAAAAACTTGAATCCCGTAAGAAATACGGGCTCATTTGGGATGAAGAAAAAGTAAAAGAACAGTTCGAAAAGGATGCGGAGAACGCCCTACCAGTTTTGAAGGAAATTAAGGGCAAGGAGATTGTCGACAAGGATCCGTCTAAGCCGGTCAATTTCCTCATTGAGGGCGACAATTACCACGCTCTGTCGGTTCTAAATTTTACACATCAGGCAAAAGTCGATGTCATCTATATTGATCCGCCGTATAACACCGGAGATACAAGCTGGAAATATAATAACAACTTTGTCGAGAAAGAAGATGCGTATCGACATAGCAAGTGGATCTCCTTTATGAATAAGCGGCTTATACTCGCCAGATCACTTCTTAAAGAGGACGGCACATTAATATGTGCAATTGACGAAAATGAACAACCGAGACTTGGAATAATGCTCGAAGAAATATTTCCCAAACATGAAATCGTCTGTGTTTCAATCGTGCATAACCCACGGGGTATTCAAGGGACAAATTTTTCCTATTGTCATGAGTACGCATATTTCGTGTATCCTGGCGACGGAAAAAAGTATATCTCAACGCACGAGAGAGAAGATCCATCCTTGAGAAATCTTAGAGACAGCGGAGGTGAGTCGATGCGGACAGATGCAAGGACATGTTTTTACCCGATTATAGTCAAAGATGGGAAAATAACAGGTTTTGGAGGTGTGCCTGATCAGAAATTTCATCCAAAAGGAATAAACGAGAAAAAGAAAGATGGGTCGATCTATATTTGGCCGATAGATTCTACCGGGGATGAACGTAAATGGAGATACTCAAGATCTTCTGTAGAAGAAATCATCAAAGCTCTTCGGGTCAAAGAAGTGAGGGGTAAATTCGATATATATCTTTATAAGGACGAGGATAGATATAAAACAGTCTGGATCGATAGTAAGTATGATGCCAGTGAATATGGTACAAAATTGATAAAGAGAATCTTAGGCCCGAACACTTTTGCTTTTCCGAAATCCATCAATGTTGTGAAGGAGTGTTTATTAGCTGTAGCCAAAGATAAGAAGGACGCAATAATATTGGATTATTTTGCCGGCTCTGGCACTACCGGTCATGCTGTGATGGAACTAAATAAAAAGGATGAAGGAAACCGGTCTTTTATCCTCTGTACCAACAACGAAAATGGCATATGCGAAGAGGTTTGCTATCCAAGGATCAAATCAATAATCACGGGTTATAAGGACCAAATTGACAATAAGTCGATCAGCGGAATAGGTGGTTCTCTAAAATACTTCAAGACGAAGTTTGTTAAAAAGAACAATAATGGGGATGACTTTAAAACCCGAATCACTGCCGAATGCACGGAGATGCTCTGTCTACGCGAGGGGGTGTTTGATGAGGTTCAAAAGACTGATCACTACTGCATATTCCAAAAAGGGAATAAGACAGTGGCGGTTTATCATTCCATCACTCGTACAAGTTTGCAGGTTTTGAAAAAAGAGCTTGAAAAAATGGATGGCGAGAAGATCTTGTATTGTTTCACGCTTGATCCATCCGGTCTATCCAAGACAGAATTTGCCGGTTGGCAAGGTGTGTCGCTGGAACCAATTCCACAGAAGATCTTGGATGTCTACAAACAAATCTATGAATATTGAGCTTAAACCATATCAAGAAAAAGCAGTAGACCAACTGGTCAAAAAGACCGTCGAGCTTCTCGGATATGACGGTCCGGGCGAAGTCTGTGTCTTCCAAGCACCGACCGGAAGCGGTAAGACGGTCATCATGGCTAAATTCATCGAGGCTCTGATCAAAGAGATTCCAAAAGAAGATATCTGTTTCGTTTGGATGAGTATCGGTAAGGGAGATTTACATGTTCAAAGTAAACATTCGCTCGGGAAAATATTCAACGGGTTTCCTCGCGTATCGTTAGTCGAAGAAGCATTTGGTGGTGGGCGAGAACGAATCGTGCAGAATGAAGTTATCGTAGCGAACTGGGAAAAGTTGCGTTCTAAGGATAAGGAAAGTGGAGAGTGGAAGAACCTGATAATGAAAGACGGTGAAAAAATCAATTTCCGTGACGTGCTCGAAAAGACAAGGGAGCAGCGCAAGATCATCCTCATCATTGACGAAAGCCATGTGAGCGCCGATACCAGACGTGCAAACGAGTTACGTGATATCATCGGTGCCGACATCGTTATTGAAATGAGCGCTACGCCGAAACGACCACAACAAGAGGTCGGTTTCGCACAAGAACTTGCTAAAGGAGGAGCCGGTTACGTTTTTGTTGAACCAAAAGACGTCATCGACGAGGGAATGATTAAGAAAGAGATCATTATCAATGAAGATATAGAAAAAATCGCACAGTCGGAGGATGATTCACAGGCCGCTGTGCTCGAAGCGGCGTATCGCAAGCGTTTGGAGCTCAAAAAGGCTTTTGAAAAAGAAGGTTCGGATATCAATCCGTTGGTGCTAGTCCAGATTCCCACGGCCGAAGCTGGTGAACAAAAGATCGAAGCAGTTAAAAAATTTCTGGCTGACAAACATATTGTCGAAAGGAAGAATGGTCACGGCAACGGCAAGCTGGCTATATGGTTGGCCGAGCAAAAATCAGAGCTTATAGACTGGATCGCCGAGCCGGATAATGAGATCGAATTTCTTATCTTCAAACAAGCTATAGACACTGGCTGGGATTGTCCGCGCGCCCATATTTTGGTCAAATTCCGCGAAACCCACAATATCGTTTTTGAGATCCAAACTGTTGGACGTATATTGCGCATGCCGGAACAGCGTCATTATGCTAATGAGTCCTTGAATCGAGGTTACATCTACACCAACCTACGTTCGATTGCAGTCAAAAAAGAGGAGTACAACCCGAACATCATCAAGCATCTGCGAGCCGAACGAATCAAGGGATATAAGCCAATCAAACTCGAATCGTATTATAAGGCTCGTGCCGATTACGGCGATGTGACCTCAAGCTTCCATAAAGTCTTCGAGAAGGCCGCAGATGATTATTTTGGCACATCACGCAGACATGAACCGGCTGAAAATACCAAGATGGTTGAATCAAAAGGCGTAGATCTCAACATCAGGAAATATCAACAGGAAATCATCGCTGATACACATGTCGATGTGAAGGACTTCGACAATCTGGAGGGAAAGCTCGACAGTGATGCTATGGCTAAGCTCCAGGTAGCCGCGGATGAACTCATGTTATTTTTCGAACAGACCATCAAGAATAATCTCGGACCATTCAAGAACGTCAAACGCTCGGTGCCAACGGTAAAATCGGCTATTTATATCTGGTTCCAAGAAGTGCTTGGCTCAAAAGAGTGGAGTGAAGAAAATATGCTTATTACGCAGAAAGTTTTTATGAATGAAAAGAATTGCGGACATTTTGAGAGAATATTATCGTTGGCAATCGATACTTATGTGTCGGTCAAGGAGCAGGAAATTCGCGAGCGCATCGAGGAAAGCGAACAACATTATACATTCGAGCTTCGCCCGGAGCTTTTCTACAACGAATATGCCGATGAAAAGATCCGAATGAAGAAGTATGCGTACGAGCCGTGCTACTTGAATATCGATCGTTCCGCGCCGGAGAAGAAATTCGAGGAATTTCTTGATGACAATTCTACCAAGATCGACTGGTGGTGGAAAAATGGCGAAAATAAGCTAGATTATTTTGGTATTAAGTATGAATATCAGAATTCCATATACACTTTCTATCCCGATTATCTCGTCAGATTCAAGGACGGTCGCGTCGCTATCTTGGAGGTTAAGGAGACTAATGATCGTGACGGTTTGAGCTATACGAAAGCCAAAGCCGAGGCGCTCCAAAAATTTATCATTAAGCTAGGCAACAAGAAGGTGTTCGGTGGAATTGCTATCGAGCGTTATGATTCGTGGCTCATAAATGACAAGCCGAAATATGATTGGGATAAGTGCGAAAAAGGGGATTGGAGCGATTGGATGGCGTTGAAATTGAGACTACTTTAGAGAGCTACGGTGTATGGCAGGATTAAGTTCTGAGACGACGATATTACTGTTTCATGAAGTAGTCGCGAAATAATAGCGGCAGTTAAGCCCTGTATTAAGAATGTCAAGTTATCAACCATTATTGCTTGACTTCTTTACATTGGTTCTATATACTCGTTGGTATATGACCAACAAGTATATAGAAAAACTCAAAGAGTTTCGTTTAAAAAGGGGTCTTTCGCAGGAGCAAGTGGCCCAAGCGATAGGAGTATCTCGTCCCACATATACTGCAATCGAGGCAGGGAAGAAGCAGGATCTCGATTTAGGTGAAGCACAGAAGCTTGCCAAGTTTTTTGGCATAAGTCTGAGCGAACTCATTTCCGGGACGATCGAGAACGTCGAGAAATATAAGCAGATGATACTCGCATATCTGCGGATGAAGGTATCGAGCACTCGTGGGGGAAAAGTCACAAAGACTAAGCTAGCCAAACTTCTATATTTGGCTGACTTTGCATGGTTCTACGATAACTTGGAAAGCATGAGCGGTATGCAATACAAGAAGTTCGCATATGGACCAGTACCGGATACTTTCTTTCGCGTTCTAGATGAATTGGAAGGGGAAGGAAAGATCAACGTCGAAAGGACTAAGGAGGGTGAAAAAGACGTATTCTTGATCAGCGAGTCAGAGAGCAACAAGAATGAGAAAATCACGACTATTTCCGGCGAAGAAAAGAAGCTCATGGAGCAGATCGCCGAGAAATGGAAGGATAAAAACACGCAGGATATCGTGACTTTCACGCACAACCAATTGCCATACACTATTTGTCGAGATAATGAGGTGATCCCTTACGAGCTCATAATTCAAGAAAACCCCGGCGATGTCTACTAGTTATACCGTCATTGTTGAGCGCTTTGCCGAGCGCCATTTCATAAAGAGCTTCTCAAAAAAGTACAAAGGCGCTTGGGACAGTACGTGGGCAGGTATTCTGCAACAATTCGTAAATTTCGACGAATTGTTCAAATCATCTATCGCTGAGACGATCGCTCGTGATTCCAATATTATGATATGTAAAGCCGAGTTTCGCGTTCACGGTACGCAGGTGTCTCGTCACGCTTCGGGAAATAGATGTATCGTGGCGATCCATAAAGATACCTGCAGGGTTTGCGTTCTACTCGTTTACGGAAAAACGGATTTGAGCGGTCATAACGAGACGGCAGAATGGAAGAGGTTGGTTCGAGAGAATTATGAGGAGTATAAAAATATCGTTTCTTTATAAATTAATCATATGATCGGAATATGAAAACAAACTTAAGCATAAATATCGCCAAAGATGAATATGGCAAGGATGTAGTGATTGATCTGGGCGCGATTAGGCATATTGTGATGGCTGGGGCTACCGGTTCTGGTAAATCAGTCTTTCTCCACAATATCTTGGGCACATTATTATCGAATAACTCCCCAGAATTCCTCAAACTGATCTTGATAGATCCGAAGCGTGTTGAATTGACTATGTATAACAGGATTCCTCATCTTCTGACTGAGGTCATCACTGATCCGAAGAAAGCTGTGCTCGCCATGAGATGGGTAGTCAAGGAAATGAATAGGAGATACGATATTTTGAAAGAAGGCGGGGTCAAGGATATTTCCGAGTATACAGGTAAGGAAACCATGCCAGAGATCGTCATTATGATCGATGAATTATCAGATTTGATACAGACATATCCTCTCGAGGTTGAGGATGTAGTATTGAAGATCGCAGAGATGGGTCATGTAGTCGGAGTGCATATCATACTTTCTACATCTAGACCAAGTACAAAAGTTTTGACTAAATCTATTCTCGACACGATCCCGGCGCGGATCGCCATGCAAACATCTCCGTTACAAGATTCAAAATTGATCATCGGTACAGATGGTGCTGTAAAGTTGCACGGAGCTGGGGATATGCTTTTCCGAAATGGAATGAAATACATAATTCGTGGACAGGCCAGATTGGTTACAGAAACTGACGTGAAAGCTCTGTGTAAGTCGGTGTGCGAGAAGTATACAGATGTCTTGGAGCCTGTCGCTATATCGATATTTGCATTTGATGATGACCTCGCGGCTGGTGAAGATGAACTGTACGAAGAAGCCAAGAAGATAACAATGGAAGCTGGCAAAGCGTCCGCGGCCTTCATCCAAAGAAAATTGGGCATCGGATATTCTCGTGCCGCAGGATTGGTGGATAAGCTAGAGGCATGTGGGGTTGTTGGGCCAAAGGATAAGAAGACGTTGGTTAGGAAGGTTATAAAGAAATAACGAGTATGACTACACTATTTATTGCAATAAATACGATCGGGATCATTGCCGTTTTAATATTGGTAATTAAAACAAAGCACGCAGATAATACCGAATCAATACTTGAAAAATTAAGGCCATATTTTGAGAATAGCGATAAATCGTTAAAGGATGAAATGGCTAGAAATAGAAAAGAAATTGCTGATTCTGGCCTAGGTCAAAGAAAGGAGCTTCAAGATTCTCTCGAACTGTCACGCAAATCATTAGACTCTGGGATGGATAAAATACGAGATGTCGTCGAGAAGAAACTTGAGTCATTACAGAAGAATAACAATGAAAAGCTTGATGCAATGCGAGTCATTGTTGACGAGAAATTGCAGGCGACGCTCGAGAAACGATTGGGTGACAATTTTAAAATCGTAAGAGACAGTTTGGAGCAGGTCCATAAGGGGTTAGGGGAAATGCAGACAATTGCTATCGGAGTTGGTGATTTGAAGAAAGTCCTAAGTAATGTGAAGACTAGGGGTACATGGGGTGAGGCACAACTTGGCAATTTGATAGAAGAGATATTTACACCGGATCAGTATGAGAAAAATGTTAGAACAAAAAAGAACAGTAAGGACAACGTTGAGTATGCGATAAAATTACCAGGTAGTGAAAAGAATAAACATATATGGTTACCTATCGATGCAAAGTTTCCATTAGAGGATTACCAAAAACTTCAGATAGCACAGGAGTCGGCAAATCTGGAAGAAATTAAAGAATATGCAAAAGCTCTTGAAATGAGAGTTAAATCGGAAGCAAGGGATATTCGTGACAAGTATATCGATGTCCCAAATACGACTGCTTTTGGGATCCTGTTCGTGCCAACTGAAAGCTTGTACGCCGAAATATTAAAGAGAGATGGTCTCTATGAATCACTGAGACGAGACTATAATGTGATCATTGCCGGTCCAACAACAATTCAAGTTATCTTGAATAGTTTGAATGTCGGTTTCAAGACATTGAATATCCAAAAGAGGTCAGGAGAAGTCTGGACAATGCTATCCAAACTGAAAAATGATTTTGGTACATTTGGTGGTTTGCTAGAAAAGACACAGAAGAAGTTACAGGAAGCTGGCAATGTAATTGGTGATGCGATAGATAGAAATCGTCAGATAGAGAAAAAACTAAATAAAGTCGAAGAACCACTTGGAATAGAGAAGACAGTAGATATGGGTGAGTTACCAGCTGCAACGACTAATAATGTATGAGGTGGATAGAAAGGAACGTAGATTGAGTAAATAATAGAAGGTTGTATATATTAAATATATCTAAAATATTATGTCTGAATACTACAAACCTAATAGAACTAGAAATCTCTATGACCCAAAGTCTACAGAGCCTTTTCGAATATCTCGTTCAAAAATTGATTCGTTTATAAAATGCCCAAAATGCTTCTATCTTGATCGTAGGCTTGGGGTAGGGCAGCCTGGAGGATTTCCTTTTAACTTGAATACTGCAGTAGATAAGCTATTAAAGAAGGAATTTGATATTCATCGAGCTAACGGTACTGCACACCCATTGATGAAGGCGTATGGACTTGACGCAGTACCTTATGCTCATGAGAAAATCGATGAATGGAGGGATTCGTTGAGAAGAGGGATTACGTATCATGATAAGATCACCAATTTGCTTATTACAGGTGGAGTTGATGATGTCTGGGTTAGTCCAAGTGGTGAATTAATGATAGTTGACTATAAGGCGACATCGAAGGATGAAGAGGTTAATTTAGATGCTGATTGGCAGATAACATATAAACGACAGATGGAGATGTACCAGTGGCTATTTAGAAGGAACGGTTTCAAGGTTTCGAATACTGGTTATTTTGTTTATTGTAATGGCGATTCTGATAAAGAAGCATTTGATAGTAAGCTGGAATTTGATATAAAAGTTATTCCTTATATCGGCGACGATTCTTGGATTGAAAGTAAAATTACTGAAATTAAAAAATGTCTTGATGGTAAAGTACCAGAGCCAAATCCGGAGTGTGATTTTTGCGCATATTGGACTGCGAGGAGAAAGTTTGAGAAGTAATTTGTAATGACTATGAAAAAACCAAAAAACAAAGAAATAACGATATCTGATTTAATTCCGGACATGAAGAGAGATATTCGTGAGATACAGAAGGAACAAGCCGATGTTAGATTTTATGAAAGGTTTCTTGATGAAAATGTCGATAAATTGTCTGACTTAATAGGCAGGAAACTCACAGAAAATGAAAAAAGAAAAGTCTTTGGAATAGTTTGGCGCTATAGCCCTAGACTACGTAATGGCACTATTATTGAATATTTTCCCTTGGATTTAGCTTGGATTTTATATAAAATCATAAAGAAGAATAATTTTGATGAAGGGTGCCTAAAGAGTATATATTTGGAAGATGATGTATTTGAAATAGCTAAGGAACACGATCTAAGCCTTGCGGAAACTGAAGAACTCCAGAGGTTTAAGGATGAACAGATTTTCAAAAATGCAGATAAGGCATATGAGGCTTGGAGCGAGGATAGGTAATCTGGCGTATAATAGCTATACATTAATAATGTTTAAAAGTTTCTAAATTTAATGGAAAATCCTTGGAAAAAACTTCCGTCTCAATCACCCTACGTACTATCTGATGATTGGGAAGTTTTGAGCAGAATTAATAGAATAGAATACTTTAACTTCGATATTCTGCCTGAGCCTTTCTTGGGTATTATTGATACAGCTAAAGTGATTTTATTGAACTTGAACCCCGGCTTTGACGAGGAAGATAGACTGGCTCATTCACGAAAGGATTTCGTCGAAGCTCTTCAAAGAAACATCCAACAGGTACCATCCGAGTGTTCATTTTATCCATTAGACCCAAGATTTTCTGAAACCCCTGTTTACAAGTGGTGGAATAACAAACTACGTGAGTTAATTGAAGAATGTGGCCGGACTAGCATTAGTAAGAATGTTGCCAGCATTGAATTTTTTCCATATCATTCGCCGAGCAAGCGTAGTCTGAAACAGACTATCCCATCCCAACAGTATAACTTTTATATTGTGCGGCAAGCCATGAAGGATAATAAAACTATACTTATAATGCGCGCGAGACGAGAGTGGTTTAGTTGTATTCCAGGACTTGAAACGTATCCAAATTTATTAAAACTCAATAGTTTTCGGAATGTTTCAGTAAGTAAGAAAAATGTTAGTGACAAAAAATTTGATGGACTTGTACAACTGATTATGAATTCTTAGACTTGCTTTACCAGTAATTTCTTTGACGATTCCTAAGTAATTTTTAACAATGAACTCCGACGAAATCCTAGAATTAGTTAAAGAAGGCACAATCGAGCCGGAGGAAGTCGAGGCTTTCGAGGCGCTCGACGAGGAGGTGCAGCAACTTGTGGCGGATGGAAATGTTGATATGAGTGATGTGGCGGATATCTGATTGATGTTAAAATATATCGATGGATGATCAAAATACACCTAGTGAGCCAGTAGTGGAAACACCAGTGCCAGAGCCAGTATCAGCTCCGGCTGCTGAACCTCCTATAACCCCAAATGAGCCGAATTCCAGCCAGTCTGATGGCTCTAAACCTAGCGATTTGCCCCCAGAAGCCCCAGAATCGCCTATAAACGATGTGGCTTCACTTCCTGTGGAAAGTGCTAATTCAGGGCTAAAACAGCCAGAAAGCGAGGCGCTGGAAGCACCAAATCAAGCTCCAATTTCAGAGCCAACTCTATCTACTCAATCTAAACCTGCTTCGCCCGCGCCGGCGCCAGTGACTCCGCCAGCACCACAACCACAGCCACAATCGCCGGCGCAACAAGACCAGAAAGGATTCATTCACAATCTGCTTTTGAAAGCCCAAGCCAAGATCCAGTCGAATAGACAGAAGAAGCTAGAGTTGCTCATGCTAGCGGTCTCGAAAAAAGGAAATATAGACAATCGCGAAGCACAGAAGCTCCTACGGATCTCCGATAAGACTGCTGAACGGTACCTGAATAAGTTGGTGGCGCAGGGAAGATTGAAACGTTCCGGAGCAGGAAGAGATGTTATTTATATGCTTCTGCGCTAGAATAATCGGGTCAGATGGTACGACCTAATCGGGCCATTTCCACCATTTGACCCGATTACGGTTTCGACCCGCCCCTGCCCGAAAAAACAGGCGGACGGGCGCGACACTTTCCTCCCCGAAAAAAGGTCGTCGCGCCAGTCCGAACCGAGCGCCGAGCGCAGCGAGGGCGCAATGAGCGACTCATGCCTCCGGATTCGCGGCGAAAAATGTTCGAACTTTGTTCAAAAATGCGCACAAAAGAGCTCGGAATGTGATACAGTATTTGCAATATGAAAAACTCTCAAAAAGGTTTCGTTGTTCCATTATTAGTAGCAATTATTGCGTTATTAGTTATAGGTGGTGGTGTGTATCTTTACGAGAATAAAAAAGCTGAAGTTCCTGCGGTTGTTGACAATACAACACAGCAATCGAATCAAATTCAGCAAGCAAACCCGCAAAGTAATAACACTGCTCCTGTACCAACAGCTCAGAATAATCAATCCTCTGTTAAACCTAGCATTACCATTCTTTCACCAAATGGTGGAGAGAACTGGAAAATAGGACAAACTTATACGATATCATTCGCAAAAACCGGAGAATTAGGAGCAATAACAGTTCGTCTTAACAGATATTCCGATGACGGCGTTCGTGTTGGGGCAGAAACGATTGGAACCACGAATACGAATACTTTTTCCTTTAAAGTTCCAGTTGGAACATCAGAAACAAGAGGAAATGCTGGCAGATATAAGATCCAGGTAATCGTCGATAAGTATAGTTCCGGAATGGGCGTAGCGGATGAGAGTGGTGATTATTTTAGCATTACCGAACCAAACATCACACAACCCTCTATCAAAGTACTTTCCCCGAATGATGGAGAGACTATAAAGATCGGTGGGTTGAATACTATTTCATGGAGTTCTACAGGTCTCGACCAATCGACGATAACCATTAAGCTAAATGATGAATCCAAGAGTTGTCCTGCTGGAATGGTGGGGTGCCAAAATAGTTACATTATTGCTTACGGCTTAAAAAATACTGGCAGCTACTCGTGGGATACACTTGCGAGAATGTCTGGATCGAGTACGGGACCAAATAGTGTCGTTCTTATTCCTGGGGTAAAGTACAAGATTGAAATTTGTAAAGATTACACAAATGTTTGTGATAGTAGCAATAATTACTTTACCGTTACTGATCCCAATGCTTCACTGATTACAGTTCTTTCTCCGTCCGCAGGTAGTGTATTGAGAGTCGGTCAGCCATACCAAATAACCTGGTCTGGCCACTTTGAACAAGGAAATGAGGTATTCAGTATAAATTCATTTCCTACTAATAGCGACACTTACGGAACGATAGCCACAGTATCTCTTGCACAAGCCTCTTGTACAGGTAGTGGAATGGGACACTGGGCAGATCCATCGACTTGTAGTTATACCTGGACTCCAACATATCCAACTCCGAGTTTGAAAATACAGGTCTTTAATAACTATAATGGCAATCAGTTCGGGTACTCTGGAGTGTTCTCAATCGTCCAATAATCGCAAATAAACGATTAGCTAGGAACATTAACCATTAATTCCATTCGAATATCGTCCCACAATGTGCACAATGAATCCAAAACTTCGTAGCCAAAGGTTGTTAATAGTAGTCATCGTCATCGCCGCTTTCATTTTCGTATATTCGCAGTATTATTTTTCGCTTACACGAACCACGGAGATGTCATCTGGCACGATCGTCACAACTCAACATTACAGAAAGCCGGTCACTCCAAGCCCGGCAGCATCTGCAGCAGCTCTCGATCAGGGAACATCGACGAGTTCGGTTCGATCTGGAGCCGAACAGAATGGCAGCAAATCTTACGCTTATCTCTTTCAAGGAAAAAGGGAAGCTATGACCAGCAATATCGTTGGTTACTTCGCGAACGGGGCTTTCGTTTGGTACGTCCCAGATTGGCTGGTCACCAATTGGAAGATGGTCCCTTATGGTCCCCAAGGAATGGTCTTTACTCCGCTGGTCCGGGATGATCCAAATAATTTTAGTGATATCTCATTTTCAGTCGCTTCAAGCACGGAATTGTATAATGCGGACAATCTATATCAAACCAGATTGGATACGGCTCTCAAATCCGATTTGATCTCGCATGAAGTCCTGCTCAATCAACATGAAGGCGATACCATCAGCATGCAGATCGAAACCAATACACGGATATACCACATCATCGACAGGGACGCGGACGGCATCCACATGAGAGATGCTTATTATATGGATGGCAATGGCAAGACCCTGGTCATCATGTTTGAAGCCAAGTCGGAGATATTCTCGCAATTTACAGACAAGATACGGAACATGGTCGAAGGTATCGGGGAGTTGAAGATACCGCAGGGGTAGGGCGCTATTGCACAAACATAAAATAAACGAATGAAAGAAGGCGTGGAAATTTCAAGAGATGTTTTGATCGAAAATATCAAGGCAAAAGCCGTGGAAATCCTGACAGAAGTTCAACAAGAATATTCGCAATTGCAGGCAATCTATCTCTGGGGTTCAGTATTGACTGATGATTTTGATCCAGAAAGCAGTGATATAGATTCGATCGCGTTTGTCGATGAAGATACAGACCCTGAATTGAAAGGCCAATTAAATAATAGATTAGGCCAAGCCTTACCAAAACTCAGGATAAATCTGCTCTATCCTTCTGCTTTGAATGGGGAAGCACCGAAAGCGATTACGAGATTTGTCTCGGCGGAATCGCTCTTGTACGACTTGCCTAACTGGAGACATGTGGCGGGAAAGGTATTCGATAAAACTGATTTTGCTTTGGGAAAAGTCGACCTTGAATCAGTGATCGATGATGTACGGACAAATGTCAGAAATCTCATGGAAAGGCGGATCAAAGAAGATGGAGAAAAGTACCCAATAAAAGGCTTGGCTCGCCTGTGTTATCTCATCCATCAAAGGAACATGCCGTTCAAAGTATTTCGATATGGAGACTTGATCGCTGATTCGACAGATGAGACGCGTGAAGTATGTGAGAAGATAATGATGATAAAAAGAGCAGGATATCCGAAAGGTCTGATAATGGACAATTTGTCTCTGTTCACGGACTTTTTGAAGGAGGTGTGAAAGGTGTGGCGAGATGATCCTTTGTTGCACAGGATCTCGCGCGGAGTAAAATAGCTTCATTGTACGCACGGCCGGTTCTCCATTGTGGCCGCGACGAAGGAATAATATCAATTACGCTTACGTAAGTAGGTGGGGTTTTTCGTATAGGGGAGATTAATAATTGCTCGTAATTTTCATAAGAAAATGAATGCAACAAACAAGAGTTCGATTATTAACGCTGCTGAGAATAAGATCGTTCTCTACACCGACAAGCGCGGGAATGTGGAGTTACGTGCTGACGTGGAAAAAGATACGATCTGGGCAACGCAAGCACAAATTAGCAGGTTGTTTGGAGTCGATACTCGAACCGTAAATGAACACCTCACGAATATCTTTAAGACTCGAGAATTGAATGAGATTTCAGTTATCCGGAAATTCCGGATAACTGCCAAAGATAGCAAGCAGTACCTCACTAAATTCTATAACCTCGATGCCATAATCGCCGTCGGTTATCGAGTCAATTCCAAGAAAGCCACCAAGTTCCGTATCTGGGCCACTCGTATCCTTCGCGAGTATTTGGTCAAAGGATTTAATCTGGACAAGCGAACTATTAACCGTTCGACTGAGAATGTTGAAGACCTGCAAAAAGCCTTAGCTTTCATGGGGTCGGAAAATATTCGCGGTGCATTGAAAGGCAAGTTGACGCTCAAGGTGACGAAGAATCTGTTGCCTTAAAATCAATGTGCAATAAATGCATATCGCTATCACAAAAAAGCGGCCCAGCAAGGACCGCATTCGTACTTAAAAATCGAAGACCGCAGCATCTTTTCTATATCGCTTCAACGACTTTAGCGATTTCAAAAGTCTCGACGACCGGATTGATCAGGTAGAAGGTCGATCCGTCTACGCACATCTTTTCGGCTTGTCTAGTCGCGTCCGTTTGGTCGGCTGCCTCGAACTCGACTATGAAGCACTTGCCCATCCGAAGCTTTGAGACCGTTGGGAATCCGAGCCTGGTCAGACCTGCTTTTGTTGGATTTTCCGCCGGGTTGAGAACGGCCGCCTTATTGAAGGCATGGATCGTCACTTTGAATTTATTCATATGTACTTTCCTTTGTTCTGTTGTTTATCAATACCTTACTCATTTTAGAGGTGTTGGCAAGTCCGCTGGAAAATCAGTTCACCACACCCACGGAATCAACCTCCTTGTCCTCGCCTTATATGCCGGATACTCCGTCGGGAAAGTCTCTGCCATGAGCGCGTCTTCGCGGTAGGTGCGCCAAAGGAAGATGACGAGGAAGATGAGGAAGCCGAGAATGCCGGCCAGTCGGCCGATGTAGAGAGCCGTCGAGAAGATGAGAAGGATGAAGCCGCTGTAGATAGGGTGGCGCACATGAGCGTAAGGACCGCTCGTCACCAATCGGTGGTCTTCCTTGACCACGATCCGGCCGCTCCAATTGCGCCCCAGCGTGACGCGCGCCCACAGTAGCATCACCAAAGCCAAGACCGAGAGCGCGGCGGTTATGACTCCTATGGTCGGATCAAATGACCAGAGGCGCGCCTCGCTGCCTATCCCGCCCGAACCATTGCGGCCGAAGAGCAGTGTCCCCCCAATGACGAATACCACCGCCAAGCCCACTCTCGACCATATGCTTCCGGCCCAAATCGTCCGTTTGGTGAACGCCGCCCCCACCAGCCAAAATAGCCAGAATATGACCCAGCAGGCGATGATGATGTCGGTGGTGAGGGATTGGAGTAGGGGCATGGGGTTAGATAGGGGGAGTATAACATTAGTACGAGGGGGGTCAGGACAGATTAAGCGGTGGATCTTTACTGTTTTCAAAATTGCGCTAGAATGGCCTTATTATAAGAAAACCAAAAAATATTGCTAATCTAAAAGTATGAAGACATTCAATCCCAAAAATGAGAATCTTATAGAAATATTCTCACAAAATAATAGATACCAAGTTCCAAGATTTCAAAGAGGATATGATTGGGGGATGGAACAGATAGAAAATTTTTGGTCTGATTTGGAGTCTGTGAATCAGAAAGCGAAAGACAGCTTATTTTTTGGGAATTTTATTTTTCTTAACGATGACCCTGATAAAAAAGTCCTGTCAATAATTGACGGTCAACAACGAATAACAACTTTACAGTTTTTGCTTATTGCTATAAGAACAAGAGCAAAACAATTGACGGAAAACGCACTACAAATATCGGATGTAAATAATTTAATTGAATATGTAACTAACAGATTTGCGAAACAGGATAGAACTGGTTTAAAAAAAGTTACAGTGGCCAAACCGATCAGGCTTCTCTTCGACCTTATGTCGGATTACAATTGGGACGGCAACATTCCAGAGAAGATGAAAATTGATGGCAGAACCTATCGGAAAATAAAAGGCAAGATTGAACCCGTTTACAGTTTCTTTTACAATAAGGTAAAAAATTTGAATTCTCAGGAATTGGCGGACATATTAGGATCATTGGAAAAAATATTTGTAACCAAGATTGAAATTGATGATCCTGTCGAAGCCTTTGATATTTTTGAGAGGACGAATGCCCGTGGTATGAAACTTGCACAATCGGATCTTGTAAAAAATCTTTTATTTCAAAGAGCGGATGAATCTTTACATGACGATATCGATAAAAAATGGGAGCAGATAACTACCAACTCATCGGATAAGCTTAGCCAGATGTTAAAGTATTATGTCATAACATTCAATGGTAAAACTCTTAAAAAGGAAATCTTCCCGACTTTGAGCGGAAAGGTTAAGGATAAAACATCAAGGATGTTAATTAACGAGTTAAGTGATTTTTCATTGTTCTATAAAATGATGTCGGAAGAAGGATCTATAGCATCCGAAATGTCTGTAATGAGCCATTATTTTAGAGAGGTTGACCTGGGGGAAATTTTATCTGATGCTCCGAGGAAAAAAGCATTAACAAGATCTATTACAGCTTTTCAGTTGTTTAAGATTACTCAAATATACCCACTAGTCTATTCTTATATCAGATGTTTATCTAGGGCAAAGAATGAAATTGAGGAAGCAAATAAATCGTCAAGGGGACGAAGAACAATTTGTGAATACTTACTTGTTTTTCTCCAACGTTTAGAAAACTTCCATTTTGTTAACACAGTGATAGGAAAAAATATTGGTAATCAAGTAGAATCGCTCTATTCGGAATATGCACAAAAATTTTACAATGCTGAAGATCTGAATAAACTTAATGAAATTGAAATCGATCTAAAGAAGGAACTGATGACTTTGAGGGAGACACGAAAATCATTCCTCTCTAAATTTACTGACATAAATTATGACGACGAAGAAAAGAGGTTAATCGTATATATATTTGACCGTATTTCAAATGCTGAATCAAAAGGTGACCAAATATATGAACTATATAATCCGGATAAAGAAGTCAAAACTAAGTCCTCAAACATCGAGCATTTCTATCCAAGAAAATTGTTTGAGGAGAGTGAGGATTTGGTTGGAACTGATGCCGGCAACAATATTGGAAACCTTCTAGTTATCCCGCTTCATGCTAATAGTTCATTTCAGCACGGAACGCCTGCAGAAAAATTTAATTTAATCAAAGCTGATCCTAAACATATGATCAATATTGGCAATAAAGAATTGATCATTATGAAATATGAAAATCAAAAGTGGGACAGGAAATTGATTACACAGCGTGCTATTGATTTGGCAGGGTATTCGTTTGATAGTGTCTGGAATGTAAATATATAAAGCATATTTTTATATGCCCACCCCACGCTCCAAAATCGTTGTGACAGTGCCGCTCACACATGCGGATGTTGTGCGTGAAGCGATAGGGGCGGCCGGAGGGGGAAGGTTAGGGAAGTACTCGTATTGCAGCTTCTCGATACGCGGCATCGGACGGTCCAAGCCGGATCTGGGGGCGCAGCCATTCATCGGCACCCCGGGAAGATTGGAAGAGATAGAGGAAGAGCGGATCGAAGTGACTTGCGACCGGCCGATGGTTCGGGCGGTGGTCGCGGCCATCAAGAAAGCGCATCCTTATGAGGAGGTGGCGTTGGATGTGTGGAAACTAGACTGAGTTTAATATGGTGGGCATTTAATTTGCCATCCTCCTACCCAAACCCCATCATATGAGCTAGAGTGCCTCATATGAAAGACCGCCTCGTCTTCAAGACCACAAAACTAAAGAATGGCATTCGGATATTCTCCAAGCATATCGACTTGCCGTTCGCCACGATCTGGCTGTATGTGCCGGTGGGGCATATCCATAACACCGGAGAGGTGCTGCCGGGTACGGCTCATATGTTGGAACATATCGCCTTCGGACGGTCACGCCTATATCCGGAGAAAGACCGATTCCAGAAAATCGTCGAATTGGCTGGGGGCTCATTCAATGCTTCGACCTGCTCGCTACATACCAGGTACGAGCTCAGCGTCCGCTCGGACATGTTCAATCGCGCATTCAAAGGTCTGATGAGCCACGTATTCGAACCGCTTATCACTGCGAAGGACATAGCGGACGAAGCCGGTATCATAATCAACGAATCGAAGATGTATAACAAATGGTTCCCGGGCGAAGACAGGCTGGGAAATTATTTCCAGACGAAGTGGAGGGATACCCTGGGATTCACTTTGAGGCAACGCGTAGGGAAGAGAGAAGATCTCACGAAGATGAGCGTGACGAAGCTGTCCGGACTGCACGAAGCATATTTCGATCCGAGGACGTATCTCGTCATCGGCGGCAAGTTCGACCAGAGAACAGTCATAAAAGAGCTCGGCCGGATAAAGACCAAGAAACATCATTTGTCTACGAAAATAAAACAGATAACCTGGGTCAATAAGAAATACCACGAGAAGAAATTCGATACAATAAAACGCTACCTGTACTACATGGGCGGTATCGTGAGCACAACCGATGTTCAGACGAATATCGCAATATCCTTCATTGGAGAGCTTCTAGCGAATAGCACACAGGGTGTTCTTTTTGAATGGTTGAGGAAGGAACTGGGGTGGTGCTATGACATAGATTTTGATAATTCATGGGACACCAATCCGACTATTTATAATACATGGGAGATCTGCTTGCCGCTCAGTTCAAAGAAGCAGGTGGCGCATGTCAGAAAAGAGATCCATGAGAGGATCCTCCGGGCCATCTCGGATAAGGCTCTGGTTGTAAGAGAAGTCGAACGGGAGAAATCTTCGAGGACCTTCAGTTTCGAGACACTCAGCTCCATGATGAGAATGGCCGCTTTCACGCTCGGTCCCCATGGAGGAAAGGTTTATACGGAAGCTGATTATCTGAGATTCTTTGAGAAATGCAAAGATACAGCTTACCTCAAACGGATCTACGATAAATATTGGTCACCGAAAGTTACCGGAGAATTCCTGGCCATGCCGAAGTAGTTCGTGGGTAAACGGACTGATGGGCCAGTCTTTTGGGTGACCTTGAATTTGCGGAAACTGGAGTGATATAATGCTGTCACAAAATATTTAGTGGAGCCCGCTTATCAGCAGAAATACCCGGAGGGGTTTTTAATACAGAAAATCCGTCAAAGCTATGCTCTGACGGATTTTCACTGTTTGCCACTTGCAGGGCGGGGCCGAAGCCACTTGTAAACACAGTATGTGCTTAAATTTTCGAGAGTCAAGAATGTGGTAAAATGGCGTAACCTTCAAATGCACAGAAGAAGTCAGGCTGGTTAAAATGAATTTGATATTTGCAATACCGTGAATAAAACCCATTCAAACAAAAGACATGCCTCGCTCATATTCCTGAAGGAAGGAATGAAGAAGATCCACATCCAAGGGTCGCTTTTGCCTAGCTCAAAATATCTGGGTGGGCGCATCGTCAAACGTATACCGATGAGAGATGGGATCCTGATCGTCGAGTTAGGAGCTGGCACCGGAGCATTCACTGAAATGATCTTGAAACAGATGCCCAAGAAGGGGACGTTGCTGGCTTTTGAGACCAATCATGTCCTGGCTGAACACCTTCGGAAAACGTTGATCGACAAGCGGCTAGTCATCATCGAGGACGATGCCGCTCTGCTCCCCAAACATCTAGCCGCTAGATCTTTGCCGCTGGCTGACTGCATCGTTTCTGGTCTACCATTCGGAGATTTCAGTCGGACCAAGAGGCAGCAACTATTGAATGCTATTAGAGATGGGCTCCGTGATAATGGAAAATATCTGCAGTTCCAATATTTACCGGTGAGCTTGCCGCACATCAAACAGATGTTCGAAGCTCACGTGATAGGCTTCGAATTGCGCAACTTTCCGCCAGCATTTTTGTATGAGTGCCGGAAAAGGGGTACAATTGCGAAATGAACACAACCAAAACCACTCCGAAGGATTTTTTCCTTCATTTGGGCGCTACTACCGCGCTCTACGCTTCGGCTATAGCGCTTATCAACTTAGCCTTCAGCACGGTCAACTATGCCTTGCCAGACGCTTTGGCTGGGTACTTTAGCGTTAGTTCTGTTGTTTGGCCGATCTCGACGCTCATAGTATTGATTCCAATTTTATATGTACTTGAATGGGTGATCCGTCGAGACATCGTCAAAATTCCAGAAAAGAGGGAAGTTTGGATACGACGTTGGCGGATATATTTAACTTTGTTTTTGACCGGCGCCACTATTGCAGGTGATTTGATAGCTCTCATCAACACTTACTTGAACGGTGAAATAAGCGCCAGGTTCATTTATAAGATTCTCATCGTTCTAGTCATTTCGGCGGTAATATTTTCCTACTATATTCTTGAAAGAATGAGCGATTCTGGACGGTCTAGGAAGTTTTTGATTCTATTGGCGTGGGTTGGAATTATTTTGACGGTGGCCGCGATAGTCGCTGGATTTGTATTTGTAGGTTCGCCGGCTACGCAAAGGGCGATAAGGTTTGATCAATTGAGAATTAATGATCTTTCAAACATCCAAGGTTCAGTGGCACATTATTGGCAAGAGTTAGGAAGCGTCCCCGAATCGCTTGCAAAAATGCCAGAATTCATGGGAAGCGTTCCGAAAGATCCGGAAACACATGCCCCGTATAGTTATGAATCTGGTTCACAAACAAACTCGTTTATCATCTGTGCGACTTTTTCTGCGACTTCTACACAAGAGAATCTAAATTCGCCTTATGTGACACCTACGTATAATAATGCGTTCTACAATTGGAGCCATGGATCTGGTGAGGTATGTTTCAACCGTACAATAAGTCCTGTCGATTTTCCTCCAGTTCAAAGACCTATTCCGGCGAAGGGAATTTGATTCCCAATGGTCATAGAAAGCAAAAATCCGCCGAAGCGGACTTTTGCAGGGTTTACCTTCGTAGATGGAATTTCCTTCTCGCCAGTGAATGAAGTTTATGAAATTTAAATCATAAAGTCAAGGTCCAAATGATCACTTAACCCTGTGGACCTGACGGGAGTTGCACCCGCAAACCCTATCTGGCGAGAGGGGTTCCAAACTACTTGGCAGGCCCACAGGAAAAAATGATCATTCAACATATTGTACATAATAGTTATGAAGAAATGATGAAAAAAGCCTCAAAAAAGAATAAATAAATGTTCAAAGAACAATGAATTTCAAAAAAGGCGCCAAGATGATATAATCATCAATAATATTAATCGTTAATCAGGCATTTTGAATACCTCATTTTGCCGTCCAAATCATGAATCTCGGAAAAAAGACAAAGATCGTTTGCACCATCGGTCCTTCGACTGAAAGCGAAGAAAAGCTCGCGGAACTCGTCGATGTTGGCATGAACATAATGCGCCTGAACTTCTCTCACGGCAGTTTTGAAGAACATCAAGCAAGGGTGGATTCCATTCGGAAGATCATGAAAAAGTCTGGCAAGATCGTGGCTATCATGCAGGATTTGAGCGGTCCAAAGATCCGCATCGGCACATTCAAGGAGAAGACGATATTGCTGACGCCCGGACAGATATTCACTTTAACTGCGGATGAGATCGAAGGTACAGCCGATAGAGTCAGCGTGACTTACAAGGAATTGCCAAAAGAGGTCAAAGCCGGTAGCCCGATAATGATCCAAGACGGGACAAAGAAATTGGAAGTCATCGAGGTCAGAGGTAACGACATCATCACCAAAGTCATCGTCGGGGGCCGCTTGTCCAGCCACAAAGGCGTCAATGTGCCCGGTGCCAATTTGTCTGTTAAATCTCTGACAGATAAGGATAGGGAAGATTTGGAATTTGGTATAAAGAATAAGGTTGATTTTATGGCCTTATCGTTCGTCAGACATGCCTCCGACATCGTGGAACTCCGCGAGATTCTGGACAAGCGAGGATGTAAGGCGCAGATCATAGCCAAGATCGAAACACCGGAAGCTTTGGATGATATTGACGGCATCTTGGAGAAAGCTGATGGACTAATGGTGGCTCGCGGAGACTTGGCAATTGAGATACCGGCTGAAGATGTGCCGATAGTGCAAAAACTTCTTATTCACAAATGTAATTCTGTGGGGAAGCCGGTCATCACTGCCACGCAGATGTTGGAATCGATGATCAAGAATCCTGTGCCGACTCGGGCGGAAGTATCTGATATCGCCAACGCCATCATCGATGGTACGGATGCCATCATGCTCTCCGAAGAGACGACCTTGGGAGATTTTCCAGTCGAAGCGGTCAAGATCATGACTCGCATCGCTCTACGCGTGGAAAGCGAAGTCTACACACGTGATACTATCGCCGAATATGACAGGTCTCACGGTGTCACCGATGTCGTCTCGCAATCAGCTGTGCGTGCCGCTCATAACGTCGGCGCATCCATGATCGTGGCCTTGACTCGTTCCGGACGGACTGCCCGCATGCTTGCTCGATATCGTCCGGCCGAGCGCATCTTGGCCCTTTCTGATGCAGAAGATAATGCCCACAAGCTCATGCTCTCATTCGGCTGTTATCCTATGGTCGTTCCGACATTCAAGACGGTTGACGAAATCCTCAATATTGTCCGCAAAGTTATGATTGGAAATGAATTGGTAAAAACGGGGGACAAGGTGGTGATCGTGGCCGGCATGCCATTCGGCAGTTCCAGCGAGACGAATTTCATCTTGGTGGAAACGTTGTAGTCAGAAAGTCCTCATCTATTTAAATAATATAAAAACAGCTGCCGGAGTGATCCAGCAGCTGGTGTAAAGTAACGAAGGTACTACGTCCACTTCATGCAATGGGCTTCGCCAAACGTCCTTTTAGCTTTTCTCCATCGGCACTCAAGGCCTTGCGGTGTGTATTTGGCGCGAAGCATCGCTCGGTTTACCTCACCTCCCATCTGACCGCTACCGTGGCCTCCGCGCATCTGGGTGCTGCCGTAGATCGTGAACTTATTCTTTTCGAACTCGTCCATGATCCTTTCGGCGCTGATGCGGGGCATCTCGATAGGGCATTTGCCCGCCCGATCGAACAGTCCCATCGGACATTCGTGGAGGTGGATGATGAGGTAGACCATAGCCGTCCGATCAGGATCCAGGATCCGTGCCATCTCCGCCACAGCCTTCTTCCATTGTCTGCACCATTGCAATGAATTGTTGCAGATGATGACGTCGGTACGATGGTCGGGAAGCGGTATGGAGCTCATGTCGCTTGTTGCAGTCTCGATGTTACGGAGCGGCGGCTGCTCAAGCGAAAGAATGAATCTATGCATCTCAGTCATGGCGCTCGCAAAGTCGATGCACGTGGTCATGCCGCCGATCCCTGTCTTACCGAGTAGGCGAGCAAGGAACGTCTCATACAGCCCAGGACCGCTTCCCAAACTGACGAGCGATAGGTGCTTATCTTCTGGGAATTCCAGGAATCGCAGCAAGTTCAGCATCGTGATCGTGTAAGTCTGCGGCGTCTCGACCAGTGCCCAGTAGGGAGCTTGGACGCTCCATGACTCGCTCAGGAATCTCTCGGGATTGGTGGCTGGATCGTAGTCGCAGGCGTATTGCCCGATCGTTTCCGGGGTGTGAGATTTAGCTAGCTTCTCTTGGATAGCCGTGAGCCGTTCTAGCATAAAGACCCGGAACTCTTCCATGGTCGGTTGCAATCGCTCCGCTGAAGTGGTCTGGCCCGCTTGTGCCCGTAATTGTGCCTGGATCATCTGAATATCCCCGTCGCTCATGTTCTTGAAGTCGATAAATGTCTTCATCCGTTGCCTTTCTTTGTTGAATGTTGTGGGTTTATTGTCAAAAAAGCTTCATTGAAACCATAACACAAAAGCTTGACTTATGCAAGCTAAGGTGCTATAATGGTTTTTACACATTTATATATGAACATGAACATCTACGCTCATAAACCGGGCCCGTTGAGCAGGGCTTTTCTGCAAGTCGTCGGTTTGACCGACGCCAAACTGGCCGAAATCGTCCTCCTCGCGGGAACGGATGATCTCCGTGCCTTGTACAACGAAAAGCAGATATTCTGCGTACTCACGACTCCTGGACTGCGTGTCGCTCCGAACCAGCCGGAGAATGTTTGCCTGATCGATACCCTTAGGCTCTTTGCGGGCGACAATGGCATCATGCTCCTTCTTGCGCAGATCGATAAGCGCAAGGCAACCAAATCCGAACGTGCTGCTACAAAGGTGGAACGCCCGAAGTTCTCGGACATCGCCACCTTCAGGAGACGCTACTCGGTCCTCGTCATCGATGACACAGAGCAGAACCTTCGCATCGCCGAGACGGTCCTCGAGAAACACGCCGTGACGGTTGTCGGATCGCTCCGAGATGCTAGGGTCAAGGTGGGCCAACTACACTTCGATGCCGTCCTCACCGATATGGACATGCCCCCGGACAAGCACTACTCCTCTCTGAACCTCGACCATTACGCGGTCGATGAGAAGGTTTCGTACGGCTTCGCAGTTGTCTTTGAGATGACCGAGCTGGGAATGCCTGTGGCGGTCGTGACCGATGGTAATCACCATGAGGGCTGGGTCTCGGCCATGTTCGACCACATCCACCGTGCCAATGTTAATGGACAGAAGGTTCTGTTCTTCAACAACATCGGCAAGCGGTGGGATAAGGCGCTCAAGTGCCTGTTGGAGGAGTAGCCTCCCGAATTCTTGAGACACAACACGCAATTAGCATAGGCTGATTGCGCTGTTTTTTTATGTCTGATATCTAGGAGATATTGTAATTGAAGCCTGCTTAGGAAAGTCCTCTCTCTCTTCTCGGAAACTCGCTCGTGAAATTTCTAGGTAAAATGTTCACGAGGTCAAAGTGGTTCACATTTTACCAAGAAATTTCAACGCGCTCAGACAGTCCGAGAATCGCTCGAGCACTTTCCTAAGCAGGCTTGTAATTGACCCGCTTCCTTATGCTACAATTACCCCATGCCAACCACAAATTACATCATTCATAGCGAACCCTTCATTTTGAGCCACAAGCCGAAAAATGCGGCTGGCGCGGCCAATCAGGCGACTAGAGAATATCCGTCGCTTATTCGCGACCTCCCGTCGGAAAAGAAGCCTCGAGAAAAGCTTTTAGCTTCAGGTCCAGAGGCTCTGACTCTACAGGAATTGCTGGCACTCGTATTTACTACCGGTACCGTCAAGGAAGATGTTTTGGAGATGGCCGAGCGCGTCATCCATAACTATGGTGAAAAAAGCGTCCTCTTCGAGCGCGATGCTACTCGACTTTCCGAGGAGTCGAACATCCCGATAGTCAAAGCTTGCCAGATCGTGGCTGTCGGCGAGATGGGAAGGCGTATATATGATCGACACGACTACGGATTCACTGTCATCAGGAATGCCAAAGACGTTTTCGAACACCTGACCGATATGCGCAATCTGCCAAAAGAATATTTGCGCGCATTGTTCTTGAATAGCCAAAATAGAGTCATCAGAAACGAAGTGATCTCCATAGGCAGCGTCGATTCCAATATCGTCGAACCAAAGGAAGTCTTTCGAGTCGGATTGGAATCCAGCGCAGTAGCTGTTATTTTGGCCCACAATCACCCTTCAGGGAACCTTGCGGCTAGCGACGAAGATGTTAGAATTACCGAACGGCTTGTCCAGGCGGGGAAGATCCTGGGCATCCACTTGTTAGATCATGTCATCATCACAAAAGATGGGTTCGTAAGCGTACCAGTTAATTATTCATAAGGAGCAAGGAGGACGGAGCGAGAAGAAAGGAGGAACCACACTGTGATTCTCCTTCCTTCTTCCTCCTTACTCCTTCCTCCCAACTAAAATGATCCGAGATTACAGGCTCGTTTCGCCATCTTTGGATGGTGTTTTGAACGATGCCACCTTATCGTATGAGGGACTCAAACGTCCCATGGAATTGCTCCGCTTCTTGGACGGCCCTTCTTCAAAAGGTAAAGGTCCAGAAGCTGGTCAGAAAAACGGATCGAAAGATGAAGCTTCTGCAGAAGATGAAATGCATCAGGAGAAAGTCTTGGAGCAATACTTCCATGACTTGTATGGCATATTCATGAAGAAGCTGTCCTACTTCGTTGTCGAGTCGGAAACTTCAGCCGGCGATTCCGTCACGCTTCAGGCTATGCTTCAGGAAATGATCAAGGTCAAGAGATTGATGACAAAGAGACATTAATCTATACTGACGCTATGACTTCTCGCGACTATTTCAAAGGCAAGCGCATTGCGGTCATTGGCCTTGGCCCAAACGGCGAGATGGTGGAGGATGTCTCATTCCTCATCAAAGCTGGGGCCTTGGTCGGTATATATGATTTGAAGAGCGAGGCTCGTCTCAAGAACCATCTAGTCAATCTCCGCAATGTCGGTTTGGCCAATTATGTCTGCGGCTCGATTCCAGAAGACGACCTTCTGGACATGGATCTCATAGTTCTCTCGCATGAATATCCTCGCGAATCGAGCTTTTTGAAGGGTGCTAAAGAAAAAAAAGTTCCCATCGAATATCCAGAGACGCTCTTCTTTAGGCGAGCGCCGCCAGTCACCGTGGTCGGAGTCATGGGCGAATGCGGCAAGACTACTGTCATCTCCATGTTGGAACCCATGCTCCGGGCGGCCTGCAAAGCCGAGAAAGGCCAAGGCTTCTTTGTCATCGACCCAGAATCGGATGAGGGCATCCTGGCCCATTTGAAGAAAGTCAAAAGCGGAGACCTCGTCCTCATGCGCGTGGTCGATCCGATCATGCGTGAGCTCTATGCGCTCCGGATCAGTCCGCAAGTAGCTGTATTCACTACTATCCCTGCCAAAGGTTCGTATGACGAGTCGCCCTTCGAGATCCTGGCTTATCAAACCTTTAACAATTTCATCATCGCTTCTGATGAGGTCATTGACGCCACTCGAAGGTACAAGGAATTGCCGCGAGGCAAGATGTTGCGGACCAAGCCAACTATCATTCCGACTGATTGGGAATTGAAGAATATCTCTCATACGGGAACACGTCGGCATGATCGCGATAATGCGGCATTAGCCCTGCAAGCGGCGCAACTGTTCAAAGTCGACGAGGAAGTATCTAGGCGTATCCTCCAAAGCTGGAAGCCTCTGCATGGACGTCTGGAACTGGTCAAGAAATTCAAGAATGTCGATTTCTACAATGATGCGGCCTCGTTGAACTCGTCGTCGACTCTGGTCGCATTGCAATCAGTTGCTGGATCAGAAAAAAGCACGGTGCTCATATTCGGCGGCGCTCAGACCATGTCAGATTACCGTTCTTTGTATTCGCTATTACCACAATATGTCCGGGCGGTTGTCTTGGTGCCCGGCAGTGGAACTCTGCGTGAGCGGCAAGTGCTTAATCAGATCGAAGACCTAGAAATCATTTCGGCTCGTTCGATAGAAGAAGCTACCCAGTTGGCTTTTGAGCGTGCCAAGAAAGGCGATAAGGTGGTATTTAGTCCAGGTTTTGAAGCGGCCGGAATAGATGCCTCGCGCAAAGAAAGAAGCGAGAGGTTCGTGAAGGCGGTCAGGGGGCTTTAGGGCAAGGAGGAAGGAGGAAGGAGGAAGGAGGAAGGAGGAAGGAGGAAGGAGGAATAATATGATTAAGAATTTCTACGATCTTGATGTCTGGAAAAAAGCAAGGAAAACAACCTTGTTGATTTATGAATGCACAAAAAGATTTCCCAAAGAAGAATTATTCGGGTTGACTTCTCAAATGCGTAGAGCTGTTGTTTCTATTGCCGCAAATATCGCAGAAGGCTTTGGACGAATATCCATAAAAGAAAAGTTGAATTTTTACAATCAGGCGTATGGCTCTCTTATCGAATCTCAAAGTCACATGTTCATAGCTTCAGATTTGAAGTATCTTTCGAAGGAGACTTGCCAAACGATCTTTACTGAAATGCAAAATATTCAAGGTCTGCTTCTTGGTCTGATTCGTTCAACCAGAAAACGTCTGTAATATCTTGCTCCTTCCTGATTCCTCCTTGCTCCTGAACCTTAGTCGCCGCAAACCACACACACCGCCGCTCCATCAATGGTCCAAGTGCGATAGGCGGATTCCATAGCACCGACTACCGAGAGGGCACTATTCGTTGAGATCTCCAACCCGGCATGCTCCCTGACCAAAGCTTGGGCGGCACGAATCTTGTCGTTGGTCGCGAACCATCCGTATCCGCCAGTCTTTTTTATTAGAGGTACTAGGGCGGCTTTACGATGGACAGTTTTATCCACGATGGCATTGGCGATGGATTGTTCATCTTCGCCATCATACGTTTCAAAAGCATCAGATAGTGGGTGACATGAAGAAGTTTGTACTACGTGAACCTGGACAGGCGTCCTCATTTTGCTCACCTTTGCATCCATGAAATATTGCGCCAAAGCTTGGGCGGTTGTGCCTGAAGATGTGCCGATGAATATTGCTGCTAGCTTGGGTATCGTCGCCAATTCTTCGGCCAAGCTCTTATAGCCGATCAAAGCGATATCGTCGGTTGATTGACGTAGGCTTGTAGAACCTTCATTGGCAGCCGCCATTAAGGCTTGTAGAGGACGTTCTTTGGTAAGGACTCGGATATGTTCATCCTCAAGTTTCTTCAGCTTGGCTAACTTATTTGGTGCCAAATGGATGCCGACGAAAATATCTAAATGAAGCGGCGAATCTGAAGCAGGCAATTCTTTTGACGGGCAGCCGTTCAATTCCTTCACGTACAAAGCAGCAGCTAAAGCGGCATTTCCTGACGAAGATATGGCAAAATTCTTCGATCCTTCTTTCAAGTAATGGTCGATCATGACTGGAATTGACCGGCCTTTATGAGAGCCGTAAGTATGCAAGTCCTCGCGTTTTAGATAGATATCCGTCAAACCAACAGCCTTAGCAAGGGCTGGGAATGGTTCTTGGGGGGTAATCATTTGAAGTGACATGTTGTCATCCTAACTTATTTTAGGTAGTATTAAAAGATGATCAGCGAAAGAACAGAATCATCAAATTCACTCTGTGTTTGTCCGGAGTGCAAAAATACCATAGATCTTGGAAGGTATCCGAATATAGCGCCAGGGATGGTCATCGAATGCAACCATTGTGGCATGACTCTTTTGGTCAAGGAAATAGCCAACGGGAATATCAAGACTGTTATTGTGGACGAAGGGAAATAGTGAAAAGTTACAAGTTCATAAAGTTAGAAAGTTGAGTCTTGTGGACTTTATGAACTTTCTAACTTGTTAACTTTCTAACTGTTTCCTCAATCATCCCTCTGAATCCATGCGACCCGAGGAAAGCGATGACATCGCCTTTTTTTGTATCTGAAACCAAGAACTTTATCAGTTCAGCGTCGTCTTCCATATAGAGTGAATCAGGGTGCGCGTCGCTGATGATTGTTGCCAATTCGGCACCTTCAATGGGTGGGTCTGATTCATTTTCTGCGATTTTAAGTTTTGTTAGCCTTGGGATGATCACTGTATCTGCGTCCCTGAAAGCATTGTCGTATTTTGTGGCTGCACCACGTTCTCGTCCGCCGCTATTAGGTTCGAAGACTGCGATTATCTTGCCATCGTAGATTGATCGCAAAGTATTCAAGACAGCCGAAGCTTTTTCCGGTGAATGAGCAATGTCGTCTATGACGGTGATGCCGCCACCGTCGAGCCTCTTTTCCATCCTTCTTTTTAGGCCTTTGAATTTAGAAATTGCCTCGATGATCTTCTTTGGCTCGACTCCCAATTCACTAGCCATGGCAAAACAGCCGGTAATGTTCTCGACTTGGAATAAGCCGAGCATGGGCGACTCGATTTGAAATTCTTGTCCGTCATGGATTATGGTCAATTTCAATCCCTGATTCGATTGAGAGACATTCTTGTAGGTGTACTGCAGAGGTTTAACCTCTGCACCTTGTATAGGTCTGAACTCTGTAGTTGGTCGCGCGCGACCGTAAAGCACCACTTTGCCCTTAAACGAATCGATGATCTTCATGACCCCCTCGTTATCTGCGCATGCGACGACCGATCCCGTAGAGGGCATCTCAACTAGCAACTTTTTGAAAGCATCGAAATACTCAGCCTCAGTCGGATACAGATCGGCGTGGTCCCAGGAGACGGCAGTCAATAACAATTCCGTAGGCTTGTAATGGAAAAATTTCGCTCGAGAATCGCTGGGCGAACTCTTGTATTCGTCGCCCTCAAAAACGCTCCAAGATGAATCGGTCAGCTTGGCGGCTGATCCGTGGGAAAGAGATACTCCACCGAACATGTATGATGGATCAAAACCGGCCTGTTCGAGAATGAAGGAAAGAAGTGCCGAAGAAGATGTCTTTCCCCAAGTCCCGGCACACACAACGGAATGCTCTTTGACGAAATATTTACCGATGATCTCGGGGTATGAAAAGCAGGGGATATTGTTTTCTTTAGCGTAAGCGGTCTCGGGATTTTGCGTACCGGAAGCAGTGCCGACGATGATGAGATCAGGCTTGCCACCTTCGATCATTTTCTCTGGGTGCCAACCGGCGTAAAAGGGGACACCTTGTTTCTCAAGCTCGGTCGAGATCGGCGGAAAGAATCCTTTGTCGCTGCCAGTTACTTTGACGCCACGCTTGTGGAAGGCGACAGTCAGCGCGCTCATGGCTACGCCGCAGATGCCGATTACATGGATTCGTTCAGGTAAGTTCATAAAGTTTGAAAGTTACAAGTTAGAAAGTTCATAAAGTCGGCTTGGAGAGGATTTTCTTCGCTTCTTCAAAATCGGTCTTCCAGGCGCCAGTTCCGTTTGGGCCACCATCGAACCATTCGAGGCCTTCGAATTGCAACTTGTAAGTGTCGGATGGCCGTTGGAGCGAACCGAGGTATACGAATTTCTTACCTTCGGCTTTAGCCCATTCGATGGCTCTTATCATCATGCCAAGTCCCATATCTTTGGAAGATTCTTTTAAATCGTAAAATGGATAAGAGTAGTGCAGTAATGATTCATTCTCATAACAGATGGTGTAACCATGAGTTGTTGATCTGTCGGCGGGGGCGAATTTTAGTAAACAATTAAAATTGCTCTTGGAAGGGTCGGTGAGCATCTCCTTGATCTTTTGTGCACTCATGATTCCTGGACCGAACTTTGTGTCATAGAAATCCTTGGCTAGTTTGCCGAGGGGGTAGCTATAGTCGACGATAGGCACTTTAGTTGACTGAAGTGAGACGTTTGGGACTTTCTTCAAGATACGTCTATTTTCGCTTGAAAGCGCAAACTTGCTCAGATCAACACGAACCGATCTGGTCTGCTGCATCACACCACGACCGAGCCGTGTGAAAACGTATCCCTTCTCATACATTTCATTCACCGCTTTAGGCGAGAAGTCGGTGATAGCGTGTTGATTCCAGGAAAGGTAATTCATTAGTGTAGAGCCAACCAAAATCCGAAGACCACAAAGATGAAGTGGAGCACCCAGAATCTCATGACGGTCTTTTCTTCGCTCCAGCCGGACAATTCGAAGTGGTGGTGAAGGGGAGCCATGCGGAAGATCTTGCGGCCGAAGACGTAGCGGGAGAAGATCTGAAGAACGACTGAAATAGCTTCGATGTAGAACATGAAGCCAAGGAAGAACAGAGATGCTGTCTCGCCGATAGCCATGGCGTTCACGGCGAGGAGCGCTCCTAAGCCCAATGAACCTACATCGCCAAAAATAAATCGGGCCGGCTTGATATTGAAATAAGTATAAGCAACCAGAGCTCCAACCGTCGTTGCGTTCAGGATGGCGATCTCGCCGAAACCGTTGATCCACGACAAAAGAGTCAAAGCACTGAAGGTCATGATAAGCATGCCGCCGGCCAAGCCATCCATACCATCGGCGATGTTCACGGCATTGGCGGTGAACATGACGATCAGGATCGTGATGGGAACGATGAGTATGCCAGCATTCCAGCTAGAAGCGAGCGGCAAGAGGTTGAAGTGAGGGAAATATATGAAATGCCAAGCGGGACCGAGCCTGGCGCAGATCCAGTAGGCCGTCAGAGCGCCGGCGATGAATTGGAGGATGAGCTTTTCGTGGACGAACACTCCTTTGGAAGTGCGTGAACCGAACCAGACGGACATGCGCTTGAAGGCTGTCCACGGCAAAGTAGTGATGTACCACAAACGCATTTTCCATTCTTTATGGACTTTGATGAGTGTCAACTGATGTCCTAGCTTTCGTGAGCGGCGTTCGGAACCGTAGATATTCATCAGGTCGTCGATCGCACCCAAAGCGGCGGAGATGAGCATGACGCCGATCGGTACATAAGTAAAACTTCGTGACCAATTCAAGACATAGGTGACGAGCGCAACAGTTATGACAACCAGAAGCCCGCCCATAGTCGGCGTGATGGCTTTGTAAGCTTGATTACCTATGGCTGCTAGCTCAATTTTGACGCCTTTGATGACGTGTAGGCGTAATAGGGCGCGCGATAGGAATGGTGCCCAAAGAAAGGCTACGACAGCGCCGATGAGCGTAAAACCCATGATATAGGCTAAATCAGCGGTGCCCTGAAGGATGGTAAGCATCGAGAACACAATACCACGCGGAAAGGTGTTGATTCAAGTCGTGTTTTGTATGAGCTCGATGGAAATGTCTCCTCGTCTCCTCGCAAGGTCGCCATTCCAAATTGCAGCCGTATGCGCTTCCAGGGATTCAGCTCATACGGGCAATTTGTTCATGGCTCAAATCGCATTGCGAATCGGCTCGTAGACATTTCCACCGAGCTCAAAACCACCTCAATCTTCTGATCTCTGTTTTTGATTTCTTTGCGCGATTAAAGATTCGTTCAGCTTTTGTAGTTGATCCATTTTCTGACCAGAGACCATCAGTGATTGAATTTGAATCAGCGCTGATTTCAATGACCCCCTGCTTCACGCCGGTTCCAAGAAGGCCGTCTTCTGGATATGCGACAGCGTGGGCGTAATGGATTTTAGTCGGCTTGGAACTTGATTGGGAATTTTCAAATTCAATTTCGGTCACAATCAAAATATGGTCGTGCTCAGATTCATTACCATCGTTTAGCATGGTAATGATGTCTCCTGGTTGCGTGTCATTAAGTGAAATGGCTGAACTATTTTTATCGTCGGCGAAAGTGGCGACAGCGCAATTCTCAACAGGACGTAATCTGGTGCGGACCATTCCGAAAAAGCCTCCAGCTTTGGTGAAGTGGAGATGTTTATCTAAAGCGCCTTTGCCACGCTCTTCCGATTCAGCGTTCAAAATGTAATAGGCGAAACCGGAACACTCGATGCCAAGATTGTGATCTACTAGAAATTTCTTCAAAGATTCATCAGTCAATGTTTTTGGATCAAAGTGAGACTTTACGGCGATCGATTGAACCTCGTCCAGGATATCTTTCGGATTGCCTTTGCCTATGGTCGCCCGCAGAGCCGCCCTGGCTCCGACGGTCTTGTTATTGAAATAGGGAACAGAGCAGACAGCCGATCCGAACTTGAAGTGGACGTATTGATCGATGATCGAAAGGGCTTTGATTCCGAGTGTGGCTGTGGGCATAAGTGATGTTCTATTGTAACGCAAAATCAGCAACGTTTCATGGTCTCCGAAAATATTCCGCTACTTTGCCCTACACCTCGATCTTGAAATGCGAGCATTTGATAGCTTCGGCGATCTCTTTACCTTTAATATTGAAGACACGATGACTTTCCAAAATGCCGGTCGGTGATTGGATGCGGAGCAGGTCGGAATTTGGTGCGCTGTTTTGGTAGGTGAGTACCGTGTAGCCTTTCTTGCGTAGCTCTTTCCCGGCATCATCGAATATGCTCTGGACATTCTTGGTGACGCGCTGAATGATCTGGGCACCGTCATCTATGGCGATCAGGTCTTGGTCCATGGGTAGGCCGAGCAAGGCGCGGATATGAGCTTCAAAAGTGGTCAATCCACGGACTCCTTTAGCCCGAGCTTCTTCTTGCAAGAATGATTCGAACGTCGAGGAGGCTGGCTGGCGGGCGTTTACTTCTATGAGATAGATACGTTGGCTTTTTTCTTCGCGGATGAAATCGATGCCGAACAGGCCTTTCCAGCCGTCAGCTTGCATCTTTTGTCCAATCTCAGCGGTGATGGCTTGGATCGTTTGCATGTCGCTCGTTGAAAGGATCTTCTTGGCGGCGCCCCAATCGTTGCCTATGGTGCTGAACTCATTGTCTGTGAATGGTTGAAGGCCAGTGATCTGGTAACTGACATTGCCCATGAGGATACGTTCTGGAGTGACGACAACGTTCACTGTAAATGATGGTCCATCGACGAAGCCAGTTATGCGGGCCATGCGTTCCGGAAACTTTTCTTGGAGGGCGCGCAGATCTTCTGCAGTTTTGATAAGGATGGTTCCATCGCCAGTGTGGCCGTGAGCCCATTGGATTATGAAAGGAGAATCTCCTTTCCAAGTGATGAATTTGGCGACTTTGACAGCGTGGGAGGGGAGATATTTTTGACCGACGGTCCCAAGCCAGCGGACTTGAGAAAGCTTATTCTCGACTCTTTCTGAGACAGCGGCTGCTGGATTCAAAAGCTGCCAATGGTTCTCTTTGGCGGCAGTCTCGACTCGCAGGGTGTTCTTGAATACCAATAGACGCGAATCATCGCTGATCAATTTCGACGTCTCCGGATGGTTCAAAAGGTCGGTAGTTCCGAGAAGGTCGGTGTCGCCGCTCTTTATCAATGTGACGAAATCAGGATACTGATCCTTGACGGCTTGTCCGTAAGGAGTCAGGTTGGAAACTATATGATAATTCTGGCTCGGAGCTGTGCCCAAGGCTCTTTCTATCTCTCGGCTGACATATATGATTTTAGTAGTGTTTGATGACATAAAATACAGTCTATAGATATAACGATTATTGGTCAATGGTATGTATGGATTTTCAGGCTCTGGAAATGTTTTCGTTTGCCGCTGGCCCACAGCGCTCAAACGAAAACATTTCCGCCGCCTTGAAATTGTGCTAATGTGGCGCCATGTCAACTTTATCCGTCATAGCCACCCCTATAGGAAATCTTGAAGATATCACGCTCCGGGCGCTGGAGACTTTGAAGAAGTCAGATCTGGTGCTTTGCGAAGATACTCGCGTCACCAAGAAGCTATTCTCTCGCCACAGCATCGCTTCTCGCACGCTTTCATATCATGCTCACAGTAAACTTTCTCGGACAGAGGAAGTGATCCAATTGCTCAAAGAAGGAAAGAATATCGCATTGGTCTCTGATGCTGGGACTCCGGGGATTTCGGATCCAGGTTCTGAATTGGTAAGACATATACGCGAATCATTGATGACAGAGATCGCGGCAGGTACGATAAAAATTGAAGCTATTCCTGGTCCCTCAGCTTTGACAGCCGCTCTCTCTATTGCAGGTGTCCCATGTGCAGACTTCATATTTCTTGGATTCTTGCCGCACAAGAAGGGTAGGCAGACCTTATTCAAAGAGATCGCCGACTCGGAACGTACAGTCGTCTTCTACGAATCGCCGCATAGGATCATGAAGACATTGGAGGTCCTAGGCAAGGAGGAAGGGGAAAAGCTTCGGGAAGGTATTCCCGATTTGGGCGCTGTGGGCCAGCGACAAAGCGGGAACACCTTCACGAAGCGAGTCACGGTCTGTCGCGAATTGACCAAGATATTCGAAGAAGTGGTCAGCGGCACTCCCAAAGAAGTGTTGGATTATTTCAATTCACATCCCGATAAAGTCAGAGGAGAATTCGTGGTCATAGTCTCGGATAAATAAAGGGTATTGAACCCCTGTGTTCTGACTTCGACTCGGACGTTGTGCCTGCTTCGCAGTCACACGTCCTCGCTCGTCAGAATAAAATGGCGCGGAAGGAGTTTCCGAGCCAAGATTAGTCAGTTGAATCGTCACAGCCGTTTCCCAGGAGGGAAGTTACGGAGGCGATGTCTTTTTTACGCTTCGAAATTTCTAGCATGCCGTCTTCCCCGAAGCGGATGATGATAGTTTCCGGAGATCTGTTTTGTGCGATGGGACGATGATTTACAATAGCGAATGGTTGCATATCAGAGTCCCTGTTTAAGATCTGTATCTCATCGTCTTTTCCGAACCAGGCATCTTTGTCAGAGGTCGGCGGTGACGATGGTACATATATGATCTCTGCTCGGGGATTGATCTCAACCCGGTAGATACGTTCATTGTCATGGTCTTTCCAGATCCTCTGTAGAAACCCGATGAACCGATGGTTGCCGATATGGAGCCAGGCGACAGGCTTGCTCTCATTGCGTGGTCGGAAGTGCTCCGGAAGGAGCGGTTCGGGACGTGCGTTCATACGTTTGCTTTCTGGCGCTATCCTATCATCTCGCGCCATATTCGCAAGCGCATATATCATCTGCTACAATGTGAACATCATGTCCAAACGTCAGGTATTAATGATCATCGGCGTATTGGTCGCCATCGTCCCGTTCCTCGGCTTCCCGCTGGGATTCCAGAAATTTTGGGCGGTCTTTTGTGGTATCGTCGTGGCTCTCATAGCTTATTCTTTCGCGCCAAAAGTCAAACCAGTGAAATCTGCAGACGTTCCTTTTAGCGAGCACAAGTCGGCCCCAGTTACGACCGAACAAAAAACGGCCCCAACCTCTTCAACAGCATCAACCATTACCAACCAAAATCCTCCGGAGCAAAAATGAGTAACCGGTGGCAGGATATTGGAGCAACGCGTATCATGGCTATATTGGTCGGCGCTTGTATTATCATCGTGCTTTGCGTCGTCGCTTCACTCACTTTGTTTTCCAGTCATACCACTTACAAGGTCGAAGTTGTCGAGATCGCGACGACGTCGCCGGCAGACCTGAGCCGAGCAGTTGCGACATCGAGCATAGTGGTCTACCACCTTGCGACCCCGGATCCGCTCAAGGCCGTCTACATGACCAGTTGGGCAGCTGGCAACAAGAAATTTAGAAGCGAGCTTGACAACCTTGTCACATCGACGGAGATAAACGCGGTGATTATCGATATAAAAGACTATACTGGACGGATCAGTTTTCCCGTGGACGATCCTGCGCTGCAAGCGATCGGGTCGGCAGAAAAACGCATCCCCGACATAAAGGAGTACATAAAGGGATTGCATGACAAGGGTGTCTATGTCATCGGACGTATCTCTTCATTTCAAGATACGTTTCTGGTAAATCTCCACCCAGAATGGGCGGTCAAGACCAAAGAAGGGGGCGTTTGGGCTGATTACAAAGGAGTCAAATGGTTGGATGCTGGAGCCCAGCCAGTTTGGGATTATTTGGTGTCTATCGGCAATGAAGCTTATGCTGATGGTTTCGACGAGTTAAACTTTGATTACATCCGTTATCCTTCTGATGGGAACATGAAGGACATTTCTTATGTCTGGAGCGACGGCCGCAATAGAGAAGAAGTCATGCGCTCGTTTTTCCTCTATTTGCGCGAAAAGTTTGCTTCTACGAGCATCCCTCTTTCAGCTGATTTCTTTGGGCTGACTACCAGTTCCGAAGATGATCTCGGTATCGGCCAAAGCCTCCTCGATGCTTTGCCATATTTCGACTATGTCGCCCCGATGGTATATCCATCCCATTTTGCGCATGGCTTTCTCGGTTACACCAAACCGGCGGAGCATCCTTATGAAGTCGTAAAGTATTCTATGGATAAAGCCATTGCCAAAGCCGAAGCCACGACTACTCGTGACAAGTCTCAAGGTTTGGAACCTATCGCTTCGACGTCGCCGCAACTATACACAAAGACTGTCTATGACAAGAATAAGCTACGGCCATGGCTGCAATCCTTCGACCTCGGCGCTAAATACACGCCAGCTATGATCCGTGAGCAGATCAAAGCCACCAATGATTCCGGACTGACTAGTTGGATGCTCTGGGACGCGGCAAGCGTCTATGATCCAAAGGCGCTTTTGCTGAAGTAATCCACAGCTACTTGCTTTACTTTAGATTCGTGGTATCATTTATTTCCGGAGCGAAACAACCAAAGATCTGTATTCGCCTGCTCCTTTAGTATCAGTTATCGGTTCCTCTTTTCAGATAGGCTTGTACAGGCAAGAAACGACAGAGAAGTAATACCTATGGCTCGAGTAATTACTCGGATACCGGTCGGAATTCCACCTAAAGAAGGTGAGGAGGATACACGTCAACGCGTTAAACTTACGGACTCGGATGAAGTTGGGAGAGCACTCGCTTTCCTTTCTCAGCCGAACGTGTACTTTCAAGATGAGCGGGCGCTCCGTGATAAGGTTGAAAGGAAATTGCGCCCTCCTGTACCTCCTCTGCGGAGGGAATCGACCGCCTTTAGTCCCAGAGGCCTGCTGTTCGCTTAACCAATTTCAGGTCTCCTCACCCCTCGTCGCACCTTAGCGGCGAGGGGTCTCTTTTTATATAGCAAATCCCGGAGATTCCGTGATATAATTACACTGACATGTACGTAGTTTGATCTTCATCATGGACGAAAATCGCATCACATATTTTGGCCAGACAGACGCCCGTAATAAGCGGGTGAGATTCGGTATCAAAGCCAAGGACCGCACCAGGCACGTCTATGTCATCGGAAAGACCGGCATGGGCAAATCCACCATGTTGGAGAATATGGCAGTGCAAGATATCCAAGGCGGCGAAGGCATTTGTTTCATCGATCCACACGGCAAGACCGCCGACCTCCTTTTGGAATACGTCCCCAAAGAGCGCATTCGCGATGTCATATACATCGCTCCTTTCGATGTGGAAAATCCGATCTCATTCAATGTTTTGGAAAGCGTCGATTCACAGAAACGGCATCTGGTCGCTTCTGGTCTCATGAGCACTTTCAAAAAGATCTGGGAAGACGCCTGGTCGGCACGCATGGAATACATTTTGACTAATACTCTTTTGGCTTTGCTCGAAGCGCCAGGAACCACATTGCTCGGAGTGAACAGGATGCTCTCTGATAAGGATTATCGCAAGGAGATCATCTCACATGTTCAGGATCCGTCGGTAAAGACTTTCTGGGTCAAGGAGTTCGCCAACTATACAGAGCGCATGGCAGCAGAAGCAGTTCCGGCCATCCAAAACAAAGTCGGACAGTTTACCGCAAATCCGCTCATTAGGAACATGATCGGCCAGCCGCATTCATCCTTTGATTTCCGTGAGGCGATGGATCACAGAAAGATCATCATCATCAACCTCTCGAAGGGAAGGATAGGTGATGAGAATATGAAGCTCCTCGGAGGGTTGTTGGTGACCAAGATCTATCTGGCGGCGATGTCGCGAGCCGATACGCCAGACCGTGTGGCTCGGATGCTGCCGAACTTCTATCTATTCGTGGACGAATTCCAGAACTTTGCCAACGCCTCATTCGCCGACATCCTTTCTGAGGCGAGAAAATACAAATTGAACCTGACCATAGCCCACCAATATATAGAGCAGATGGATGAGATCGTCAGACCTGCCGTCTTCGGCAACGTTGGGACCATGATCACGTTTAGAGTCGGTGCCACTGACGCGGAAGAATTGGAAAAGGAATTCTCTCCACAATTCGTCATCGAAGATTTGGTTAACCTCGGGTTCACACAAATATATTTGAAATTGATGATCGACGGTCTCACATCGCCGCCATTTTCCGCTGTTACCTTGCCGCCCATCGAGCATCCGGACGTCTCTTATGTCAAAGAGATCATCGACGCTTCTCGTGAACAGTTTGCAAGACCGAGAGCACAAGTCGAGGCAGAGATCCTGAAGTTCCATGAGCCGACGGTGGTCGTCAAGCCGATCGTAAAAAGCCAAGCTCCAACTCCGTCAGCGCCTTCAGCAACCGCCGCTCCGCAGGCTGTTCGAGAGCCGAGCAAGTCGCCGGCACCGACATCAGATCCAGTTCATTCTCCGATCCCAGCCACTGCGAGGCCGCTCATCAAACCGTTCGCTCATTTGAAGGAGACTCTAGATAAGGCAAAGACGATGCCGGTGGTGACCTCGGCGTCCCCGATCCCGGTAAAGCCTGCCGCGATCGCAGTCGAGCCAAGTAAGGTCCCGCCGATAAAGGTGGAGCCGGCCAAAATCCAGCCGATTCAAGTGGCGCCTACCAAGCCTGAGTTGCCGAAGGCCCAATCAGTTCCATTGTCTTCATTGGTGCCTAAGCCATTGTTCCCAAAGCAGGATCCAAAAGTTCAATCACCGAAGAATGTCGCCGATCTGAAGAGCGCTTTGGCGGCGGTTTTGGGGAAGGGAAAAATTCATAAGCCAGTCAGTCAAAATCCGCCCGCGGCTCAACCAATAATTGTGCCTCAAAATCCAGTTGTACCACCGACAGTCCCTGCGCCGAAAGCGCCAGCGGCTGCCAGCGAAGTCCCAGAAGACATCCTCAAAAAGGTGTTGAAAGTGGATTGATTGTATGAAAGGATGAAATGATGATCACTCCGTTGAATAAGCCTCATGTGCTGATTTTCTCCTTCGCCTATTACCCTCGTTTCATCGGCGGGGCTGAAGTCGCTATCAAAGAGATCACTGACCGGATCGCTCCGGGCGATATCGAATTTGACATGATCACTTTGTGTCTCGATTCGCGCTTACCAAAATACGAAAAGATCGGCAATGTGAATATTTACCGCATCGGTTGGTCGACGTCAAAGAAGTTCTCGACAGACTCGCTGCCATTCTACTTAAATTTAAATAAATACGCATATTTATTGACTGGCCTATCGAAAGCCATCAGCTTGAATCGAAAGCGGAAATACGATGCGATCTGGTCGATCATGGCCAATTACAGTTCCTTCGCGGCGGTGCTTTTCAAGCTGATGCATCCGAAGATACCTTATCTGCTTACTTTGCAAGACGGTGACCCCATCTCTTACTTGAAGCGTCGTGCATTGCCCTTGTATCCGCTCTTCAAGATGATCTTCACCAAAGCCGACCATATCCAGACCATTTCAAATTATCTGGCTGATTGGGCTAAGAATATGGGTGCCAAATGTCCGGTGACAGTCGTACCCAATGCTGTAGATCTTGAATTGTTCTCAAAGCCGATCTCTAGCCAAGAGGCCGTCGATCTGAAGTCGAAACTTGGCAAGAAAGAAAACGACGTCTTTCTGGTGACGACTTCGCGCTTGGTAGAGAAGAATGCCGTCGGCGATATCATAGAATCTTTGAAGTACTTGCCGGCGAATATCAAATTGCTCATCCTCGGTCAAGGACATGAAGAAGGGAAGTTGAGGGAACTAGCGATCGAACTCGGCTTGAATAATGGAGAATCGACTTGCAAGAATAATGTGAAAGTAATTGACCGTGTGCAATTCCTAGGCTTCATCTCGCACAAAGACATGCCGCCGTATTTGCAGATCTCGGATATATTCGTCAGACCGTCATTGTCGGAAGGTTTGGGAGTTTCTTTTCTCGAAGCTATGGCGGCTGGACTTCCTATCATCGCCACTCCGGTTGGCGGCATACCTGATTTCTTGAAAGATGGCGAGACCGGACTTTTTTGCGAAGTCGGCAATCCTCGCTCGATCGCTCAGAAAGTCGAAAAATTGATCAAGGACAAGGAATCACGAGATTACATCATTAAGAATGCCTCCAAAATGATCCGCGAGAAGTACCAATGGATCATGATAGCTAAGAAGATGCAGGAGATCTTGGTGGAAAAAGTATTCGAATGAGTCGAAGGCTGGTCGATCCGTTTTTCGATTGGAAGGCGAGGAGGCTTTTTCCACCAAGATCGTTTTCCTAACTCCAAATTCATGTTTGTGGTAGACTGATTCGTATGAAAATTTTGATCGCATCTGGCATATATCCTCCCGATATCGGCGGTCCCGCCCAGTACGCCCGCAACCTTTATGAGACCTGGAAGAAACAGGGTCATGAGGTAAAAGTGGCAGCCTACCGATGGGAAAGGGCAGTGCCATCACCTTTGAGCAATTTGTTGTATTTGACCAAAGTTTTCCGCAAAGCTTGGAAGGCAGATTTGGTATTGGTTCTCGATACTTGGAATGCAGCAGTGCCCACCATGATCGCTTGCGCGCTTCTTCGGAAGAAATATATCATCCGCACAGGTGGCGACCGTCTTTGGGAAACTTACATCGAGCGGACGGGAGAGCTCGTCTTGTTCAAGGATTTTTACCAGAAAGTGATCGACACCAAATTAAGCAATCTTTCATTTAGGGAAAGACTGATCTATCGCTGGGGTGGTAAAGCTTTGCGAAGGGCATCGGCCATAATTTTCAGCACTGATTGGCAGAGGAGGATATTCGAGAAGGCTTACAAGCTTGATCCGAGAAGGAATGCCATCGTCGAGAATTTCTGTGGACCAAGATTACCTTCGATCGAACCAGAAAACCGGTCATTCGTGGCAGGGACGCGGACACTCAAATGGAAAAACATCGAACGTCTGAAGAAGTCCTTCGAATCGGCCGAGAAGGGATTGCGGTCCAAAAACTTACCTGATATAGACCTTGATTGCGGAAAAGCGATCTACGACAGCTTCCTAGAAAAGATCCATCATTCCTACGCGGTCATCTTGGCTTCATTGGGCGATATCAGCCCCAATATGATCTTCGATGCTATCCGAGTCGGCACACCATTTATCTTGACTAAGGAGACAGGGATCGCCGATCGGGTCAAAGAATGCGCGATCTTTGTCGATCCAGAAGATGAGAACGATATGACCGAGAAGATCCTTTGGTTGGCTGATCCACGGAATCGTGCCGCTCAAGCTGCCAAAGTCGCGAAGTTCTCATTCGTCCACACTTGGGAAGAGATAGCTGGCGAGATCGTCAAGGTTTGGAGATCAAAAAAGGCATGAAGCCGAAATCAAAAATCCATCTGCTGATGTTCTCCGTTGACGGCGGGATCTTTAAGGCTGGTAGCGCTGTCGTAGAGAGGATGGAGCATTTTGGGACTTTGGTTGAAGGAATAGATATCATCTCGCTTCAAGGCAGCGGAATTTCTGCGTCGCCGGTCATGCTCAAGAACAACGTGACCGCACATCCGGCTACTGGCAGCGTCAAATTGGTCGCAGCGATGAAAGCTCTGCGCCTTGCAAAAAAATTGGCCAAAGATAATACGGTCATCGTCACTCAAGATCCATTCGAATTGGGCTTGATAGGCATCCTGGCTTCCTGGCTGACTCGGAGGCCGCGGAACGTGCAGGTTCACATCGATTTCTTCAGTCCGTATTTCCGGCAAGAATCATTGAGACAGAGATCCCAGGCTTTTTTGGTGCCGTTCGTCTTGCGTGGAGCCGCGAGCATCCGTGTCGTCTCGCAAAAGATCGCTACGTATCTTCGCGACTCGCTTGAAATACCCGCCTCAAAGATCATCATTGCGCCTATATTCGTAGAGGTGGAGGCAGTCAGGAATGTGGCCGTGACGACCGATCTGCATGCGAAGTATCCACATTTCGACTGGATCGTCTTGGTGGCCTGCCGCTATGTGAAGCAAAAGAATATTCCATTAGCTATTGAAGCTTTCAGCCTCTTCAAGAAGATCCATAAGAATGTTGGTCTCGTCGTCGCTGGATCTGGTCCAGAAGGTGACAGCCTCAAAGATTTAGTTGTTGAGCTCAAAATGGATGATTCCGTCATTATCGGTTCCTGGGCTTCCGAATTCGCTTCGCTCATGAAGACTTGTGACTGTTTCCTGATGTCCTCTGATTATGAAGGATGGGGTATGACAGTGATAGAAGCAGCCGCAGTAGGGCGGCCGACCATCATGACTGATGTCGGTTGTGCTGATGAATTTCTCATCAATGAGAAGAGCGGTCTCATCGTCGAGACTCGCGATCCAAATGCTATGGCTGAAGCGCTTGAGAAGTTGTATAGCAATCGGGCTTTTGCCACCAATCTTGGCCAAGAAGCCAAGCGCCAAGCTGATATCTATATGACGCGTGAAGAAAGCGACCAACTCATGGTTCAGTCGTGGGAAAGCGCTCTAGGAGGTGCCACCTCCAAATAATATGAAACTCCTTATCTTTGCTCAAAAAGTAGATCTTCGTGATAGTGTCCTTAGCTTCTTCCATCTTTGGATAACGGAATTGGCCAAGCATTTCGAGACGGTTAAGGTGGTCTGTCTTTACGAGGGTACTCATGATTTGCCAGCGAATGTTGAAGTGTTTTCCTTGGGCAAGGAGGTGGGTGTGTCACGAGTGAAATATGTGTACAGATTTTTTAAATACGCTTTAACGCTTCGAAAGGATTATGATGTGGTCTTCGTCCATCAGAATCAGGAGTACGCGATCTTGGGCGGTCCGCTCTGGAAAATTATGGGCAAGCCAGTCTACATGTGGCGTAACCATTACGCTGGGAGTTTTCTGACGGATATGGCAGCTTTCTTTTGTACCAAAGTTTTTTGTACCTCAAAGTTTTCATACACAGCCAAATTCAAGAATACTGTCTTCATGCCGGTCGGGGTCGATACGGAAATATTCAATTTTCGACCAGAAACAGTTCGGATACCTCACTCGATCCTGTCCGTCGGACGTATTTCACCGTCAAAGAAACTGGATCAACTGATCGAAGCCTTAGGCATATTGAAGAAGGAAGGAATAGATTTCAGTGTTTTATTCATAGGAAATGTGTCGTCACAAGACGTCGGGTATTTTGAATCGTTGGAGCGACGAACTGCCGATCTACATATAGATGAGCGCGTTACCTTCAAAGCCGGCGTGCCGAACAGTGAGCTACCCGCCATTTTTTCCGCTCATGAGATATTTGTCAACTTGAGTCCGAGCGGAATGTTCGACAAGACAATATTTGAAGCCATGGCCTGTGGCGCTTTGGCTCTCTCTTGCAATAAGAATCTCATTGGTAAGATAGATTCCGCTTATTTATTTAAAGAAGACGATGTTAGTGAATTGACAGCAAAGATAAGGTCTCTATTGGAATTATCTATTGATGACCGACGTGCTCGTGCGCTTTCTGTTAGAAAATTCGTCCAGGATAATCATAGTTTATCGATGCTTGGCACGCGACTAGCCGAAGAGATGCGGTCGGGGGGTCCTTCCTTCCGCCGCCTGCGGGCGCTGATCGCTGGCTACCCGTCCTCGGCGCTCTCCAGGAAGGACCCCCCGACCGCAAAACTTCAATGATCCGAACACTCTCCATATTCATGATCAATTATGACTGGCGCGATATCTTTCGCACCTCATTCGTCGAGCTCAAAGATAAATTGGAACGCGACCAGTTGAATCCGTCCATGAATGATTTCTTCTTCTTTTCTTGGGCCAACGTCTCATATGTGAGTCTCGAAGGTCGATTCAAAACGATTCACAAAAAGACCAGGCTCTATTCTTTGAAGCCGGTGCTCGATCTTCTGACTCTGATTTCGGTCCCATTCACCGTGAAGAGGTTCAAGCTCAAACCGGATGCCTGGATGACTTATGACTTTGGTATGTTGCCGGCTCTTTGGTTGGCCAAACTTATCTTTGGCGGCAAGATCGTCCTTTGTGTAAGCAATCAGCCGCGAGTGTATTCGCAGACAAGGAGATTTGGGGCGATCAAGGGATTCTATTCATGGGCGACAGAAAAGCTCTGGTGGCGCTTGGCCGACCATTTCTTTACGATAAATGAGAATATGAAGACGTATCTGAAGAACATCGGCATTCCGGAAAAGTATATAACAGTCTTTTATGTGAATACGATCGACCGCGACTTGGAATTTATTACAAAGGCCAAGAAAGGTGTGATACGAACTAAACACGCGATCGCTCCAAACCAGAAAGTGATCTTGACTGTTGCACGTCTCGAATCAGAAAAGAATTATCCTAAGTTACTGGAGCTGTTCGCGGGATTAGGTTCGGGTTATGTCTTGATCGCCCTAGGCCGGGGAAGTCTCCTGGAGCCGCTAAATCGACAAGCCAAATCATTGGGAATCCAAGATAGATTGATATTTCCTGGATTCATACACCGCGATGAGATTTGGAACTATTATGCTGATGCAGACTTATTCGTGCTGCTTTCCAAAGCTGAAGCGCTAGGTCTGGTCTTTTGGGAGGCTATGCATATGGATGTGCCGGTCATAGGTAGCGAAGCTGATGGCATCGTCGAAACCATAGGAAACGATGGTGATCGTGGCCGCATCTGGCACGATGGGGATAGTCAAGCTGGTTTCAGTGAGCGAGTGAAATTCTGTTTGACGCCAAGTCAGGAAAGAGATGCTATGCTGAAACGGGCCAAGGTATTTGTGGACAAACAACGAACGAACAAGATCACTTTTAATGATCTGCCGATATTTAGCAAGTGATCAGTCATCAATCGTAAATTTTCAATGAGAAATTACACCCCATCCTTCTGGTTCATGTTGAAGAATCGCCTCAAAGGTCGAAGCTTTCTCTATGAGTTTTACTTTAAGGGAAAGAAGACTCTAGACGTCGGTTGTGGCGAAGGGGAATTCATGAAGCATGACCGGAAGCTCGTCACTGGATTTGACCCAAATCAGCGTGTGGTAGCCAGGCTCAAATCGGAAGGGTTCAACGTTTTCTCCGCTAGTGGAGAAAACATGCCATTTGGTGATGGTGAATTTGAGATGGCTCACTGCCATAATGTCATAGAACATCTCGATGTTGCGGCTGCATACGGCATGCTCAAAGAAACCTCGCGAGTTCTAAGGCCTGGTGGTTTTCTCGTCTTGAGCTCTGAAGTAGTTACAAAGAAGTTTTGGGAGACATTTGGTCATATAAAGCCTTATCCGCCGGCCGCCGTCATCAAATTGCTTCGCCCTGATAGCAGAGAAGAATTCGAAGGGTTAAAGGAGTTTGAACCGGTAGGTCTGTTTTACATAGGCGACTCGTACAAGAATAAGTTGGCTTATTTCATTTCATTTACCATCGGACATTTTACGCCGTTTTTCCGAAGAGAATATTTTCTAGTTTTGAAAAAGAGATGAAAGTTCTCTATCTTTTCAATAAGGTTCTAGCCAAAACTATCGACGATGCTCGTCAGGGAAAAGGGCATGACAGCTGGTGCTTTGGTATGTTGCGCTTACCAAAATACGGAGTACAGGCTGATCACTTGGAGATCGAGCAATTCATGCCGTTTTGGCTCACACGATTCTTGCGTCGGCACATTTTGACTATGCACTATGCGCACTTGCCGCTTTTCCCGCTATTCTTTAGATATGACATCGTTTTTACTTCGACAGCTTACAGCTCTCTTGTTCTGAAGGCACTTCTCCATATCAAGAGATTCAAGTGGGTGATCTTGGATTTCAATGTGCTCGGAACGATAGCTGATGGTAAGGGATTCCGCCAAAAGATGTATGCCTGGGCCGTATCGAAGGCAGATGGCATAGTTTGTATCTCCCAAGCGGCGGCTGATGCCATGAAGAAAAGATTTCCAAAGCTTGCCGAGAATGTGATTTTCTTGAGAGAAGCCACTGATCCAAATTATTTCAAGCCGCAACTGGATCTGCCGGCTGGCGGAATGGAAAAAGACGTGGTCATCTCTGTCGGTAATTATGGTCGAGACTTCACCACCGTTATAGAGGCGACTAAAGGCTTGAACGTTGAGTGTCGCTTGGCCACCAAACCTGCATCAGCTGTGAAATATCGCCACATGTCTATAGATATGCCGGAAACGATCCCGCCTCACGTGACCGTAAAGACATATCCTCATGACAAGATGTTGCACGCATTTGCCGAGTCAAAAGTTGCCGTGGTCGCTGTTGCCAAGCGCGACGACTACACTGATTCGGTCGGAACTTTCGCTCTTGGCGAGGCTATGTCGATGGGCAAGGCAGTCATAGTAACTCATACCAAGAGCATGGAATCGTATGTGAAAGATGGCATTAACGGCGTATTCGTACCATACAAAGATCAGGCCGCAATGCGAACAGAAATCAGCAAACTCTTGAGAAATGCTGACCTTAGGAGTAGGCTTGGTTCTGAAGCGCGGAAATTTGCGGTAGAATATCTGGACCCGGAAAGATTTGCTCGAGGCTTGGCGGAATATTTCAAAAAACTATGAAGGTCTCAATCGTTTTACCTATATACAATGAAGATGAGAATATCCCTATTCTCTACAAAGAACTGAAGGCCGTTTTTGACCGTGAAAAGATCGACTATGAGGTCATCGCCGTTAATGACTCCTCGCGCGATGGCAGTTTGGGCGAGCTCAAAAAGATTGCAGCCAAAGATAAGAACGTCAAAGTCATCAGCTTTCGTTTCAATTCTGGTCAGACCGCGGCTATGTCGGCAGGTATCAAGAATGCCACAGGCGACGTGATCATTCCCATGGACGCCGATCTACAGAACGATCCGGCCGATATACCGAAATTCTTGTCTAAGATCAATGAAGGGTTTGATGTGGTTTCAGGTTGGCGTCAGAAGCGACAGGACAAGGTCCTGATGCGAAAGATCCCATCCATGATCGCCAATTGGATGATCCGGACGATCACTGGAGTGAAGATCCATGACTATGGTTGTTCCATGAAAGCCTACCGACGCGACATCATCCAAGGGGTACAGCTTTATGGAGAGATGCACCGTTTTATTCCAGCCTATACTGCCTGGCATGGCGGCAAGGTCACCGAGATCGTCGTCAATCATCGCGCTCGCATCCACGGCGTGGCCAAGTATGGCATCGGGAGAACATTCCGAGTCATCCTCGATCTTATCGTTGTGAAATTCCTTTCCAAATACATGGATCGACCGATTCATTTCTTCGGCGGCCTGGGCTTCATCTCTCTCGGTTTGGGAGTCATCGCCGGTATGTGGGCCTTGATCCTGAAGATATTCGCTATCCGTGATTTCGTGGCCACGCCTTTACCGATCTTTTCTGCGCTCTTCATCATAGTCGGCGTGCAGTTGGCAGCTATGGGTGTGGTGGCCGAGATGGTAATGCGCGTCTATTACGAATCCCAGGATAAGGCGCCGTACAAGATCGCCGAGACTATAAATCTATAAAATGTGCGGCATCACCGGCTTTAGTGGAATAGGAGACGAGCCCATTCTCCAGAAGATGAATGATGCCTTGAAGCATCGTGGACCGGATGACGAAGGATGGAAAGTTTGGCGGACAGTCGGCCTGGCTCAACGCCGCCTGTCCATCATCGATCTTTCTCCAGCCGGCCATCAGCCAATGTCCAATGAAGATGGGACGGTTTGGATCATCTTCAATGGCGAGATATACAACTTTGCAGAAGCGCGGAAGCTCTTGAAGAAGAAACATGTCTTCAAGGGCCGGAGCGATACGGAAATCATCATTCACCTATATGAAGAGATCGGAACCGAGGTTTTTTCCAAGATCCAGGGAATGTTTGCCATCGCTATCTATGATGTCAAAAAAGACTTGCTCATTCTGGCTCGTGACAGGATGGGGAAGAAGCCGCTCTATTGGAGCGTGCAAAATGGGACGCTTATGTTCGGTTCTGAATTGAAAGCATTGGTAGCCCATCCATTTTTCAAGAAAGAGATCGATCTTGAGTCGCTAAACAAATATTTCCAATATGAATATGTGCCGACGCCGCATTCTATCTTCAAGGACACTTGGAAGCTTGAGCCGGGTACTTTTTTGACCTGGAATGGCAAGCAAGCCAAGAAGACGCAGTTTTGGAAGCCGACATTCTTGCCAAAAGCCGATTCTTTCGCGGGCTCTCTTATAGCACTCGACTCCGATCTGGCCGCCGCAGTAAGAGATCGTCTGGTATCCGACGTACCTCTTGGAATATTTTTATCAGGAGGAATAGATTCGAGCGCCATTGCCTACTACGCCGCCAAGGCCAATCGAGGAAAGGTCAAGACTTTTTCCATCGGTTTCAAGGAAAGCTCATTTGATGAATCGACTTATGCTAGGCAGGTCGCCAACTATTTAGGCACCGAACACCACGAGAAGATCTTGTCTGTAAATGAATGCATTGAGCTCATCCCAAAGATAGGCGAATTACTGGATGAACCGATGGCCGATGCCTCGATCGTTCCCACTTATCTGCTTTCGCAGTTCACTCGCGAGCATGTCACGGTCGCCCTGGGCGGAGATGGTGGCGATGAATTGTTCTGCGGGTATGATACTTTTCTGGCACACCGCTTGGCGCGCCTATATGAAAAGATCCCAGCGGTCATGCGAGACGGGATCATAAAACGTATAGTCGGCATGTTGCCGGTGGGGCATTCCAATATGAGCCTCGATTTTCGAGCCAAGAAGTTCGTCGGCGGTTTTGATGGCGATCCAGCATATCGTGATCAGAGATGGTTGGGGGCATTTGGCCGGAATGACCGACAGTCATTGTTCGCCGACGATGTTTGGAAAAAAGTCGCCCAAAAGAATGAATTTGACGATATCGACCGCTATCTTAGCGAAATGGACTCCCGCGACTTCTATGACGAATTAGAATATTTGTATGAACGCATGTACATGATGGACCAAGTGCTCGTGAAAGTGGATCGAGCTAGCATGATGAATGCTTTGGAAGTTCGTGCACCATTCCTGGACACGCGCGTAGTTGATCTGGCCAATCGTATGCCGTCAGAATTCAAATTCAAAGGTCTGCAGCGCAAATTCATCTTGAAAAAACTCATGGAAGGGAAGTTGCCAGATAACATAATATATCGCAAGAAGAAAGGTTTCGGTATGCCGATCAATCAGTGGATCAATGGAGATCTGAAACCGCTTGTTCTCGATTTCCTTGGACCAGAATCGATCGCCAAGATGCAGCTTTTCAATGCTGGCTACGTCGGGCGGATTTTGGAAGAGCATTTTGCTGGCAAAAAAGATAATCGCAAACAGATTTGGACTCTTTTGACATTCTCTATGTGGTGGAGGAGGTGGATGGAATAAGCCTTTGAATTCCATCGTTTTTCGTCTATAATCGCCTGATATGAAATCGCTTGATGTGGTCGAAGATTCCAAGACCGTCTGTGATAAAGCCACTGCTGATGCTTTTGCTACGTCCTGGAACAATCTTCCGGAAGGATCGATCTATACTCGGGATCAATTCGAAGATTGGATGTTACCTTTGACCAAGAAAGATGTTATCGGTAAGCGAGTCCTCGAATTGGGATGTGGCAATGCAAGTCTCATGGTTCATATGGCCGACTGGAAGCCGGCTCTGCTCGAAGGAGTCGACCTCGGCGATTCGGTTCTGTCCGCTGAGAAGAATCTCGCTTCCAATAGCTTCAGAAAATGGAAGGTCGTCAAAGGTGATCTGGTCGAATTTCAAAGCGACGGATTCGATCTGGTTTATTGCATCGGCGTTTTGCATCATCTAAAAGAGCCGGAGAAGGGATTCCAGTCGGTGGTCCGTAATACCAGACCAGGAGGCAGGTTTCATTGTTGGGTATATGCCCGCGAAGGGAATGCCCCCGTCATCTTCATCGTCGATCCGATCCGTAAGATCGTTTCGCATTTGCCGTGGTGGTTCACCAAATATTTTGTCGCCGCGCCACTGTCCGTGCCATTTTACTTTTATGCCAAAATTTTGGCGGCTTTGCCGAGAGGTGGATTCGCCTCCAGGCTGCCGATGCATTCATACATGATATGGATCTCAAAGCGAGAATTCGCGTTCTTTCGACATATCGCGTTCGACCAACTAGTCACGCCGCAGACGACTTATTTATCTAGAAGCGTTTTGGAAAAATGGCTGGCTAGTGATCCAAAAATCGACCCCGCTTCCACGTACATGATCAAGCGGAATGGCAACTCATGGAAATTCGGCGGGATGATATGGCCGAGTGGTGTTTTACCATCCGGATTGATACAATCACAACGCCCCAAAAATGACATGAAAAAGCTGAATCTAGGATCGGGAAAAGAGAAAAAAGAAGGCTATGTCAATATAGATTGGCAGGAATTGTACTCACCAGATCTATCGCTCGATCTCAATGTCTTTCCATATCCATTCGCCGATGGCGAATTTGAACACATCGAGGCTTTCCATGTGCTAGAGCATCTGGACAAACCATTCCGGGTCATGACCGAGCTCCGTCGTATATTGGCTGCCGGTGGAAAGCTCCATATAAAGGTCCCTCATTTCAGCCGGGCCATGACACATGCCGAGCATTGCCATGGGTTTGACGTGACATTTCCATACTATTTCGACAAAAGATATATCAGGTGGGGATATTTCGGGACGGATCTCGAGTTGGAAAAGATGGAGCTGCATTGGATGGCATTTTTCCATCTTTTGCGGACTCTTGGATACGGTAGCATCCCGCTCTTTTTCCTCTGGATCGCTGATAGATCGATCTCGTTTTTGGCAAATCTAAGTCCTTCGTTTTGCAGTCGGATCTGGTGCTATTGGGTGGGCGGCTTCGAGGAGATCGAGTATGTCTTCAAGAAATAAATATGGATGATCATCGGAAAACTCGGAAACTCGCCATTGCTATAGGTATAGTCATGTGTTTGATCTGGGTAGCGCTGCATATTCCTGGCATAAGGTATGGTGCACAGAACGTTCCTCTGCATGAGGCATATCTCACATCTGACGAACAGTCTCCGATAAACGGTGCTCTACATATTTTGCAAAATAAGAACCCGCTCACTTTACGTTCTAACGGCTGGGGATTGTATTACGGCCCGATCTTTGCGGTCGTCGCGGTACCGCCGGTCGTCGCCGATTTCGCCATTCGAATTCTCACACACTCTGTGACCGGAGCTGAATCATACAAGGATTTCATCGTCTGGAATTGGGGAGGGGTGCTCGAATGGAGCCGACTGCTCTCTGTCTTGGTCGGTTTCTTGGGCTTACTGGCGGTATTCCTTATGTTCGGTACCGCGACACTAAATCCTTCCAGAAAAAAATGGATCCAGTATGCCGCATCTACACTTCTCGGTCTGAACTATCTGTATTTTGAATATGCCAATTTTTTCCGGCATTGGGTATTTATCTTGGCCATAGTCCTTTGGCAATTGTATCTCCTCATCCTCATGATCGAATCAGATCGTCATCGAAAGCTGTTCTGGTTCTTGCAATGGTTGCTGACGGTCTTAACTTTCGGGATAAGCTATATAGGCATCGCATATGAGATACTCTGGCTCCCGCTCCTCATCATTTGGATCAAGAATAAGGAGGTCGCAAACTTGAAAGCTCTGGGAATATACGTCCTCGGTGTAGCAGTCGGCGTTCTGGGAGTGATACTCTGGTATCCGTATGGTTTTACTAGGATGCTATCTATCGTCGGCTTTGCAGCACCGACCACCCATACTTCAGCTGTCCTGGATCTGACTTCCAGTGTCGGTGGACATTCGTTCTGGTTCTACGCGCAAATAATACTTTTGAATGATCCATTTCTACTGATCGCTGGGATCACCTTGGCATTCGCGCTTTATCGTTCCAAGATCATCTTTCCAAAATATTGGCTTTGGGCGACATTCCTCTTGGCCTTTGCCAACTATACCGTCTTCGCTTTGCCGACTCATCATGAGACCAGATATGCTTTGCCGACGATCGTCTTCTGTTCCCTCATGGTCATGAGCATGTATTCGTGGGTTTATGCCAATAGCCGGCATACTGATTTGAAGATGCGCTTGGCCAGGATATTCCTGATCTTTTCTATTGTTGTTAGTTCAGTCCAGATAATTGGTTGGGAGCGGATGATAATGGCTGGACCGGTCGAACGGCGGAGCATAGTCCCTGAGCTGGTGGCTTGGCAAAAGGTGAGTCCAACTGCCAAATTTTTGGCTTTCAAAGATTGGCCATTCGGATACGTGCATACCCATGATGCCTATGTCGTCTTCGCCAATAATCACGGACAGTTCGGTTATCCTTCGGATCTCTGGCAATATATCCTTGGAGCAGAGCCGCCTCAGAGCGTCACTCCGATCGCTGCCTATTATCGTTCAGCTGCCGCGCCAAAGATCACGGCCAAGGATCGGGCTACTTATGCTCATATCATCACTTTTGAGCCGGCTATCCTAGATCCCCAAGTCTGGGGAGGAAATCCAAATGATCAATTCGATTTTAGACCTTGGACGGTCTGGAATTATTCTGATTATCAGGATCGATATATCATGGTCAAATAATAGGAAGCTGCGAGGCGATTTATCCATTGCATCTATCTCATGAAGATCCTCATCTTGAACTACGAGTTTCCGCCGCTTGGTGGCGGGGCTGGAAATACGACACGTTATATATCTCGCGAGTTGGCTAGATCGGGCCATTCGGTCACGGTCATTACGACATGGTTCAAAGGTCTCGAAGAGAAATCAGAGACGGAGGGGTATAACCTGATCCGCCTTCGCACGTTACGGAAAAGAGCTGACCGTTCGAATACGCTTGAGATGTTCCATTATGTTCTCAAAGCATCTTTTCGATCAGCAAAATTCGTCAATGAAGAACGTCCGGACCATGTCATCTCTTTCTTCGCTATGCCGACTGGGCTAGTTGCTTGGTACCTATTCAAAAGATTCAAGGTGCCATATTCTCTGTCGCTTCAGGGTGGAGATGTGCCCGGTTTTTTGCCGAAGAATTTGCGGAGGTTGCATCGATTGACTATGCCGCTCACGAATATGGTCTGGAGATCGGCTTCGAATATCGTGGCCAATAGCGATGGTTTGAAAGAGCTTGCCGAGAAGACTGCTAGCCCTCTCGGTAAAAAAGTTGAGTGCATTCCCAATGGCATCGACACGGATATATTTAAGCCGGCGCCGTCTCCCGCATCGTCCAAGGATTTGAGCCAGACGTTTTCGATCATTTTTGTCGGGCGGTTGGTCGAGCAGAAGGGGGTGACATATATTCTCCAGGCCTTGAAGGAAATTCAGTTTACCGAGCCAGCTGCTTTTGAAAAAATGCAATGCGCAATCATCGGCGACGGACCGCTCCGACATTCCCTGGAAAGCGAAGCCAGATCTTTGAAAGTCGACAAGCGGATCTCATTCCTCGGCTGGCTTGATCGGAACGAATTGCCATCGCGTTATGCGTCGAGTTCTATCTTCATGATGCCATCATTTGAAGAAGGTATGCCGAATACAGTATTGGAAGCCATGGCCTCGGGACTGCCGATAATCGCCACAAACAATCGCGGTACCAACGAGCTGGTGCAGGACGGCGTAAATGGTATCGTTGTGAATCGTCATGATGAATTGGCGGCTGCCATTCTTCGGCTGTACCACGATCCGCTGAAGCGAAAAGAATATGGCGCAAATTCTAGGAAGTCGACCATGACGAGAGGGTGGGATGTGCTTGCACAGAGCTACCTTGATCTCATAAATTCTTAATCTTAAATATACAGATGTCTCAATCAGTACCCCAATCATCAGCACAAGTGAAAGTTTCGAAAGATGTCTGGCAGCAAGTCCATGACACTTACGGTCTGTTTACCTGGAAGACAGGGAAGATCGACCCTGTGAAGAGCACCGATGATGTGCTTTCTTCGAGCAAGGTTGATGAACAAGTTGCTCTCCTCGAACGCTTTTCTGGGCAATCGATCCGTGGAAAAAAGATCCTTGAGGTCGGCTCTGGCTTCGGAGTATTTTTGGTGGTTACAAAAAAGAAATATGGCGCAGAGCCGTATGGTATCGAGCCTAGCGAAGAAGGCTTCGACGGATCGTTCGGGATTTCCCAAAAGATCTTGGAAGCCAATGGGATCGATCCGAAGATAGTCACTGAAGGAGTTGGGGAATCGTTACCATATCCCGACAGCTGTTTTGATTTTGTTTTTTCCACCAATGTCCTAGAACATGTCCGGGATCCTAAAGCAGTGCTCGCTGAAGCCATACGAGTCTGTCGACCTGGCGGATTCATCCAAGTGGTCGTGCCGAGCTATGGATCTTTCTATGACGGTCATTACGCGTGCCTGTATATCCCTTACCAGCCGAAATGGTTCTGGTCGCTTTGGCTGAAATACGGACTGAAAAGAGATCCAACCTTCGCAAAAACCCTCCGTACGGAAATAAATTATTTCAGCATAAAAAATATTTTGCGACCCTACATAGATAGTGGTGAGATAGAGTTTTTAGGAATGGGGGAAGAAGTCTTTCGAGAAAGGATGACGACTCTCAAGTTTACACCCTATGCTGGTCTGACTAAGATAAGGAAGCTGCTTGAATTGGCGCATAGATTGAAGATCGTCACGGCTTTGACCTGGTTCCTTCTTCTCATCAAGGCGCAGTCGCCGCTCATTATCTCTATCCGAAAAAAGGTGTAGAATCAATTCATGAATCGCAAATTAGCCCTAGCAGGAAAGGTCGGGATATCGCTCGTCTTGATCTACATCCTTTTACGCAAAACGCCTATAGCTGATCTTGTTCAAGCCTGGGGCAAATTCTCGCTCTTTACTATAGCTAGCGTCATTGTCCTCTACTTTATCGCACTGCTTATCAATGTCTTCAAATGGAAGATCTTCCTTCCGGGACAGCCTTTTGCCAGATTGTTTCGATTTACTTTCATAGATGTATTCTACAATATGGTCTTACCTGGACAGCTCTCTGGCGAAGTAGCCAAAGCTTTTCGTCTGGGAAAAAGAACCGGGGAGATGAAGAATGTCATATCGTCCGTATGGTTGGATAAGTTGACTGGAATCATCGGGCTATTGATCGTCATGCTCATCGGCTTCTCATTTTCATCGAGATATTTTCCATGGTATCTGTTTGTGATCATGGTCTTACTCATCATCTTGGGAATCGGAAGCATATACGCATTGGATCTGCCTTTTGTGAGCGATTGGTTTTTACGGATCCTCGGTTCCATAAAGTCTAAATGGTCTTCTAAGATAGCGGACTCAGTCAGGAGCTTGTTAGTGCATTTCAAGGGTGTGGAAAAACCTCCAGCATTAATCGCTGTGAATATTGTCTTGGGTGCTTGCTATCAAATCGCTGCGATTTTGATGATCGTTGTTCTCGCCGCGCAGTTATCGATCCATCTATCTCTTTTGGAATGGTTCTGGATATTCGGTGTCGTCTCTATCATCCAATTCATCCCAATCAGCGTGGCCGGTCTCGGAGTTAGAGAGGCGTCGTTCGTCGGAATTTTGGCAGTTTTCGCCGTGCCAGCTTCGACAGCTTTGGTGTTATCACTGTCGATATTCGGAATCCAGCTCTTCTACGCATTTATCGGCGCGATCGTCGAAGCCGATTACAATATAAGGGGATAATGCTAGACTGTCTCTTATGTCGGATCGGATAAAAGGTTCAAAAAGATATTTTTGGATAGGGCTGGCTTTGGCCATTTTGTGGGTTATCCTGCATCTTCCGGCCGTGCATTATGGTACAGCCAATATACCACTTCACGCTGCCTTCATCGGTGACGAGCAATCCCCGATAAATGGGGCTCTACATATAATCGAAAGCAATAGCTTATTAGGGTTGCGTGATCTTCCGACTGTATATTATGGCCCAGTCTTTTCTGTCATCGCTTTGCCGGCGGTCATATTTGATTATGCTGCCAAGCTCATGACCGGTGCTGTTCATTCGGCTGCTGATTACCGGAATTATATAATCTGGGATTGGGGAGGTATCGATCGAAAGGCTCGCTTGATCTCGGTTGTAACTGGATTTCTGGCGCTTTTGTCGCTTTACGCTCTGCTCATGACAGAGACGATCAATCCCAAGCGGAGTCGATGGTTGGCTCTGGTTGGAGTCTCGCTCTTGGCCTTCAATTTCTATTTCTTTGAATATTCCTCGTACTTCAAACATTGGATATATGTCATCGCAGCGCTCATCGCTCAGATATATTTTCTTGTCAGAATGATCGAAGACCCAAAGCATATCCGTCGTTACTACATCTGGCAGGGGTTCCTATTTGTTGCAACTTTCGGCTTGAGCTATGTCAGCGCTTTGTCGCAGATCATCTTTCTTCCCGTCCTCATCAAATGGTATCGGGATAAAAATTATCGGATGCTCAAAGCGTTTGGTATCTATTGCCTTTGCCTCATCATTCCTTTGCTACTGATGATCATTTGGCATCCGCGGTCATTCTTGCGCCTGATCCACGTGACTGGCGGAGACATCACTGGAACCGGCTTTGGCGGATGGACACAAGAGGCGCTATGGTCCGGATTCTCCTTCGTTTATTACTTGAAGATCATAGTTACAAACCATCTAGCTTTGCTTGGCCTTTGGCTCATGCTCATCTTCCGTGCTATCCGCAAAAGGATCCATCGATCGTATATTTTCTGGTTGCCTATATGCGTTATGGGAATCTTCTTTCTGATATTCGGTCTGCTTGGTCACCATGAGAGCCGATACATATTGCCGGTCATCGTATCTATCATCATGAGCGCGGCCATGCTTCTGGTTATGGAGTGGGATAGCTTGAACCGGATGATGCGCATAGTTTCGATCATGCTCGTATCTGCTTTGCTCATCTATCATGGCACCTCTCTCTATTTTTGGGATAATGCGATGCTGGCTGGTCCAGCCGAAAGGGTAGCTGTGGCAACAGCTGTCGAATATCAGCGTCTCCATCCGCAAGCCAAACAATTATTCGTAGCCGATTATATTTTTGGATACCCACATACTAGAGCTGCTTATGATGCCTATATTGGCAAATACAACAAGGCTCGTTACGGTTTGTTCGATGCTATGACCACGTCTCCTTTGCCGACCAATATTACGCTACTGAATGCCTATTATATCCCGATCGCTTCTTTCCGACCGTCTGACGTGAAGGGATATGATCGAGTACTATACAGATATATGCTTTCTACGGCGGCACATCTCGAACCTGATTTTCCGGAGGTAGATCTGACCAGATATTGGGTTAGTCCGGCCTGGTCTGACGATTTCATTCAAATAAAATGACAATCTGCTATTTCGGCATATATAACCCTGACTATTCCCGGAACCGGATCTATATATCTGGTTTGCGTGCCAATGGGATAGAAGTCATCGAATGCAGCGACCGCAGCCGCGGCCTGATGAAATATTTCAAACTGATCGCCAAGCATCGTCTGGTCAATGGTAAATACGATGCCATGATCGTCGGATATCCGGGATATACGGTTGTCTGGTTGGCGCGATTGCTCACCGGAAAGCCGATCATATACGACGCTCTTTGCACGCATTATGAGGCACAGGTATTGTCGCGAGGCATATACCCTCTATGGTCGCCGCGTAGGTGGATGACTTATTTCTATGACCATAGCTCGGTGCATTTTGCCGACCAAGTCTTGGTCGAGACAGAAGCTCAAAAGAAATATTTCGAACACTTGTTCAAGACGCCGCCGAATAAGGTCAAAGTCCTTTTGGCCGGGGCTGATGACAAAGAATTCTTTCCGGAAGCGGTGGAAAAGAATGGAAGATTCTCTGTTGTCTTCCGTGGCCGCTTCTTGCCAGAAATTGGCATACGATACATCGTCGAAGCGGCTAATATCCTTCAGAGCGATGATATTGATTTTCTTATTATCGGCAACGGCCATGGTCCTGTCGTCAAAGAATTACATGATGCGATAAAGCGTTTCAATCCTACGAATCTCGCGGTGGAAAGCTCATATCTTCCAGCAGACGGTCTTCGTCAGATGATGCTTCGCGGTCATGTCCTTCTCGGACAGTTTGCCGATCATGATCGATTGAAAAGAACCATCCCTTACAAAGCTTTCGAGGCGCTGGCGCTTTCCATGCCATTCATCACCAGCCGCGCAGAAGGGCATACGGGTTTTCTTGTTGATGGAACAAATTGTCTCTTAGTAAATCCGGCAGATGCAAAAGATCTGGCAGAAAAAATCAAACATTTAAAAGATCACCCTGATATTTCGGCGACGATTGCCAAGAATGGACACGAGCTGTTCTTGCGAGAAGCGACGCCCAAGGTGTTAGGTAAGATCTTGGCTGGGTATGTTAGTGAATCATTGCCAAAATCATGAAGCGTTCCCGCATCGCCCTGGCGCTTGGCGATCTAGCGCCGAACATGTTCAATAAAGTAAAGATAGTCTTTTGGTATGCGTATTTTGCCATTCGTCACCGTCTCAATATTTTGCCAGCTTTTTCAATCAATGTGCGCATCGTCATCTTTGGCCACGAATGTCGGTTGATCGTTTCAGATATCTCTGACTTTTGGACGATGAAAGATGTACTCGTAGACAAAGATTATGATGTGGAGTTTGGAGGCCAACCGAAAGTCATTTTAGATTTGGGCGGAAACATCGGGATCTCATCATTGTATTTTGCTCTGAAATATCCCGCCGCCACGGTGCACGTCTTCGAGCCTGACCCCTTTTCATTTAAGCGCCTAGAGAAGAACATCTCAGGTTTATCAAACGTCCGTGCTTACCAATACGCGATCTCCGCCGAGCCAGCGACAGTTGATTTCCAACACTCTCAAACTAGCGTCCATTCATCCGTAGTCTCCAAATCATCCGACGAGTCTGTTATAAAAGTAAATGCCATTGATCTTGACGGAGCCCTGCAGTTGGCTGGTGTTACGACTATCGATATTTGTAAGTTCGACATCGAAGGCTCTGAGCGTTATATATTTGACGGCTTTAAGGGCTTCAAATCGGTTCGAAATTATATAGGGGAGATGCATTATGATAAAATGAGCCTCAAGCCGCAGGATATACGGTCGATTGCTGAAAAGAATGGCTACATGTATCATGAGCGTTTCATAGTGCCAGGGAAAAGATCTATCGTGAAGATATGGAAATCATCATCAACCAAATAAAGAAGCACGCCAAGATCGCGAGATATCTGATCGCGGGAGGTACGGCCGCTTTCACCGACTTGGCATTACTTTACATATTTACAGACTTCGTGCACATTTGGTATGTCATATCGGTTGTTCTGGCTTTCATAATCGCTTTTGGAGTTAGCTTTGGTCTACAAAAATTCTGGACATTCCGCGACAATTCCATGGACAAGATCCATAAGCAAGGATTCATATATTTGTTCGTCGCCGTCGTTTCTCTGATCGTCAATACATACGCTGTTTATCTCCTCGTCTCGATGCTCCATATCCATTATATTATTTCCCAGATCATCGTCAGCGCCGCTATCGCCGTGGTGAATTATTTCGTATACAACAAGTTGATTTTTCGTGATAGGACGGTTACTGTACAGCTATGAAAAAAACTTGGATCGTCGGGGCCTTGCTTTTAGTCGTTTTTCTCGGTTTGCGCTTGCCGGCCCTGCATATGCCTTACCATCAGGATGAATGGAAGGAAGTTTGGAGCGTATCCCAAGGCGCTGCCTCGGCTGGCAGTTTCTTCGCTCACCCACCCCTCACAGCTCTTTCATTCAGGCTCGATGCCGCTCTCTTCGGCCTTAAAAACATGCGCTTATTGCCGATTCTTTTCTCTTTGATTTCCGGTCTACTATTATTCCTCGTCGTGCGCAGGAAGTCGGATATCCAAACAGCTGGAATCGCAGTGGCACTTTATGTTGTTTCTTTTTACTCTATCTTTGCCTCACTAATGATCGATACCGACGGAGCCATCCTGCCGACAGTCTTTTTGCTTGTTATCTATGCTTATGAGCGAACCAAATCTGCCACCAAATCGCAGCAGAAAATTATCTGGTGGATCTTGGTAGTTTTGGCGCTTCTTGTTGGTCTGCTAGTTAAATTAAGCTTCATCCTTGTAGTGGCGGTAATCATTGCCGATGTATTCATTGATAATAGAAAACACATAACCAAGAAGTGGCTCATATATGCAGCTTCAGCTTGCGCTGCATTTATCGTTGCGATTCTTGTAATATTCACTGGCCTACATTTTGTTTATCCGGCTTTCAGTTTGGGTGGAATGATAGAGCATGCTCGGACATACATGCATCTCGGAGGACGCAATTATTCGCAGGTCCTATTTGAAGGCATCAAATCCATTCTATATCTTTCACCGCTTCTGCTTGTGCCACTCGTTTTTGTGACAAAGAAGATATTCTCGGCGACCAGGCTCTATTGGTTGTATCTGATCTTTGGTTTCGTCTTCTATTTTATCCTCTTTGATTTTTCACGTGGTGCGCTCGATAAATACATGATGTTCACGATCGTGCCTCTTTGTGTTATCTCGGCATTTATCATTCGACAAAACTTTCTCAAACAGGAAGCCCTGGGAAGGGAGTACGGTCTTTTGGCGGGAATCGTCTTGTCTGTAGTTCTCTATTTTCTGCAGTTCGTGCACAACGTAATTCCGTCGCTATATCCAAAGACCGAATGGTTGAGCCGAGTGATCCATCTCAAATGGAACATGCTCATGCCTTTCAATGGAGGCTCTGGGCCTATGGGATTTTACGTTTCATTCCTTTTCATCGCTTTGGTTTTTCTCATATCTGTTATTTGCGCCATTGTTGGTCTAATGAAACCGGCTTGGCGTTCGAGCTTGCTTATCATCGTCATTTGTCTCGGTATCACTTATTCTCTTGTTTTCGCCGAAGAATACGCTTTGGGCAAGGTCAATGGAAAAACAGCCGATGTTCTGCAGCCTCTTGTCTCTTATGTGAGCACTGATAGCTCAGGCGATCAGTACATCACATACAACGATATCGGAGCATTCGAGCTCATGACCATGTCGAAATACGGCGGTCGCTTCTATGCTACGCCGGAGTCTCAAGATGCGCACCTCCAAAGATTCGCGGCATTTTCCGGAAAATATTTGATCGTCGATATGCCGAGGATCGATCCAAGTAGCGACTATGCGGCATTTTTCCGCACTTGCACGGTCCTAGCTTCTAGCACCTCACGGAATATCGAAGGGGAGATCTACTCTTGCAAGGCGCCGTCGGCGCAGGGTAAGCTACATTGAAAATGGATTATACAACCGATCAAGCTTGCGAGTATTTTTCTCGCTATGCCGATAAAAAGATCAAGCTCAGGCGGCGCAACCGATTTTATTACGGCTATGTCCAGTCGTTGCGCACTTTTCTCATTCCTGATAAGGCGAAGTCTTTGACGATCGAGGATCCGACCATTTCCAAAATAAAGGCAGTCGGTGAATACCAGTATGTCGCCATTTCAGATACGCTGGGGTATATCTATGACATCCAGAATTTTTTGATGGATATCAACAAGGCACTCTCGGCGGACGGCCGAATCATCATCACTCAATACAGCGCTCTCTGGGAACCAGTCCTTCGTCTAGCCTCCAGTCTCGGCTTGCGCATGCCTTCTATGGAACAGAATTGGGTTTCCAAAATAGATCTGGTCAACTTCCTCGAACTAGCCGGGTTCGAAGTTGTGAAGTCTGGATCAAAGATGCTTTGTCCATTTTATTTTCCAGTCATTTCCTATTTCTTTAATTCATACATCGCGAATATCTTTCCATTCAACAAGCTTGGGCTAATCAATTACGCCGTTGCCAGAAAGAGCGGGGCAGGTCTCGGCCGAAAAGCGGAGATGAATGGCTCGAAGCTTCCGTCCATTTCCATCATTGTTCCAGCCCGCAACGAAGCCGGTACTATAAAAAAGATCGTAGAAGAATTGCCGACTATCGGCTCGGGCACGGAGGTCATCTTCATAGAAGGCAATTCGGCCGACGACACTCTTGACGTTATAAAGAAGACTGTGGCGGCATACAAAGGTCCTCATAAAGTCCGATATGCGGTCCAAGAAGGCAAAGGGAAGGGAGATGCCGTGCGCAAAGGCTTTGACATGGCCAGTGGCGATATTTTGGCCATATACGATGCCGATATGACAGTGCCTCCAGAAGATGTGCCGAAATTCTACCAAGCTTTGGTAGATGGTCGGGCCGATTTCATCAACGGTTCCAGATTGGTGTATCCGATGGAAAAAGAGTCCATGCGCCTCCTCAACTTCTTTGGCAATAAATTCTTCAGTTACGCTTTTAGTACTATCCTCGGACAACCGCTCAAAGACACTCTTTGTGGCACCAAAGTTCTCTGGAAGAAGGATTATGAAAAGATCAAGAACAATCGTGCCTTCTTCGGCGATTTCGATCCATTCGGCGACTTTGACCTTCTATTCGGTGCCGCTAAATTGAATTTGAAGATCATTGATCTGCCGGTCCATTACCGGGAGAGAAAATATGGTACGACCAATATTAGTCGGTGGAAACACGGTTGGCTGCTTCTGAAGATGACGGTATTCGCGGCTAGGAAGCTGAAGTTTGTTTGATCGGGTGTTGTTGTGATTGTCCGAATCCGTACTTTTCCGTATATTCAAAACACCAGTGTCAAATTTGGGATAATCTGCTACCATACCAAATATTATGGCCCAGAAAACGATCAGTTTTGTCTTGCCGGTCTACAACGAAGAGAAAGTTCTGAAAGAATTTTACGGCGTTTTATCTTCGACCACAAAACCTCTCGATGGTCGCTACGGATTAGAATTTCTTTTTATCAATGATGGTTCCAGGGACGGCACCATTCAAATACTGAAACAGCTCGCGGCCAAGGATCAGCGCATAAAGATCATCGAGTTCGCACGCAACTTCGGCCATCAATTAGCCATCACTGCCGGTATCGATCATGCCAAAGGAGATGCTGTCATCGTCATGGATACCGATCTCCAGGATCCTCCGAAGACGGCGCTCGACCTTATCAGAGAATGGGAACAAGGTAATGAGGTCGTCTATGCAGTGAGAGCCACGCGTAAAGATGGTTTCTGGAAGCGCTTGACCGCCGGGATGTTCTACAAGATCATGGCCAAGCTTTCCGATTATCCTATTCCCGAGAATGCCGGCGATTTCAGGTTGTTCGATCGCCGGGCAGCCGATGTCATGAAAAGATACAGGGAAGTGCATCGTTATATGCGCGGCATCTCGGCCCATATCGGTTTCAAACAGAAGGCTGTTCCATTCGACCGCGATTCGCGTAGAGCCGGGGAGACGCATTATCCCTTCCGCAAGATGCTCGGGCTTTCTATGGATGCCGTTTTCTCTTTCTCGACCGCACCGCTCCGGTTCATGACCAAATTTGGTTTGTTCGTCGCTGGAGTGAGCGTCCTCGGAATAATCTACGCTGTCGTCGTCCGCATATTCTTTCCGGTGGCCGCTGTGCCTGGCTGGTCATTCATTGTCGTCGCCATTCTCTTTGTTGGCGGCATTCAATTCATCATGTTGGGTATCCTAGGTGAGTATATCGGTCGCATCTTCGCCGAATCGAAAGGACGGCCGCTCTACATAATTTCTTCTACTCATGGAGTCGAGCAAGATCGATAACCTGCGAAAGATTCTTCTCCTCACGGCCGCGGTAGTCGCCGTCTTTTTCTCGTTATATAAGCTGTCGGAAAGCCCGTCCGTCTGGTATGACGAAGGTTGGTATGTTCAAGATGCCGCCAATATTGCAGTTCGTGGAGCCGACGGTTTACAGCTTACTCCAGGTGTTGTAACTCATCTGGCTGTGACCACGGTCGGATATCCGCTATTGTATCCGATGGCATTATGGATGCGGATATTTGGCACAGGGATTCTCTCGGCACGTTCGCTCATGGCGCTTTTCATCCTTGGTCTTATCATCGCCGCATATTTTTTGGCCAAGCGTCTCTACGGGCCATGGATGGCTCTTGGGGCCGTCGCGCTTCTGGCAACCTTTCCTCCTCTCTTTGCGAATGGTAAGAGCGTGCTCGGAGAGGTTCCTGGCATGTTCTATCTTTTGCTATGCCTGATTTTTTTGAATTTAGCGCTTGGCCGTCCTTCCCGTAGGAAATTATTTTTGCTTCTCTCTGGACTGGCTCTGGGCCTTTGCGTCGCCACAAAGCCGGAATTTCTCATAATGCTTCCGGCCGTCGCTATCGGTTTGCTTATAGAGTTAAGGAGAAAGCGTATTGATTGGAAAGATATCTTTTTGTGTGCAGTTTTTACGCTGGTGCCGATAATTCTTTGGCTTCTCATCCAATTCGGCGGTTCGGACTCGTTGTCAGGCATTCTGACTTATTATGCCAATCCTTATCATGAGAAGAACCTGGTCGCTACGGTGATCAGAAATTTTACAGGAATGTTCAAAGATCCGAGCACTCTCTATACTTTGCTTATCATGGCAGTTTGGGCTGTCGGCCTTTGGCTCCGGCAACGTGCTAAAAAAGCCGTTCCAGCAGAGGAGATCATCTCTTTTATTTTCTCTATCTTGATCATCGGGGCTTTCTTGCGCACGGCCGGTTTCTATCGATATCTTTTTCCTGCGCAGATCCTGGCTTTGATATTCTTTCCTTATTCGCTGAACCTATTCCTGCAGACAATTTCGGTGAAGGTGAATTTAAGTCCTTCTGCTCGCAAGGCCGTTCCTGTGCTTCTCGGTATCTTGGCGTTCCTCGGTCTTTACCAATGCGCTTTTCATTCCTGGGTGTCGGATACATATCACAGCCACAAGACCGCTTACTGGGAAGATTATTTCGCTCATCTTGATCCACGCACTTCTGTGTTTTTCTACAATACTCCCGAAGTCGTGCCTTTCATCCATGGCGATGATTATTATCAATATCTCACACCTGCGGCTGGTCCGATCGGCGCTCTCGGTTTGGAGCAGATAAAGGCCGGGAAAGTAGACCGTATCATCATAGTAGCGGAAGGGTATAAGTCGGATGATCCGCTTTTCAAGCTTTATGACGCCACGACCACGCCTTATAAGTACGATATCCTCTTTAAAAAGAAGAAGTGATCTTGAATCTGTGGTAAAATGTTCATGTATCAATTTAATAATTATTCATGACCATCCTAGTCATACTTACGTTAATTGCTATGTCTTTGCTAGGTTCAGCGATATTGTTCTGGATCACAAAGCTGTTTAAGATAACGCAAGCGACATTCATAAGATCTATGTTCGTGACGCTCTCGCTCATCGTCGTCAACGTCATCACGAACGGTATAGGAAATCTTATCGCTGGCCATTCACATTCGATAGCTAATCTATTTTATATATTAGATTTTGTCCTTGGTTTTGTAGTGTTATATCTTTTCTACAAGAAGTATTATCAGACCCCGTGGCTCAAATCCCTCAAGATCTACATCACTTGTTTTATCGCAGAGATCATCTTGGTTATGATCGTGACCGCTGTCCTCTACTCGGTGGTCTTTGGGAATCTTTGGGCCATACAAAATACTCAATTTAACGCGACTCCGAATGATGTCGCGCTTCCAGTTCTTGGACGGTGATCTATCTTCTAGATAAATTTATTTGATTAGTTCGAATATCCTGGACGTATCACTGTCTTTTCACTGCCACCACTGCCAGATAATTCGGCGTCCCACGCTTCAGGATATTGTCCAGTCGCTGGAGAAGGAAACAAGGATAGAAGGCCAAGCCCATAAGGATCTTGGAATTCAATGAGTTGTAGAATATGAATATCTTCGTTCCAAAGTCATATTCGTAGAAAAAGACTTTTTCCGGCTCAAGTCCGAGTCCTTTCAATGTTTTGGCAAGTTCATCATAGTGATATCCTGGCCGCTCATGTTCGAATTTCTTGTAAAAGCTGAGGTTGAATGGCGACCAATGAGGTACGGTAAGGATAAGCTTTCCGCCGGGCTTGGTCACTCGTGCCAGCTCCCCGAGGGCCGCCATATCGTCCGCGATATGCTCTATGACTTCCGGACAGATGACCAAGTCATATGCATCATCCGCGAAGTGAAGCTTGGTGAGGGACGCCACGGCCGGGGTCACGTGGGCATGCGCCTTTTTCAGAGACTTCAGAGAAGACGTCAGTTCCTCTATCCTTATCGGGTCTACGTCCACGGCGTCTACTGTAAATCCAATCTCACCGAGCATGAGCGAATATATGCCGTAGCCGCAGCCGGCATCCAGGATCTTGGCGGAAAGTGGGACTGACCTCATCTCTTTCATGATGATCCGTGATCGCGATCTCCAGCTCAAATGGGGGATTCCCAGAACAGAAAAACCGATTCGGTAGAATATATTATTCTTGATAAGAAAATGCTTGCCGTCAGCCGAAGCCAGTTCTATCTTTGGCAGCTTTCTTATGATTGATCCGTAGGGGAGTTTGATCTTCCATCTATTTGTGATGGTGGGTGCAGGCTGTGTTTCTGAAGATTTGTTGAATACGGAGATAATGGAACTTCCGACCATGGCGCTCGGGAAGATTTTTTTGTCCAGATAGAACAACTTAGCCATCAATCTGTGCAGAACGGTTGAAAAACCGATTGGTGTGGCCACTACGACTGAGCGTTTTAAACCAAGCTTGGCGAATAAGAGAGCTGGCCAATAGAGAATGTGGAAACAATAAGCGCAGGATAATGGTTTCCAGCCAAGCTCTTGGAAGGTTTGAGTCACTCTTCGGCGATCATAGCGCAAGAAGTGACCATTGAATTCGTCAAAATTATTCCAAAGCTCTTGACGCGCTGGCACAGTTATAACTATGTTGCGGAGATTCGGTAGACTTTTCTCTATTTCGGAGATCAGTTTTTGCGGCTCTGGGACATGTTCGAGCACGTCCAAGACCAGAGCGGTATCGATCTTTTCCCGAACTTCGATGGGCAAGTCGCTGGTTTTCATACCCGCGAAAAATACGTTTTTAAGGTCAGGTGGAGGGTAGACCGGGGCCGGTTCCACGCACCAAATCGAAAAATTTCTCTTTTTGAGATACGAAGACACTGTACCCGCACCAGCGCCTACCTCCAATACGCCTTTCGGAGACAGTTTAAGCAGGGTATCGGCGATGATCATATTGCGTGCTGAATACCAGTAGTGCGTTCCTACTCCATTAGGATACAGGGTAGAGAACTGTTCCTTTGAAAACGCAGTCTTGGAGTTTTGGTTCATGGCGGTAGATGATAGCATACGATTGGTGTCAACGATGCTTCATGATGTCGATCTTTCCAAATGAATGGACAACGACATATTTCTCGAATATTGCGGCTGCGTCATCCTTCAGTGAGTGCGGGCCAGCAACGACCATGTCTGCTTTTCCGGCGGCTAGGATAGGTAGGTTTTCACTGCCGATGGTCCAGTCTTCCTTGTTGAACAGGATGAGATATTGGAAGTAGTTCTTTCCATGGAAAAACGGTACCAAGCCTTGGCTGTTATAGAAAAACATGGTGGTTGTTGCTGGGATGGAGTCAAAATATGCCTGCATGTCCGCGACAGCATGGCTCCGATAAGAATCGGCTACGTATGAATGGAAGCAGAGCTGATACAAGCCGAGTACGCCCAATATAGCCATTACTACCCAATTGGCTGCGACACTTTTGGCTGTCGTGATCTTTTTTGAAATCGTCTCAAAGATGGTTAGTAAGGCTCCTGGGAAAAAGATGAGAGCCACCATCTGAGCTGGTAATAGATAGCGATAAAAACCGGCCGTGCGTGTGAAGGAGGCTATTGTCAGCGTTGCCAAGATGAAAGCTGCTGTCTCTTCAGCACTTATCCTCATCTTTCTGTAGAAACGGACCCATAGCGCGCTTGCCCAGATCACCAACATGGACATCGTGTATATCGTGCTTGTATCAGAGAAAAGGGTCTTAATATTTCGTAACACGGTGCCGGTGATATCGTTGACGCGCGAAGGGTTGGCATAAAAACCGAGTATGGTCGAGATAGATTCTCCGGGCAGGAACTTGATAAGTAACCACACGGCAAGGGGAGCCACGATGCTTAAAGCCGTCAGGCCTATGTCTTTGAGGGACAAATGACCTCGCCGCCATTCGATGATCGCTGCGACAATGAGCGCTGGTGCAAACAATATGAAGGAGACCTTGGTGGCCATGAATATTCCCGCAGAGATGCCGGTAAGGATCAATAATAGAGTTTTGCGTGAAGGGTATACGGTGATTAGGTTGAAGAGATATAACGTTAGGACCATAAAGAAGAGGCCTGGCATTTCTCCCATTACGGCTTTTCCGTTTCCGTACAAAGGAGGAAATGTGGAGATCAATAGAAGCGACATGAGGGCTAGTCCATTGCCAGATAGTCGGCGAACAAGCAAAAAGCTGATCACTGTAAACGCCAGCAGAAAGAAGACCATAAGCAATCGTGCTTGAAGTATGCCCACGCCGATGAGCTTGTAGCAGAGAGCCAGCATGTATATCAACGGATAACCTACGCTTGTGTATGTCGATGCTCGATCGATGTAGCCTGGAGCCAGCTGCAAACCGTTCATGCCGGTCGTCAGCAAGTTGTTCGCGCTTTGCATATACCACCCTTCATCAGAGTTGAATGCCGGGCTTTCGGTCAGATGGAACAGCGCAAAGAACACCGTCATTGCGAACAGCAAGATCATAAGTATCTTTTGACTTTTTGTCATTTTGGTCATGATTCGGTTCGTAGATTAAAAGAGATCAGCCCTACTCCCTCACAAAGAACGAATCCTCGTATATGAGCTCTCTGGTCACAGGTTTCAGTCTCTGATGCAGTGATCCGTGGTATGAGAATCCTTGTGCTGTGAGCAGTGCATAGATGTCCTTGAAGAGCGGCTGATGCTCATAGAGATTCATGAAGGAAGTCTCGACTATCATCATCTTCACCTGCTTCAGGAACGAGGTGGCGCCACGGATGACCTTGTCTTCGAAGCCCTGGGTGTCTATCTTGAGAAGGATCGGCTTGGCGAGTTTGGTAGGATCGAGCTCCTTTACGTTATCGAGGCGTCGCACTTTTATCGTCTCTTTGGTTGAGCCACTAGTATGTGGGAAGAGCTTTTTATGGGTATCAGCCATGGTGAGGATGGACGAGCTCGCCGAGGAAGAGCTTCTATTCATAGAGACATCGCCGTCCGTATCGCCTAAGGCGAAATTGAAGGCCTTGAATTTGTGGTCACTCTTCATGTTTTCTAGCAGTTCAGCATAGCAGTCAGCCAGGGGTTCGAAGGCGTATATCTGTGCGTCGGGCAAGATCTCCCTAATCTCCTTGGCGAATTGGCCGGTATTTGCGCCGACGTCGAGGACGGTCTTTACGCCTATAGCTTTCGGCCAACCCAACCTGTCCGATTCGGGTCTGTACTTGTGGAAATCAAAACCAGTCTTTTGGAATATTTTGCGGAGTGGGTGATGGGCCATGGATTTAAAATATGATTATATAACGCCATTAAATATCATTGAAAAGCTCTCATGAGCTTCTGTTTAAGTATGCGTAAAAACCCGGGATTTGGGATCGTTCCCAGCGTCCAATTCTTCTCGAGAGTCTGTAAACGATCGTAGGCTCTTTGTAAGGCTTGGACATAGGGTCTATAGATATCTTTGTTGAAAACTGTTATTGGGGCTGCTTGTACTCGATTCTTTCGATCGAAATACAGTCTCATCCCATGGAAGTGGTAACAAATTAGAGGTTGGCCATCTATGAGGAAATGTCCCGATCCGGATTCTTTTATAGAATAGTTGGCGATATTCCAGGTACTCAGATTAACCCCGAGATCCGGCAGCACATATACGCCCTTATATTTGTTCGGCCACTCCGTTAGATATCCTTGGTCTCCGATCTTGCCATCTTCGAATCTGATATAGCACCAGTCGATGCATTGCTTGCGCCATTCCGCCAGGCATATTCTGGTGTTCGCGTCGTTCCGAAAGCCCATGAATCCCGCGTTGAATTTTCCTTTCATAAATTGCTCATTCTCTCTTTGCTTCGGAAAACGGTGAGACGTGATGATGATCGAACCAGAATCGTACATTTTTTTAAAGATAGCTTCTGGCGACTCATAGAAGAAGAAGTCGGGGTCTATGAAGACCAGTAGATCTGCTGGTCCGACCGATCCGCTATTCAACATGTATTGCAAGAAGGCAGGTTTGGTCGTCGAAGCGAATTCCGGTCCCGTTCGTGTCTCACGTGACGCAACGAGTTCGGGGTCTTTGAGGTCGCTCACTTGTACCAGAGTGGTATTTGGCAGATTCAACTTCGATAACATCTCATACGATGTCTCATCCAGACAGAGAAAGTGGACATGTGTTTCTGGTGAATGTGCCTCGAATGATTCTCGGAAGGCCAGAACTCGACCGAGGTAGTTCTTGTCGAATATGGTTATAGCGTGGGTCCGCATATTATTTCGCTTGGGCTTGCAGGTAGCAGATGCCGTTATTCTCTGTGTGAATGATTTCGGATCTGTAGGAAATAGAATTCAAGAAAGTCATTATCTTGAACATGTTTTGCATGGAGTGCACCTCGATGAATAGTACCGGTTTCTTCCGCTCGAGCAGCCCCGTTGCTCCTTTCAATGCCAAAAATTCTGCACCTTCAATATCTATCTTGATGATATCCGGAAGAAGCCGAGGATCCACGTCCTTGGTGAGGTCATCAAGAGAAGTGACGCTGACTTCAGTTTTCTGGAAATTCTTATATTTATAGACTTCCTTATTAAAGAATGGATCAGCCTTGCCGATGAAATTGCCGGAGCTACGGCCGCTTTCGATATCTTCGCTCATATTGAATTCGGTCTTTCCGGTCATATCGGAGATAGCCACTTTTTGTAGTTTGACGATCTTCTGAAGATCGGGATTATTTTTCAGGATCATTTCTATCCTCGAAATGTTCGCCAGGTTTGGTTCAAAGGCGTAAACGGTGCCAGTTTCACTCACGAGTTTGGCGAAATAATATGAGTGATATCCGATATGCGCGCCTAAGTCGTATATGGTTTTACCTTTTGGGTTCAGTTTCGCTATCTGGTCGAATAGGAATCGATCGTATGAACCATCGATCATCTTTTGTTGCCACGAGCCTGTTGGGTCGAGATATAGCTTGACGCTTACCATCGGTTTGTAGTTCAACGTTATCCAGGACGGCCTCGGCTGCTTTGAGCCCTTTATGAGAGATCGGACGGTGTCGTACAAGAAGGGAGGTGTCAATCCTTTTACGATATCCTTTGCGGATTTGGTCGTAGTTTTCATTTTAGGCATGATATCATATACTCTCAGATATGAAAAAAGACAAAGATAATCTGATCGTCTCGACTGTCATGGGAGAGAAGTATACGAAAGCCTATGAAGAAGTATTCAAGGATAGCCAGACCAGCTTTGCAAAAAAGATCCAGACTGAATTTTTGTATATAACGAAAGACATCGAATTCTCAACCAAGCATAAACATCCGTCCTGGCAGAAGATGCTCATGTTCAAAGATCCGCGGATCGCGCAATATTCGCACATACTATTCATCGACGCAGATGTCTATGTTACGAGGCATGCCAAGAATCCTTTCGAAGTTGTCGGGGATGTGCCTTGGAGCATGGCAGATAACAATCCGTATAAAGTCAAATATCTGACTGATAACGATCTCAAGCTTTATGATCATTGCCCTCCAGAAAACCGTCCGAAGATAATGCTGAATGCCGGCGTTTTCATCGTGACAAAAGAGAGTCAGCCAGTATTGGAAAAAGTCTTTTATGATTATGAAGAGCAACCTTGCTACGACAACGGTCCGGTTTCTTATCACCTACTGAACGGTCCCAAAGGAAAGCTCCTGCCGTCTGAATTCAATCAGATCGTATGGGCTTATCGAGAGGCTTTCGGAAAAGGTCTGTCGACCATTCTACGTATGTATGAGGAGTCCAGTTTTCTACACTTTGCCGGTAAAAGCTCGAAGACATATCCGACGCTGCAAATAATCAAATATATCGATACGCACCCATCATCTTTCTTGACTAAGGTCATATATCTTGCTGGTCGCAAGTATTTCGATTTTATTACAGCGCCGCTCTTGAAGCTGATAAAATATGTCAGGGAAAATTACCGTGGTCTCAAGAAAAAATTGACAGGAAAGCAGACTGATCAGGTTTTATAAAGGGTGGTCGCGACGCAACTCGCTAGATGGAATAAAAAAATCCCCCGCGACCGGCAGGGGAGTAAAAAACGTTGATCAAACAGATTCAAGGAACGCATTGAACCTCGTCAGTCGTGCGTAGGATGTTCGAAGGGAATCCGTGCTGACCCATCGAGTGTTCATACTGGATCGATGGCGCGCCGACGTTATAAGGAACCTCTAGTATCTCCCTGACTTCCTTCTCGAGTGTGTTACGAGCCGAGACGAGCCCGTCGGCGGAGATGTCTTTGGTGAAGACGCAGGATCGGTATCCTCCGTTCGGATCGCCTTTGTAATAGCTTTCGACCTCGGCATAATCCACCTCGACCTGTAGCAGTTGGTCTCCATTTTTTGGGCTTGTGTAGACCCAGAATCCATCTTTGTTCATGACTGCATGATCGAAGTATGGGGTACCTGGATACGGTGTGATGATGGAGACATCGAAATCGTCCGGTCTGTTCTGAATAAGCCAATCTTTGCTTGCTTGTATGGTCTCTGGTGATTCTCCAGGATGTCCGATGGACATGAGGGCTTTCACTTTGAGGCCGTGTTTGTGAGCGATCTCCAAACAGCGAGTATTCTCTTCTCGGGTGGCTCTTTTGTTGATGGTCTCCAGGATTTCCGGCGAGCCGGATTCGAAGCCGACCAAGATCCAGCGAAACCCGGCCGCATACATGACATCAGCCTGTTCGTCTGTGAAGAGGTGGGACTTGATGAAGCCGCGAAGGCGCCATTCCACATCGAGATCCTGTTGAGTCTTTGCGATAAGCCGCATCAGGGTCACCATGTCTCTGTTGACGTTGAGTTCGTCGTCGTAGAGCATGAATCCATTCATCCCATACGTATGGTGAAGGTGGACTATCTCCGAGACGATGTTCTCTGAAGTGCGAGTCCGGATCTTTCGAAGCGCGGATGATTCTCGGCCGCCGCAGAAGCCGCAACCGAATGGGCAGCCAAGCTGTGCGATGAGCGAGGTGGCAGGAACGCCATCGATCGAGTAATGGTAGCTTTCGAGATCGACGAGGTGACGTGCCGGGAACGGTAGTTCGGTCAGACGTCGGTTGGTCAGGAATAGAGGAGATGCTGTGTTGTCGGCATCGACGATCGCTCCGGCTGATTGGCCGAATGCTTGAAAGATGGCTTCTTCGCCATCGCCGGCCACGATCACATCGAACAAGCTTTGCAGCCTGGCGATGGCTTTGACGGCGCGACCGTTCTTGCCCAAGCGCTTTTCCAGCTTGTAAGCGGCGTTCACCAATGTTGCGTGAGGACCGCCGATGATGATCTTTGCGTCCGGGGCATTCCTTCGGATCGTTTTGACGATCTTGGTGGTAGCCGGGAACTGTGGGGTAGTCGAGGTGATCCCAAACCATTTGATCTCTGGTCTGCGGATGCAATAGTCGTATATGGCTTCCTCGTAATTTTTGACTCCGGAAAGATCGATCACTTCGACTTGGAGGCCAGATATCTCGAGAACTGCTGCGACCTTGAGGATTCCTAGTGAGATAAAGACGCGCTCATCCATGAGGAAAAGCGACGGTGGGATTATGAGACATATCCTCATCGGCAGATCCCGTCTGCCTCCGAGGGACAATTCTATTTCGTTCATATGCTTTTCCTTGAATTTGTTTTGTCATAGAACTACGAGTCCTATGCCTATTCTTGGTCAACTGTATATTTTAATATTAGGGTTGTCAAAGATCGTAGTCAGCAGTGAACTAAGCGTCATACATCAAGCGCGTACTAACCCGAACGTTTTGAGGATTCTCTTCACAACTTGGCGGATCTTTCGCACACGCATGCTATATGCCGGTGTTAGAGGGCCCAGTTGTTTGTCATACGCATCTAGGGGAGCAATTTTTTCGGTATTGTGGATCAATGGGAATTGCAGAGCCTCTCGTTTTTTTATGAGATAGGATGTGGACCGTTTGGTATGCGTAGCGTCAGGTCCAAAGCCGAGATTTTCGATCAAGTTTTTTTCAGGGATTATCGAGTACTGGCGATGAAAGAGGCGATATGTTTCCCATTGGTAATCCCAAGTATCTTTCCGGCCTTCGAAAGTTTCCTGGTAGAGCCATTGGCGGTAGTCCCAATTATTCTTGTCATTGATCTCTCGTTTGATCTTTCTCCGGTTGGCTTTCGAAGCCCAGACTTTCATCGTCACGTCATATTGTTTCCAGATTCGTCTCCACGAAGCCCATCCCCAGAGATGACCATAGCGCGAGTAGAAATACGAATAAGGAGTGAGCGTCGATGAACTGCCGTTATATCCGGAGATCATGCAGACATTTTCGGTGTATCTGAATTTTTCTAGCAATTGTTCACAAAAAGGGAAGAACGATGGATCAGGGAGACAGTCATCTTCGATGATCATGCCTTCTTCGACATTATCGAAGAACCAGGTTATTCCAGTCGTGGCTCCGATCTTGCAGCCGTGATTCTTTTCCTGAAAGAGCGTTTTCACTTCACAGGGCCAGTCGACATTTGACACGGCTGCCCGGGCGAGTCGGCAATTCTCGATATCATCGGGCCTGTCAGGGCGCGGTCCATCGGCTGCGATGAATAGCTTTTCTGGTCTAGCTTTCCTGATCTCGGAAAAAACTTTTGCCGTTGGTACGGGCCTGTTGAAGATGAGCAAGAGGACTGGAGTTTTGAATGAAATAGACATTGTTGATTGGATTTAATAGTTGAACACCTATTGGTTATTTGATCAGATCTGCGAAGATATTTCCGTTTTCAGGCCTGTCGTTGGCCGGTTTGAATTCTTGCGGGATAAAATTCGAGATGCTTTGGTTGCGGCTGTTAAAACGCACTTCTTTGTAGCCAACCATGAGGGCCATTTCTTTGATATACGAATGTGTCGGTATTGATTTGTGGCCATGATTGTTCCATTCGCCGATATACACACCATCTTTTCCTTTTGAAAAATCCGAATGATCCCTCATTGAGATCAGCAGATCAGGTGAATTTATCCGGTGCACCGCTCCTTTTTTCATGACTCGTAAAGTCTCGGCTAGAAAAATGACTTGTTCCATTTGATCGATATGCTCAAAAAAATCTTCATGAAAGATAGCGTCAACGCATCCGTCCGGAAGAGGCAAGCCCGTCTCTGTGATATTGAAGCAGAACAGATCATCCTTTGTCCCGCTTTCTTTTGCAGGAAGATCAACGGCCTTTCCTTTAGAGCTCTTTTTCTCGGGATCGCTATAGAGATCGATGTTGATCCAATCTTTGAGAATGCGAGGTCCGCAGCCGAAATGGAGAAGCAGGGGATGGTGATTTGAGAAAGTAATTCTAAGTCGATCGATATCCGAATACTGCCGCGAATGCGCCATATTCTTTTTAAAGAAATAGATCTTCGTGCGCACATATGGAACGACTTTTTTAGCTAGGTTGAATGGGTTCATAGGAGCCATTTATGTTTTACGAGCACGCTCGAACCTTCGAGGTATGTCTGTGCCGAACCTGTTCCGAAGAAATCTCCGTTCTCAACATCGATGACGGCCACTTCCTCTATCCAGTCTTCGATTTGATTATTTACCTGGAAAAATATAGAGATCATATATCGGCCTTTGGGGAGAGGCAGGCTATCTATTCGGCATTTTATTTCTCCCTCCGGAGCCAAGTCGAACCTATCTTTATTCACCAAGTCTGTGGCGCAAAGGAAAAGCAGCTCGTCATAAGTCGTCTTGAAAGAGATGGAAGCTCGACAATTCTCCAGAGTCGTATTTGTCTTGGATTTGTAAGCCAAGCTGACGATCAGTGGTTGTCCGCATTGTGCGCGGTTCATCGTTTCTCCCGACGCCCCATGGAAAGATATCTTAGTGAAAAGAACATTCCTTCTTGCCCGCTCCTCTCTTTTTTTGTCAGATAGATCTTCGTGATTGGTCTGTTCTGGAGCATTACGCATATAGAATTCTATGGCTTTGTCGGTATCGCCGGAAAAAGCGATCTTTCCTTGGCCGAGGACGATAGTCTTTTTGCAGAGTTGGCGGATGGCCGCCAAGTTATGGCTGACGAAGAGGATGGTCCGGCCTTCCTTCTTGGTGATCTCGTCCATCTTGCCAAGGCATTTCTTTTGGAATTCGGCGTCGCCGACGGCCAGAACTTCGTCTACCAAAAGTACGTCTGGCTCCATATGGGCGGCGACAGAGAAGGCAAGACGCACATACATTCCACTCGAATAATATTTGACCGGTGTGTCCAGGAATTTCTCTATGCCAGCAAAAGCCACGATCTGGTCGAATTTTTCAGCGATCTCCACTCTCTTCATGCCGAGGATGGCGCCATTCAAGAAAATATTCTCGCGGCCGGACAATTCCGGATGGAAACCAGTGCCGACTTCGAGGAGCGACCCGACGCGACCGCGGATGATGATCTCTCCATCGGATGGTGGCGTGATCTGCGAGATGATCTTCAATAGGGTAGACTTGCCGGCGCCGTTGTGTCCGATGACGCCGACTACCTCGCCTTTCTTCACGGAAAAATTAACATCGCTTAGGGCCCAAAATTCTTCTTTTTTTTCCAGACCGGCGGCTGCTCGGACTTTCGATCTGATGAAGCCAAATGGATTACGGAAATAACCGGAGATGACATCACGAAGAGCCACGTATTTACCTCGCTCATGGTTGATGAGATATTTCTTGCTCAGATTCTTGACTTCGATGATAGGTTTTTCCATGATTTTATAGTATGTCAGCGAAGTAGCGCTCGACTTTCTTGAAGACGTATATGCCGACTAGGAGGAGGATGAAACAGGCGACGAATGAGAGGGCGATGAGCAGCCAGTTTATCGGAGTTGTGCCGAGGAGCGCTGCCCGGGCATTCTGGATGACGCCAGTCATCGGGTTTATGGCTAGAAGCATGGAATATTTGCCAGCCAAGCTGGCTGGGTAAATGACTGGGGTGACGAAGAGCATGAGCTGAATGAAGAATGGCAGAGCGTAGCGGATGTCACGATACTTGACGTTTATGGCCGCCAGGAAGAGACCGCCGCCTATGGCTGCCATGAAAGTTATGATGAGCAGAAGCGGCAAAATGAGGAGACCAGCCAGATGCGGTACATAGCCATAGTAGAACATGAGCCCGACCAAGATGACTGAAGCGATGGCGAAGTCGACTAGTTTGGTGACGACGGATGAGGCCGGCAGGATGAGGCGTGGAAAATAGACTTTGGTGATGATGGCCCGATTATTGACCAACGAATCGCTGGTATCGGAAAGCGCTCCAGAAAAGAATTGCCAGAAGAGCAATCCGACGTAGACGAAAATCGGATAGGGAACGTTGTCAGATGGGATCTTGGCCAAACCGCCGAAGAATACGGAGAAGACCACCATGGTGATGAATGGTTGGAAGATGGCCCACAGAGCTCCGATCGCAGTCTGTTTGTACCTGACCTTGAGGTCGCGCCAGCTGAAGAAGTACAGCAGTTCTCGGTACTGCCATAATTCTTTGAGATCATGCAGGTGAAAGATCTTTTTAGGCCTGATAACGGTGACGACCTGAGACATGGAGCCATACTAACACACAATTTATTTTATATGCTATAGTGTTTTTCTATATTAATATTTATCGGAAATTCTCATGCCTATAAAAAAAATCGCCCAGTATGTTGCCATTGCCGCTTTGTTCCTGATCCCGATCTTTCCTCTGATCGTCACCAATTCATTTTTCTTCCCATTCATCACTGGAAAAGCTTTTTATTTTAGGATCCTAGTGGAGATAGCCTTTGCCGCCTGGGCAATTTTGGCTTTCATCGAACCAAAATACCGACCACGAATCTCACCGCTTACTATCGGAGTGACTCTATTTGCCCTGATCGCTCTCATCGCCGATCTTCTCGGTGTCAATCCGCTCCGTAGCCTCTGGTCTAACTTCGAGCGCATGGAAGGTTGGATCGTCATCATCCATCTCTGGGCTTTCTATATCGTCACTACCAGCCTCTTCGGTCCCATGGATCTCCGCAGCGGGGGAGTCTCTACGGAGAATGGTCAAAGATCATGGCATCGTTGGTTCAATGCCTCATTGCTCATCGCTTTCATCGTCGCTCTATACGGCATCGCTCAATTCCTCGGTTGGACTCCGACTCACCAAGGGGCGACGCGTTTGGATGCATCTCTTGGTAACTCTGCTTATATGGCCATATACATGTTGCTCAGCGGTTTCATCGCGGCTTATATGTTCTTCGTGGCTCGCGCCAAGAAGATGCTGTATGCCGGATCCTTGCAATGGGTCTATGCAGTTCTTGCTGTGCTCTTCGGGTTCATTATTTTGGAGACTCAAACTCGCGGTACCATCCTAGGCTTGATAGGCGGTATCATGCTGGCTTGCGCCATCTACGCATTTTTTGGCAAGGGAGAATCGAAGAAAAGACGATGGATATCTGGAGGGATCATCGCTCTCATCGTGCTCCTAGGTTTGGTATTTTGGGCCAATCGCCACAATCCATCCATCACAACAAACCCGATCCTCGGAAGGTTCTCCAATCTTTCTTGGTATGAAGCTTCCAATCAGGCCCGCCAGTTCATTTGGCCGATGGCGATAAACGGCGCTATGCATCGTCCATTGTTCGGTTGGGGTCAAGAGAATTTCAACTATATATTCAATGCCGATTACAATCCGGCCATGTATGCCCAAGAGCAATGGTTCGACCGCGCTCACAACGTCTTCCTCGACTGGTTAGTCGATTCTGGAATCGTCGGATTGATGGCATATCTCGCCTTATACGTTCTTTTTCTTGTGGCCGTTTGGAAGTCTTCGCTTGGCATCCTCGAAAAGAGCGTCCTCACAGGATTGCTCGCTGGCTACTTTGTTCACAATGTATTCGTCTTCGATAACTTGGCCAGCTACGTCTTGTTCTTCGCGGCTCTGGGATTCGCGAATTCATTGCCAAAAGCAGATACAAAATCTTTGGTCGGGGCGACTGTCCCCATCGGTTCAAATCCTTCGGTAGGGAATGTTGGTGCGTCCCGCTGGCAATCTCTGAATTGGTTCGGCACAGAGCCGACTAGAATGGATGCTGTCGAATATATCGTGGCACCTATAGCGATCGTTCTTTTGATCGGTGCGGTCTACTTCTACAATATCCGACCGATCGAAGCCAATAGCCGTCTCATCACTGCTTTACAGACTTGTGGCGGTCAGAACCTAGACACCGCGGCCTTTCAGAGTGCTTTGAATGTAAATGTCTACCTAGCTAACCAGGAGATTCGCGAGCAAGTCATGTCTTGTGCTGGTAGCGTCATTGCCAGTCAGCAGGTAGCCGGACCGACCAAGCAGGCATTCTTTACTCTAGCCAGCAAAGAGATCCAAGCTCAGGTGGCTGCTACGCCCAAAGATGCCCGCGCTTATGTTCTAGGTGGAGCCTTCTACAACAGTATCGGTCAATATGTTCCAGCTTTGGAACTTTTGGAAAAGGGTCATGAGCTCTCACCGGCCAAACAGACGTTGGATTTCGAACTAGCGAATGCATACATCAATTCTGGCAAAGCGGCGGAGGCCGAAGCGCTGCTGAAACAAGCTTATGAGTCTGCTCCGGATTACGCGCAAGCCAAAAATGCCTACGCTATCACTTTGGTTTTGGATGGCAAAGAAACAGAAGCTCATAAGCTCTTTGGTAATGACCCAGTCATCTTTGGTTCGCAACAGATGGCCAGTGTCTATTCTTCAAGGAAGGAATATAGCAAGGCTATCGCCATATATACCAACTTGGCCTCGAGCAGCCCGTCAGATATCAATCTGCAAGGACAATTGGCCCAGCTCCAATATGTGTCTGGTCAAAAATCAGCTGCGGTCAAGACTTTGCAAGCCCTCCAGAAGTTGCATCCTGAGCTCAAAGATCAGATCGATGCGGCCATTAAGCAAGTGCAGAGCGGCAAATAGTAGCTTGGCGGACAACATATTCGAGCCGACTCGCAATGTGATCTGAGCCATGAACGAATTGCCCGTAGGCGCTGAATCCTTGGAAGCGCCTACGGCTGCAATTTGGAATGGCGACCTTGCGAGGAGGTGAGGAGATGTTGTCCGCCAAGCCTGTTGATAAGATACTACGTATCTTTTTCCGACAGCGCTCAGACGTTGTAAATGCTCACATTTACACGCTCTTCGCTTGTCGGAATAACTCGCATTGCCTCACAACGTAAATTGTGTTAATATCTTGCCTATGAGTACCCAGTGTGGGCACTCTCCAAGAAATGTCTCACAAAGCAGCCCCTCGGGCTGTTTTGCGTTTTGAAATACTCGGATCCGTAAATTAGGGCAGGCGAGATTTTATTGATATAATAGTTCGTACACATGTATCATCGTTGGTATTTTTGATATTATATATATTATGAAGAGAATTACACGATATACCATCTTAACCGTATCATATTCCTTGATTGGTATTGTAATCGTTTTCATCGCGTTGTTGACTGGTAAAATCATCTCAAATCCGCGCTCCGTTCGAGCGGCCAGCACCATTTTTTATCCAAGCTTCTGTCTCGGCGGCTGGAGCAATCCAAAGAATGCCAGCGGGCAACCGGACCTTTCGATATCTGATCCACCATCTTCATATACTACATATAATTCTGCATTTCTAGCATCTTCCGTTGCTGCCCAGATATTTTGTGGATATTTTTCCACAGATCAATCTACGAATCCGCCGACAGCTGTCGTTGTGCAATTCCAATGGTTGATCGGTCAAGGTTCCTTGATGTCGGCTCGGAATACCGTTGCGTCAACAACAGTCGCATCGACAACTAATGCCTTGCAAGCAAGTTCATCTCCGGCATTTAGAGCCTCATCACCGATTTATACGCCACTTAAGATGGTCTTGGACAGTTCATCCTCAACATCGGCAAGCAACCTATCTTCATCGAATAATCCTATGATCTTGTCGACCACGACGTCTACAACGTCTGTTTCTTCCACGGGAAATAATTCTCTTGGTACAAGCACGACCCAATCATCTTCATCCATATCTTCAACAACGACATCTGTTACCCCGAATATTCAAAGCACCTCTTCTACGACAAGTCCTGCTACAAGTTCGACATCGAGCAATGTTGATGCATCTACAAACGCTAGCCCATCAACAGGATCGGGCCAAGTGCCGCCTCCTCCTGATACATCTTCCCCTCCATCCTCATCTGCTCCTGACACATCATCACCTCCGCCTCCGCCACCGCCGGCTTTACCTCCTACGACTGATACTCCACCACCCGCACCTGTGACAGCTCCGCCAACTTCTCCGGGAGATTCTACCGTCAACTCCGGTCCAACGAGCTTCATCGAGAATATCATGACGAAATTTGCTGCTATAGCCGAAGCAGAGACAGATGACCCGTCACGCTCATCAAATCCATTCCTTCAAATAAGCTACAGCACAGATGGGGTGAGATGGGTAAGCATAGGCACGGTAGGTTTGGACAACTGGAAGGATTACAAGATCGCGGTACCGATCTCCTCATGGGAAGACCTAAATAATCTACAGATAATGGTGTCAACTTTGCCGACTCTAGATGAAAAACCTGATATATATCTGGATGGGATGTATGCTAAAGTCAGCTACGATCGGACTTTGAAAGAAGCCTTGTCAGATACTCTAGCCTCGGCCGCAGATGCGGTATATTCAGTAATCGATCCAACCCCGCCTTCGCCTCCGACCCCGACTCCTACTGTCGTCATTAAGCCCCCGCCTCCAACACCAGCTGTTATCACAAAAAAAGTCGTTTCGTTTGTCTTGGGCGGCGATCCGGTAGTCGATAAATCATATAATCAGAATTCAAATATAAAAGTCTCGCCGAACTTGATCGGGTCATCTCTCGTTGTTTCTGGAAACTGTTCCAGAAAATATTTCGTCATTCTCGCATATCGCGACCAGTCGGATTATAAAAAGAAACCGTCTTCATATGTAGTCAATAATGCTCTAGAATGCAATCAAGGCTCGTTCCATTATGACCTGTCGAATCTGTCACAGACCATAGACGGTGGAAAATACTGGTTATTGACTGCGGAAGAAGATGACACTGGAGGGTGGACGCCTGTCAGTCAGATATTTCCTATCACCGTGATAGCCACTTCAACAACGGAAACTATAATCCAATAGAACATGAAAATAACTGCCAAACATATGCAGAGGTCAAATATAGTTTTCGCTTTCGCAGAAAATTCTCTGATCTTGCCTGATCCTGCGGCGGTCTTTTCAGCCTATCCAGGAGAAGCCTCAAAGGGCTCTTTGTATTCAGATAATACATCGACAGCTACACGCATCTTCGAATTTCCGTCACAGGGTCTGATGTGGGTTTTTAACCCGTCGCATATCCGACTCGAGGATAAAACATTTCGCGCGCCTGACGTTTCCAAGCTCGGTCAAGAGATGACCAGAGTCGTTCAGTCGCTTTACCCAAAATCTTTCCCGATCGCTCGAGGCGTGAACTATGATATTATATATCGCGTAGATTCGGTGATCCCGACGGGATCGATCATGTCAAAATTCTTGAAACCGGAGACTATCGAGGATGTCAAAGATTTTGGATGGCAATATACTCTCGCGAAAGAAAAGGGTAAGGGGACAGAGACGTATTTTTTCAAGAACATTTCGCCCATAGAGCTGGCCGTGCATGCAAATTTCCATAAGAACGAATCCAGCTTGCCCAAAAGCGAGATCCTGCAAAAAGAATTTGAAGAGTCATACATCTCAGCCGATAGATCACTCGATCAGATGAGCTTTTAACATATGTCGATATCAAAAGACGGAAAAGTAAGATTGCTATTCTCCAAAAAGTCGAGCGCGATTTTCACTGGCTGCCTCATTTTCATTCAGGGGATTTTGTCTGTGGTGCTGATCATTTCTCTAGCTGCCAACTTGATCTGGCCGGAGAATAGCGTAGCCGCAGCCGGAACACCATTGCAGATCGCCTATGAAGGTCGCCTGACAGATTCATCCGGTAATGCCCTCGGTGGCACAGGCACCTCGTATTGCTACCAGTTTTCTATATACGATTCTGCCAATGGTGGAAACAAACTCTGGCCAGCATCGACTCCAGCCACGACGACAGCGACTACGACCGATGGAGTATTTAGCGCGGTGATCGGTCAGGCCGATACTTTGACTTCAACCGTCTTTGATTTCTCGACCACATCGATCGCCTATCTCCAAGTAGCCGTGAACAATGCACCGACTACCTGTACTGGAGGATGGGAACCGCTCTCGCCGCGCCAACAGCTCCTTTCGTCGCCATATGCTTTGACAGCTAATAATGTCTATGGTTCATATCTAAAAACTGACACCGTAAACGGACGTGTTCAAGTCGGGACAGGTGCTGGACAGGCCACACCTATATATTTTGCTCTGGATAACCAGAATGCCGCCGCTTATGTCGGCCAGCAATGTTCACCCAATGGTATCATGTGGTACGACTCCAATGTCGCATCATCTCAAGCTTTGATCTGTGAAAATGGTGTCTTGGCTGGTTTGGGTATCCAAGGTACGACAACGATAGCTGCGGTTACCGCTAACAATGCCGCACCTGTGACTATAGGTACGATCAATTTTAGCAACTCCAACAACGTCTCATTTGGAATCAGCACGAATGGAGTAGTCACGGCCAGTGCGGCGGCAGGCGGTGCGACTTTGAGCAATCTGCAGTGGCCGCCGGGCCAGGCTATCGCTTCGAGCGCTGCCTTGGTCACTTCTGGGGTGTATTTCGGCTATCTGCCGCTCATGCAGAGCCTATCCGCCTCACGTGTCATGGCCTTGGGAAGCTTCGCTATACCGTCTTCTTCCAGCAATGCTTCATTCAGTGTCAGTATATTCATATACACTATGAATGCCAGCACACTGAGCACCGTCTCTTCAGGATCGGCGTCGTACACGTATTCTTCAGGTACGACCTCTGTTTCCTCGGCCTCTTTCGCTGGTGTCAGAAGGATATCTGTTCCTATGACCGTGAATGCGACGCCGGGAAACTATTGGTATGGGGTGAGGATAGCTACAGGTAACGCTGGTAACGTCACGCTTTACGGTGGAGCTGGCGAAAAGATCCTATCGAACAGTTCTACCAATGCGGTCTCTGCCCCGACATTCTCGGGTAACGTTGGTGTAGCCTCGGCCGCCTCGAAACAATTGATCTTGGGTATCGGCACCGTAGGAAGCGCGGCCATGCCAGCTTCGATAAACGCAACTTCGTTGACTGGTACTACCGCTGGTATCATCGAACCGTGGATATTGTTCACCAACATCGAATAATAGTGACGACTCAAAAATGACAAAACAAAGCAATCTAAAAATCTCCGCGCTCGGAGACGAGCAGAAAGGGCAGAATGCCGATCTCGTCGAGCAGTCTGCCCGCATCATCAAAGGCAATACTTATAAGGATCTTTCAACCATCATCGTCATTCCTACACGAGGTATGATCAATTACAAGGTTGTCGGTTCGTGGTGGAGCCTGATGTTGCCGATGAATCAAAAGAATACAAAAGTTTTTGCCGGCGGCATGGAAGTGGGTGACGCTTATAACAATATGATAGAGCAGATCCTTGCCAACCCTGAGCTCTCAAAGTGGAAATATATTTTGACCATGGAAGAAGACAATCTTCCTCCTCCAGACGGTCTATTGAAGCTATATGAAAATATAGAAAAATATGACGCTGTCGGCGGTCTATATTGGACGAAAGGCGAGGGAGGTCAGCCGATGATATATGGTGAGGGAAAAGATGGCGATCTCCATTTTCGTCCTCAACCACCGACCAAAGATATCCAGGAGTGCGATGGTTTGGGTATGGGATTCACTCTCTTTAAGATGGATATATTCAGGGACCCAAAGATAGGGAAGCCTTGGTTCAAGACCGTCCAGGAATATAGCCAAGAAAAGGGGCCACAGATGAGCACACAGGATCTGCATTTTTTCTCAAAGATCCGCAAGCTCGGCTACAAGGTGGCATGTGATACCCGGGTCAAGGTCGGTCACCTCGATCCGCAGAGCGAAGTCGTCTGGTAACCAAATATCATGAGCAAAAAAATAATAATAATCCAGATCATTTTCATTTGCCTCCTAGCAGGATTGTTCGTCGCCTATGTGCGTGTGGTGCGAACCAATCTTTCTCGGGGAGCGACCTATATCGTCGCTCCGATCAGTGCTACCAGCACAATGTCGGGTCCAGTCGGTGATGCCCCCCTCATCAATCCGGTAGTCACTGCCAATCTCGGCAAGCATTTCATCATAAATTTCAAACCGCTCGAGGATCAATTCAGGGGTATAAAGGCAGGTTTCCCAGAGAAAACATATGTCTATTTTGCTTATCTGAACAACTCTGCTTTTATCGGCATAGGTGAAGATACTATGTTCACCGCAGCCTCGACTTTAAAAGTGCCGTTGGCGATGGCAATAATGAAGATGGTCGAGAACGGCCAACTTTCGCTCTCAGAGAGCTACACCTTAAGCGAGCTCGATCTCGATTCCAACTTCGGTGATCTGTACAAAGTCGGTCCGAATAAGACGTTCTCTCTACAACAATTGCTAGAGATCATGCTTAAAAATTCAGATAATACTGCCATGCAGGCTCTGATCAAAGTGGCGCGTCTCATAGGTGTCGGCGATCCATTTAGAGATGTCTATAGCTTCATGGGCTGGAGCGTAGACAATCTTGGCGCGATGCCGACGTACAATAAGATAAATTTAAAAACGCTTTCCAATATGTTCACCGCTCTTTATAACGCGACATACGACAATGTGGCGGATTCGCAGTTGATCTTGGGATATCTTGATGATTCGATCGAGAACGACGAGATAGTGGCAGGAATTCCGAAGGATATACCGGTCGCACATAAGTTCGGCGTCGACCTCACGGACAAGACTCATTCCGATTGCGGTATCATCTACGCGCCACATAGAAATTCTCTGCTTTGCCTGGGGTTCATTGGCGGGGATCAAAAAACAGCTGATGATTTTATGAGAGAGACATCTAAAGCGGCATATGATTTTATCATGAAAAACTGACATGAACATGAACCCATTCACTAAAAGGGGAGCCAAAGGCCTTAAACTGGATATCGCCGGCGGCAAAAGCAAAGGCCCGGGATTTATCGGTATCGATGAAGCGTTGAGAGATGGCGTCGACGAAGTCGTCGATCTCGGCTCTTACCCCTGGACGCAATTCGCAGATAATTCCGCCTCAGAGATCGTGATCAATCATTATATGGAAAGAGTTGTTGATCTGTCCGCATTTATGGATGAGGTGTGGCGGATCGCTGAAGATGGCGCAAAAGTAACGATCATTTCTTCGTATTACACTTCTGTTCGCGCTTGGGCCGATCCGTTCACCAAACGTGCGATCTCTGAAGCAACATTCCCATTCTTCAACAAGATATGGCGCAAAGACAATGGCCTAGAGAGTCGACTCATCAGATGTGATTTTGATATGGTCAATTACGCCCTGTTCTTCAATGAACCGTGGAATCAGAAATCGGAGGAAGCCAAGCAGTTCGCCATCAAACATTATTGGAATGTCGTCGCCGACTTCCTGGTCGAGCTTAAAGTCAAAAAAATATGATAGTCGATAAAAGATCTGACAGAGCACGAATCACAGCTTTGCTTCGTTCGAATACTGCACTGCTCCTGCTTTCATTTATTGCTATATTCATATTCATCATATTTTTACGAGGTCCATCTTCTTCAAAAACAAACGAAAACAATACCCCTATGGTAGTCCCGTCTGTATCTCCCGAGACAGTATTTGCTCCGAGTGCTCCAGAGAATTCGGCATATTCTCCTTTGAAGAATATGCCAGCCCCCTCGACTTTCAAGTCATTCGTATACAAAAAGGGTGGAACCATTTCTGTCTCTTTGCTTTGTAAAGATGTCTATGCCGTGGTCCTCATATTTCCGGCTACTATAGATTATCGTTCCGATCCACTCTCGGCCATTTACAATACTGCGACACCATGTATAAAGAATGAGACCTACAAGGAGATCATTAGCCTTGATCCTTTAAAACTCCAGCAAGGCGCTCATTACTATGACATTACCGCCAGTCAAGGGAAAAAGGGGGCGTGGTATGATCCACATTAGAGCTGAAGTTTTGATATAATCGTCTAGTATGAAGAAGCTCTTCAGTTCCGTTTCTATAACCAACACCTTATATTGTTGCGCATTAATTCTTGTCCCCTTTGTTTTTCTTGGTTTTCATACAAACACGGTCCATGCAGCATCTTGGTACAACAACAGCTGGGCATATAGGACTATGATAACCATCGATCACTCTAAGGTCGCCAGCTCTACAGGATCGCTCCTGTCCTATTTTCCAGTGTTGATAAGCACGACGACCACCGCGTTAAAATACACTGGCTTTTCTAACGGTCACGTAGCTTCTTCAACCGGCAAAGATATATTGTTTACTTCATCTAATGGTACGACCAAGCTTGATCATGAAATAGAATTGTACGCTTCATCAACAGGCAATCTGGTCGCCTGGGTGCAAGTACCGTCTATGGCCACTTCAACGGATACGGTTCTTTACATGTATTATGGGAACGCTAGCGCTGCTGACCAATCGACCACTACAGGTGTTTGGGATGACGGGGGAAGCAATTATTACAAGGGCGTCTGGCATCTGGCTACTAATGGCGCGACGATCAACACAAATGACTCGACGCCTAATGCGAATAATGGGAGTAACGTTGGGGCAGCAGCGACCGCATCGGGAATATTTAATGGTGTTGGAGCGGTCAATGGGTTTAGTGCTTCTAAATATATCACAACGACAAACGCCATGGTTAGTTCCTCGACAGCTGTAACATTAAGCAGTTGGATATATGTTACCGCCCAGAACACTGGTGCTATAGTTACGGCCTTGTCGCCGGCGCCTTTAGGCAATCCAAATACAGGTTCTGCGATCAACCTTAACCAAGCCGCAGGTGGCGGCTATGCCGCTAATGCAAGTTTTACCTTGTGGATGTATATAGCGGGCGTTCCTAAAGTGGCTGGACCTCTGCCCGGAACAATCTCACTGAATCAGTGGTATTATGTCGTCGGTAGATATGATGGCGTGAACATTACTTTGAATCTTAATGGTGGTACGGCCACATCTTCGACGGCGCAGACTGGAGCTTATTCACAACCAGCCGGGCCGGGCTTTTTTGGTGCTTATCCAACCTCCGCTGACTATTTATCAGGATCATTGTCAGAGATCCGTTTTTCATCCACTGTTCGTTCGGTAGACTGGATCAAAACAGAATACAACAATCAAAGCTCACCCTCCACTTTTTATACGTCTGCGAATGAGGAAACAATCTACACCAGCCCCACTGTCACGACCCAATCAGTCACATCAGTAACAGCCACCACGGCAGTTCTGAATGGTACTATTGCTAATACTGGTAACCAAAATGTCACGGCTAGAGGTTTCGTTTGGGGTACTACGACCGCTTATGGCGCAACGACTACGGAATCAGGCAGTTTCTCGGCGGGGGCATTTTCTGCGCCTGTATCCGGTCTAACCGCCTTTTCAACATATCATTTCGCTGCGTATGCCATCAATCCAAATGGAACTTCATATGGAGCTGATAGCGTCTTTACAGTTTATAACGTCCCTAATTACGGCTCGATCTCTAATAGTTTCTTTCTAAATGACATCGCGATCTCATTTTCTGGAGGCAATTCGATGTATTCGTTATCGACCTCGACGAGCTTCGGGATGTTCGGTATAGGTGGAGAAACCGGTAATGGTACTTCTACATCTAGCAGTTTCGGTTTACTTGGTGGATATATGCGGAGCGTCTATCATATTCCAGCCCCTATATACGAACAAGTCCACTATCACTGGAGAAATGATGATGGTTCAGAAGCGAGCTCTACTTCGGCTACGGGTGGTGTACAAGACACAACTTTATCTTCGATATCCGTTGGGACGATCAAGCGCCTGCGGGTGCAGATCGCCAATCATGGCGGCACAGTCCGGGGATATTTGCCGCAGAGGTTCGGGCTTCAATATGGCATGCTTTCTTCTGACTGTGGAGCTATCTCATCATGGACAAATGTCGGTTCTAGTACGGTCTCGAATGTAGATTGGGTCATAGGAAATTCGTCAAATTTGACCAGCGGCGCAGATACTACCGATGTCGATCTGGCTCATGGGGGGACGATAGACCAGAATCATTCGCTTCTGACGCCGAATGGCGGAGTAGTGGATCAAAATGGCACGACTACGTTGCCTGTATCGTTATCCAGCGATAAATTTATCGAACTCGAATACTCACTGGTACCGACATCGGTATCTACGGCCGGAGTGATATATTGCTTTCGGGTTGAGAATGCCAGTTCAACGCTGAACTATAAATACACCGTCTATCCCCAAGCCTCAGTAGCAGGGTCCGGTGGATCACTGACCTTTGTTGTCGATTCAAATTCCGAGGCCTTTCCGTCTTTTTCACCTGGTACGGCGGTCTCAACATCTAGCATACTGTACATGAATACGACTAACTCCACAGGTCTCAATGTCTCTGTGACCAGATCAAATTCTACTTCAACATTGATGCTCGGCGGCAGCTCTGTCATCGGTATACCGGACACGACGTCATGGACACCAGGAAACAATTGTTCAACGTCCGGAAATTCTGCCGCATCGACCTCTCAGCCGCTGACTCTGAAATTCCGGATTAAACAATCTGGCACGGATTCAGGCAATTATTGTTCGGCATGGTGGGGTGCAAATGACACTTCCACGGCGCTTTTCGCCGGTCTTCCGACGACTTCGCAAAAGATCATAAATCGTAGCACGGCTTCTTCACCGACTACGACGGCCACAGTGCTATATAGCATCAACGCCCCGACTTCTCAGAACGTTGGGACTTATACAGGTACAGTCACTTATACAGCGGTTGCTAACTAATAACATGATCAAAGCGAAGATGTCATATGAACACTTCGGTTTGAAAATGTGTTACAATACTCTAGGATTGTACCAAATGATGGCGACGGCTGTACTCATAAAAAAATTTAGACATTTTATTTGGAGCTCACACCCGTCGCCATCATTCGGCGTAATGTCGTAACCGGTTTGCCGGTAGCTTTACAATCCCATGAAAATAAAGGAACAAGAATCATTAGCCCAATACACGACATTCAGGATCGGCGGACCCGCCAAATTTTTTTGCGCGGTCAAAAGCGAAGATGATGTGATGGAGGCCGTCAAATTCAGCCGAGAGAAAAAAATCCCTATCTTGATCATCGGTGGCGGGTCAAATCTCTTGATCCTAGATTCTGGTTTCAATGGACTGGTCATAAAAAATGAGATCGAAGGCAAGAGGTGGGATGAGGAGAATGATGGGCAGACAGTCGCGGTGACTGCCGGTGCTGGGGAAGACTGGGAAAAATTAGTGGAAGAGTCGGTAGAGCGTGGATTGTACGGTTTGGAAGGGCTTTCTTCCATTCCTGGCAAAGTCGGCGCTTCGCCCATACAAAATATCGGTGCATATGGCATGGATGTTTCTCGAGCTATCCGTTCGGTCCGGGCTTTGGATACTTCAAAGATGGAATTCGTCGATCTCTCTAAAGATGATTGTAAATTTGGATATCGCGATAGCCTTTTCAAGCATGAGAAGGGACGTTATATAGTCACGGCGGTGACATACGAGCTCTACAAGAATGGCAAGGTCAATATCGAGTACAAAGACTTGAAGGATCATTTCACCAAGAAAGGGAACGATAGTCCAGCTCTCAAGGATGTCCGTCAAGCCGTCATCGATATCCGCAAGAAAAAATTGCCGGATTGGACCACGTGGGGTACGGCCGGTTCTTTTTTCAAGAATCCGGTCATCTCTGCCGACAAGTTCAGAGAGCTAAAAGACCGATATCCGGAGCTGCCAGGTTTCGCTGAACCGGATGGAAGGATCAAAGTGTCTCTCGGTTGGATCCTCGACAAGGTCTGTGATGTCAGAGGTTTGATCATTGGCAATGTCGGCACATACGAAAAGCAGGCTTTGATCGTAGTAGCCAAACCCGGTGCGACCGCCAAGGAAGTCATAGATTTTTCAAATAAACTGATGCATTGTGTCAAAGACAAGACTGGTATCCAGATTGAGTGTGAAGTCGAATGGGCGGTGGCGTAGGGTGTGTATATCTGTAAATATTTCACTTTTGGTTTCGTTCGGCACTTTTTTGATGGTTATGATATAGTGTTTCCACATGTCATTTTTCGACAAAATTTTCAACGCCAACAAGACTATTGGGGTCAAGAAATTCGAGCCAATGGTGCCGAAAATCAATGAACTTGAAGCAAATATCAAGGCTCTTTCTGATGGGGAATTGAAGGCCAAAACGCAGGAATTCAAGAAGCGCATTGAAGCAGGAAGCAGGAAGGAGGAAGGAGACAGACTAGAAGACATGGCTATTTTAGATGAAATTCTTCCCGAAGCTTTCGCCGTCATCCGCGAAGCATCTAGGCGCACTCTCGGTCAGCGTCACTTCGATGTTCAACTCATCGGAGGTATGGTCTTGAATTCTGGTGCTATCGCTGAAATGAGAACTGGTGAAGGGAAGACTCTTGTTGCCACGCTGCCGGCATATTTGAATGCGCTTTCCGGCAAGGGTGTGCACATCGTCACTGTCAATGATTACTTGTCCCGCCGCGACGCTGTTTGGATGGGTCAGATTTATTCCTTCTTGGGGTTGAGTGTGGCTGTGATCAATGATCAGGCTTCATTTATTTATGACCCAGCGCACAAGGACATGGGCGTCGCGACTCATTCCGGTTCGCCGCTGGCCCACAGCGCTCTCACCGGAACGACTCGCGACACCTCAAATAGCACTCAAAGCGAAGGAAATCTTCCCGCTTCGAGTGCTGTGGGCCAGCAGCGAAGCGGGAAGATTTCCGAAGCTGATGATGCTCTCGATAAAGAGCGCGACCAGCTCGGTGCTTTCAAAGTCGTTCATGAATTTCTTCGGCCTGTCTCTCGCCGAGAAGCATATGCCGCCGACATCACTTATGGTACTAACAATGAATTCGGCTTCGATTATCTCCGAGATAACCTAGAATACAGCGCTGACAAGTTGCGCCAACGCGATTTCAACTACGCCATCGTCGACGAGATCGACTCGATCCTCATCGATGAGGCTCGAACGCCGCTTATCATTTCTGCGCCGACCCGCGATGCCGAGTCTACTTACAAACAATTTGCCTCGCTAGTCAATTCATTCAAAGCTGAAGAAGATTACATCGTCGAAGAAAAGCATCGCTCTATTTCCCTGACCCAGGCCGGCATAACCAAAGCCGAGAAAGCTTTGGGGATCGAAAATATTTACACAGATCAAGGCATCAAGTCGGTTCATCATTTGGAGACTGCCATCAAAGCCATCGCCCTTTACCATGTCAACAAGGAATACGTCGTCAAGAACAATGAGATCATCATCGTCGATGAATTCACTGGTCGTCTCCAGCCTGGAAGGCGTTGGTCAGACGGATTGCATCAGGCTATCGAAGCCAAGGAGGGCGTTTCTATTCAGCAGGAGTCAAGAACGTATGCCTCGATCACTTTCCAGAATTTTTTCCGCATGTACCCGAAGCTTTCCGGTATGACAGGTACAGCTGCCACGTCGACTGAGGAATTCTTCAAAGTCTATGGCTTGAATGTTCATACTGTTCCGACCAATGTAGTGCAGATCCGCAAAGATCAGAATGATCAGATTTTTCGTACCGAAATCGGCAAATTCAAGGCTATTTCTCGAAAAGTCAAAGAGCTTCATGACAAAGGCCAGCCGGTATTGATCGGTACAGTCTCTATTGAAAAGAACGAGCTGCTTTCGCAATTCTTGAAGTCTGATGGCGTGCCACATTCTATCCTGAATGCCAAGCCGCAATATGCTGAAAAAGAAGGTGAGACAGTAGCTCAAGCTGGTCGCAAAGGTGCTGTCACTATCGCCACCAACATGGCCGGTCGCGGTGTCGATATCAAACTCGGGGGCAATCCGAATACGCCGGAAATTTATGATGAAATCAAAAAGATCGGTGGCCTGTTCGTTCTCGGCACCGAACGCCATGAAGCGCGACGTATCGACAATCAGCTCCGTGGCCGTTCCGGCCGCCAAGGCGATCCAGGAGAGACACAATTCTTCGTCTCTTTGGAAGATTCTTTGATGCGCGTCTTCGCTTCGGAAACTTTGAAATCCATGATGGGGAAGTTGGGTATGCCTGAAGATGAAGCCATCGAGCATCGTATCATTTCCAAAGCTTTGGAATCTGCTCAAGAAAAGATCGAAGGATTCAATTTCGATGCCCGTAAGCACGTGTTGGAGTTCGACGACGTCATCAATCATCAACGCAGTTCTATTTATGGACGACGTAAGAGATTACTTCTCGGTACGCTCGATGATGTGGAGAAGGAATTGAATGAGATCATTGAAGCAGGAAGCATGAAGCAGGAAGCGGGAGGAGGCGAAAAAATTCGTTTAGGCTCGAGCGCTGTGGGCCAGCGGCGAGACGAAACGAATTTTGCAGCCGATGCTGCAGGTACTGATGTCTCGAAAATCATCGAAAAGAAAATCGCCGAATTCGGCCGCGAATCGTTCTTACAATCCGTTCGGATCATTCTTTTGCAGACTACCGACATGTACTGGGTTGAACACCTGGAAGTCATGGACTACACTCGTTCCAGCGTCAATTTGCGTGCCTACGGTCAACGAGATCCTCTAGTTGAATACAAGAAGGAAGGATTGCGCCTATTCAAGGAAATGACCAATGCTATGCGCGAGCAAGTGATTAAGATCCTTCCACACGTGGTGCCGATCCAAAACGGAGAACCGATTGGAGCGCAAGGAGGAAGCAGAAAGGAGGAAGGAGCAAGGAGTGTGAAAAACGAGATTCTCAACTTGAAGGAAGTTCGAACAAATGCCGATATTATCAGCGGTGGTGATGGATCTGGTTCGTCAACTGGCGTGCCGAAGGAAAAGGAGATAGGCAGGAATGATCCGTGCCCGTGTGGTTCAGGTAAAAAGTATAAAAAGTGCCACGGAGTCGGCAAGTAGTCAATGATAGGGCCGTTCGCGCATATGATAAAGCAGGTAATTATTCTGAAAATTCGGCATATGTAACGGTGACCAATTAGGTGGATATGCGCATGTTCGGCATACTTCGCTGAAAAGGTGAGCTTTACAGCAACGGCCAACATATAACTGTGGATAAGTATTGGATAGTGCTATGTTACAATTAAGCAGTTAATCGTGACTTTCGTCATTTTAGTTATTGAATTAATTATTAAAAACCTAACATGTTCATGAATCTAGGGATAATACCCATTTTGCGTGGCATGAAATCAGACTTCTGTAGCTTGGTTAAGCTGTAGAAGTGTGATTTGATAGACTGATGTCTACAAAAAAAGAAAATATTGCCCCGAATGTGGGCTTCAGACCGTCGTTAAAAGAGG
>CAIQIZ010000008.1 GCA_903872035.1 uncultured bacterium | reverse complement strand
TTTTAGCAAAACTCCGGGCCAAAAGAGCGGAGAGAAACTCAGGCCGCACCAAAAATACAGGCTTGTACGAGATCTAGGAGGCGACGTCAACGTCCTTTGTGGACTAGCCGACGTCTCAAGAGGCGGATATTACAAATGGTTGAAGCGTGCCGACCTACCAGGTAGAGACTATGACGATTACCTAAAAGTGAAGAAGGTCTTCGATGATGGCAAGGGTAAATTGGGCTGGAGAGGCATTAAAATGGAGCTTAAAGCCATGAATCACAAGAAGATACAGCGAATCATGAAGAAGTACGACCTCATCGCCAAGGTCAGAAGAAAGAATCCGTACAAGGCGATCATGAAGAAAAGACTCGAGCACAGAATATTTCCCAACAAACTTCAAAGAGAATTCGAACAGTCTGTTCCTTTCAAAGTATTCTGCACCGATATTACCTACATACCATTCCAGAATGAGTTCGTTTTCCTCTCGGTTGTGAAGGATATCGCAAGCGGCGAGGCAATGGCATGGAATGTTTCCTCTGGTCTCGAAATATCCTTAGTGAGAGACACGATTAAAAAGATCCCACCAGAGTTGTGTGAAAGCGCCATGATTCACTCGGACCAAGGATTTCATTACACGCATCCTGGTTACATCGAGCTTGTGAAGGAATTGAAGATGATTCAATCGATGTCTGGGAAAGGTAGCTGCATCGACAACGCACCGATCGAATCGTTCTTTGGCCACCTGAAAGATGAACTGGATTACAAATCATGCATCTCGTTCGAAGAGCTCCGTTCAAAAATCGCCGAATATATGCAATACTACAACAACAAAAGAAAGCAGTGGGCCAGAAACAAAATGACGCCAGTAGAATACAGAAATCATTTACTGGCTAGTCTAGGTTCTAGGATCTAGAAGTGTCTACTAAAAGGGGTACGTATCACCGACCAAAATGAGCCGAGTTAATCTCGGCGAATTTTGTGTCGCTGGAGGACCTGCCAGGAATCGAAAGACGGAACGAGCTTGGGCGAGCGAGTCGGGGTCGCGGGCCGAGCTAGCAAGCGAGGACCCGTGACCGATTCCTGGTGGGGGCACATTAATATTACGTACTGTCTTATTCGTCGTTTTCTGCCGCTTCCCCGCTCTTTCCAGTCTTCTCAAACTCGTGCAAAGCGTCAATGATGGGACCGATCTTTCCTGAAAGGATAATTGGTAAATTGTGCCAACTTTCTTTGATGCGATGATCGGTGACTCGATCCTGAGGATAGTTATATGTGCGAATTTTTTCTGAACGATCTCCGGTGCCAATCTGGCCCTTGCGAGCAGCAGAAAGACTCTTTATCTCCGCTTCAGCTTGGATAGCTTCGAGCTTGGCGGCCAAGATGGCAAAAGCTTTTTCCTTGTTTGAGTTCTGACTACGTTCGGAGCTGGAGCGGATCATGATATTGGTCGGTTTATGGAAAAGGCGCACAGCCGTCTCGACTTTGTTGACGTTCTGTCCTCCCTTACCGCCAGATCGGGTGAATTCAACGGTGATATCCGCCGGATTGATCACTATCTTTGATTTCTTGCGCATAGGCATGATAGCCACTGATGCCGTCGATGTGTGGATGCGTCCGGCCTTTTCGGTCTCCGGAACACGCTGAACACGATGAACGCCCGTCTCCCATCGAAGATCCTCATAGACTCCTTTGCCCTTGATCTCCATGGAAACATCCTTGTATCCTCCAATATCGTTTTTTGATTCATCAATGATCCTTGTCCCCCAGCTTTTACTGACAGCATAGGACTTGTACATCTCCAATAATTCAGCAGCGAATAGAGCTGCTTCATCGCCACCTGCTCCAGCTCTGACTTCCAGTATGATCTCATTGAAGACCTCCTCTTCTTCCTTATCATTGGCGATGATGGAATCCATCTGCTCTTCTAGATTCTTCTTCTGTTCAAGGATCGATATCAAATCAGCCTCGGCCAGCTCTTTAAGCGCCGGGTCTTTTTCGATCATTCCCCGCGTTTCTTGCTCATCTTTGAGCAACTTTTCGTAAGTGCCTACCAAGTAAGCAGTCTTGGGATTTGATTTGTAGGTTTCGAGATTCATGTTATTACTTAGAATAATAGCGCAGAAATGACCTTCTGTTGAGGCGCTGTGGGCCAGCGCGAAACAGAAGGCCATTTCGGAGCATTTGTGTCGTTATTTCTTTGCCGTCGCCTTAGATTGGCGAGTCTTGAACTTCTCGACTCGGCCGGCCGTGTCGATCGTCTTCTCTTCGTTGGTATAGAAAGGATGCGAGGAACTGGAGATTTCCACGTGATATGCCGGATATTCTTTGCCATCAGTCCATTTTTCGGTCTCCTTGGTGGCGATCGTCGAAGGAATGAGGAATTTAGCGCCGCTTGAATTATCGGCGAAAATGACTTGTCGGTAGTTTTGTGGATGGATATCTTTTTTCATGTGGGGATAATGTAGCACGATTATTCGGCGCGTGCAATGGTATAATAGTGGCTTAGTGAATGATGCTTTCTCGTTCCCATGCAAAGGTGTGCACGCTTGAAACTAATCAAAAGCGACAGATAGTTGCATGGTCACTCGACCACATCATTCACTAAGCCGTATCTATCATCATGCCCCACGACACCGCTAGAACATTACCCCGATCGCACGTCATCTATACTATCGCCGTCATCGGTTTTATTTACGTACTCCATTCAGTCATACCGACGTACTCCAACTCCAGTTTCCTGGGGATCTTTGCTGATGAGCAAACTATCGGTTTCATCTATATGGCAGGCGCGGCTGTGGCAATCCTAGGATTTCTCCTGGCTCCTGACATCATCAGAAGACTCGGCAACTATAAGACAGCCGTATCATTAGTGATCATTCAAATCGCCTTATTCTGGGGACTCATCGCTTTTACTGATCCGGCGGTCCTCTCCATACTTTTCATCTTACAATCAGGCGTCGTCCTGCTCATAGGGCTTTGTCTCGATATCTTCTTGGAAGTATATACCGAGGGCGGAAATGTTGGATCTGTCCGCGGTCTCTATTCAGCGACTTTGAATGCTTCATGGGTCGTGGCACCTCTCATCGGTAGCATGCTCATCTCGAGCAGTGCCGGCACGCACAATCCTTATCTAAATACTTACGTGGCAGCTCTAGCAATGCTGTTCCCGCTCCTTTACCTCATCTACAAGAACTTCCCCAGATTCAAAGACCCGAACTACATACACTTATCCCCTTGGCAATTGACCAAGCACATCTCATCGAACAAGAACTGGGTCAAGCTTTTTTTCGCCAATGTCATCTTGCAGACTTTCTATTCATGGATGGTCGTTTATAGCCCGATATACCTCAATAAGGTCATGCACTTCGGCTGGGAGGAGATCGGTATCATCCTGGTAGTAATGCTCATCCCTTTCCCACTCATCCAGTATCCGCTCGGCCGTCTAGCTGACAAGAAGTATGGCGAAAAAGAGATGATGGCTATAGGCTTCGCTATCATGGGCATCTCGACTATCGCCCTCTCATTCCTCGGTATAAGCAACCTCATCGTTTGGGCCATTCTCCTATTCATAACGCGTATAGGCGCCGCTACCGCAGAGATCATGATGGAGACTTACTTCTTTAAGACCGTATCGCCACGTGATTCCTCCGTCCTCGGTTCGTTCCGCATCACCCGCCCGCTTTCCCTGTTCCTGGCGCCCGTCATCATGATGCTCGGTCTCTTATTCGTCTCTCAGCAATATATGTTCGTTATCATCGGCCTTATGACCCTTATTGGCTTGTATCCGGCTATGACAATCAAGGATACGAACTAAAATAACACTGAATACATGAGCCGCTTTGAAACATTCACAGCCACCGATCCAAATCACGACCTTGTCGAGATCGAGCATATAGTCGAAGAGATTGACCGTGAGCGGATAAACCTCAAGAGCTTTGAAGGCCATAAATCATTCACTCGCGACGAGATAGATAAGGACCTGTTTACCAGCAAGATGCTTTGGCAGAATTTCGAGCAGCAGCGGAAGAAATTTGATACCATACAAAGAGAAGCTTATGAACGGGGGTTGCGAGCTGAATATGTTCTACGCCACGTTATCGAAGAACACGGCTGGTTGGCCGATGACGTAAAAGTCATACCAACATCCCAATACGACGACTTTGCTCGCCATATCGATTCGGTAGCACAGATATCTACCGGTGAAGGTACATTTGAGTTCCTCGGCTTGGCTATAGATTTTACAAGCGGTGCGGAAGATATCGGACCTAAACTAAGAAAATCCTTCGCGGACCTGGATCAGGGCTCCTGCCCTTCAGTAAAATATTTCGACTCTGCCGTGACCGGTAAGGTCAAAGATTTTGCTGTGCCACGAGTCATCATCGGCGCCGGAGCCGCAAATATGGAACGCCTTTCAGCCTATTGTTCGGAAGTCATGAGCGGTTCGGGGATTTCTGAATCTGTTCGTGAAGAGATCAAGAACGACTCTTATCGATATGTATTGTTCGCAGAGATAATCATGCAGCTCGATGCATTCGTCAATCGTCTGAAAAAAGTCTGCCAAGAAGCAGAAAGGAAGCATAGGAAAGATATCAAAGAAAGGGCCACGGAATCTCTAAAAATCCACGAAAAAGCTCTAACAACTGTGAAGCAGCTAGCTATAAATGCTGATATTGATATTACCAGCGGATCTAACAAGATTCGTGGAGACAGATTTGCGGTCAAGATGGCCAGCGATCTTTCTGAACTATCTAGAACGCTTCTAAATGAATTCCATCTGAAAAATCAGGTGATATACAGGACCAATGAGAATAGTTGGGACGGGTGGTTCTAACAAAAAAGGAACCTGTCAGGATTCCTCGGAATCAACGTGCTCGCCTGTCGCTGTATCGGCCTCTTCGATACCCATGACATAATTGTATTCGTCTTGGGTTACTCCTTTACCGATCAAACATGACAGCCTTCCGCCTATTTCTAGCGATGCGAGCTTTCCACTTGCTCTCTGTTTCCTCAAACGATCTAGCAGCTTGGCTCTAGGACCCGTAGCTGGATTTTTCATACTGAACGTATGTTAACACACTTTGTGAATAAATGTCAAAGTCATGCAGCCGGCTCCACCTCTTTCCTATCCGGTTTCGATAGCTCGTTGCTTTGGACATCAGCTTCCCTTTCATCCACAACTACCTGCACACCGACTCTGCGCTTTAGAAAATTGCGTATATCCTCGGCCACAGTCTGATCGAGCGGCTCCAGGATGATATCAGTCTCATTCTGTTCGTGTTGTTCTTCATGACCGGCGCTATCTATGACCAGACGAGAAAGACCAAGGATCACATAGAATATATTGCGATTGATATTGATGTCCTGCATCTGTCGGTATGGGATGGAGACTTCCTCTTTATTCAAGATACCTTGTCGCAGGATCAGATTGAATTCTTCCAGCGTATAGGTGTAGAAATGATATTTCAAATAGGCTATCACTGCCCCACCGACCATGATCAGCAAGGAGAGAATGAACAGACCGCTAATAGCAGATGAGACGTAGCGTGTCACAGCATTCGGATCGGAAAGCGTAGCCGATCCAGCCACCGTGAATGTCTGGATCGCGCTCACGACCAGTTCGCTCTGGAACATATAAGCCAGAACAGCAATGACATACAGGACCGCCCCAATGATCAAGAATCGAAGAAGCAGGAGCAGTAATGCTTTGATACCGAGATGATGTGGTTGATTGAGAGTTATCATGGAATTGGTTCTAGCGTAAACCTAGATCTTCAAGCTTCCACGCACCTCCGACAAGCGAGCCTTGTCGGTCACGGCGGCTTCGGCTTTGTTCAACTTTTCCAGATTTTTCACCACGGTCTGGAGAGCATCACGGTATTGTTCATTCAACCTATTCGATATGTCCATATAGGTCTCGGCCATCGATATGAGCGCATCCGCCTCGTCTGCCGGCGTCGGCTTCTCCGCCATTACTGCTTTGATGATGACTTCAGCGCCCGTAAGATCACCGGCGGTCAAACACTTCTCTAGATCTCTGACTTTCGAATCGTTTACATTTGTAGCCATGGTGATTTATTTTGTTAGTTTTATAAGGATACGGGATACCATGTGTTTCCTGGCGAAATCTCCCTGGCCGTTGTTCAGACCGTCACGTATGTCTTCAAGCGCCTTGCGAATGAATTGGCGAGCCTCATCGCCCTTTTTGGTGCCGATCTTTTCCCTCTTTATCCAACCTTCTAGAGTCTTCTCAAGATTTCCGAGAGCGTTCGCTCCGAGCTTTGAATTCATAACAGCATCAAGCATCTCTTCAAAAGCCTCATCTTGGATAGCTTTATCGAGATCTTTCTCCAGTTTATCCTTATCAACTGTTCCTAGATAGTCTACACCCGTCTCCTTTGGCAAATTCTTGTAATGCTCATATGCTGCCAAGGCATTCTCCAAAGCTGCCATATCGCCTTTTGCAACAGTCTCCTCCAATGCCCGTTTGACTTCAGCCTGAAGCATTCCAGTGATAGTTTTGAAATCTCCGATCCCTCCGAGGAGTTCGCTGCGAACAGCACCAAAATGCTTTTCAGCTTCAGCCTTCACTGTGCTTAGATCACTGATCTGTCCGAGCGTTTGCTCTATGGAAGCGATGGAGGCATCTGTTTCCTTGGAAACCTTATCCATGTCTGATTTGAATAGAGTCACTCCACCCTTTTCAGCTTCCAATTCGGCAATAGTTTTGATCTTCTCCGCTGCTTCTATCGAATCAGGAGCACGCTCAGCCAACGATTGCTTGATAGAAGCTGGCGATTCGAATATCGTGCCGAATTCCGGCAACTTGTTCTTTATCATGGCCGTCCAAAGCTTCATCCTTCCCCATCGTCCAGCATGATCGGCGATAGAAGAGAGCTTCTCCTGTTTGGTCTGCAATTTCTCTAGATCGCCCTCCAGCTCCGTTGAATTTCCTAGCGTCGCGAGCTTGCCTTCGATTCCGGCGATCTCCGTCGGTAAAGTTTTGAATCCTTCCAGTTTGGTCTTCATTTCAAGGAACTTCCCTGGTTCAGTCACTGCTAGCGTCTCCATTTTTGTAACGACTTCGGCCATGGCCTCATCAGTAATGGCAATACCGGACTCCTTCTTCACTTGTTCAGCGATCACCCCCTTCATACCAGTGGTAACTTCGTCTTTCACCTTGAAAGCCTCGAAGCGCTGTTCCAAAGCCGCTGTATCCTCCATATCCAAGCTACCAGCTTCAGGATGCTTAGCCATAAATTCTAGGAATCCGTCCGTATTCATAGCGGCGTCCACATCAAAACCCTTCTGGATCGGCGTTTCTGCCTGACCAATATTTTCAGCTTGATCATCTGACTGGCCTGGTTGCACTCTTGCTCGATCTATTTCTGCTATTTCAGCGGGAGTAAGTTCTTCAACAAATGGTTTCATGATAATAAATTATTATTAATATACTTATAATATAACATTATACCTTCTTCATCCCCTCATACTTCTTGGCTATCTCCGCCTCGACTTCTTCACGACGACGACCGAACGTCAGGAAGGAAAGCTCTTTGAGCTTATCGACTTGCTCGGGATTGCCGATATCTTTATCAGGGACACGGATATTGAATGGCTTGGTCGGACGACCATTGGCCAGCAAACGGACATAGGCGTTGAAATTGTCGAGGTTGACTATGTCGGTCCGGCTGAAGACCGGAGTGAATTGCTTCTCCAGGAATTCGGCGTCTTCGGTGCCGACACGATAGATAGCCATTGATCCGACGTTGCCAAAGACAGCGTTCTTGATCTTCTCATCGAGCTGACCAATGAATTGGTGTGCCACAGTCAGGGCCAGACGATATTTGCGGGCTTCGGAGAGAATTGTTGAGATGGAATCAGTGGTGATGTTCTGGAATTCATCTAGGTATAAGAAGAAATCGGGCATTGATGGATTACCATGAATCGCTTCAGAAATAGTTCCGCTTTGCCGCTGGCCCACAGCGCTCAAATCGGAACTATTTCCTACGCGCTTCACTGAAAACAGATCACTTCGAGACAAAGCAGCCATTAGGATTTTTCCGACCAGAATAAGACCGATCAAATGAGAATTGATGTCTCCAAGTCTTCCCTTTGAAAGATTTACAAGCAATATCTTCTTCTTATCCATGATGTCGCGCATATTGAACGAGCTCTTCTCTTGGGCAATGATCGGTCGCATTATCTCATTGGCCAAGAAGACATCGAACTTGGAAGTGATGTAAGGAACGACGTTAGCTAGCGATGCTTCGCCGCCGGCTTTTTCGGCAATCTCCTTCCAGAATTGGACGATGACCGGATTCTTACACTTGGATATTTTGAGATCGCGAAAAGCCTTGTTCGACATGACTCTGGAGACGTCGAGAAGGGTGCAGCCGGATTCCGGGTCTTCAACGACCAATCCGGTGGCATTACGGAAATATTGCTCGAATATAGGACCCATGGATTCCGGCACTCCACCATAGAGCTTCTGGAAGATCGAGAACATCTCATTGACGACGAATGTCTTTTGCTCAGGAGAACGCACATCGTATTCGAGCATGTTCAATGCCATCGGTCTGTCTATGGAGGCCGGATCGAAGTAAACTACGTCTTCGTAGCGATTGGCCGGGATGTTGGCCAAAATATCTTGAACGTCAGAGCCATGCGGGTCTATGAAGCAAACGCCATGACCAGCTTTGATGTCCTGAACGATCATATTCTTCAACAATGTCGTCTTACCGGTACCTGTCTGGCCGATGACATAGAAGTGGCGCATGCGGTCTTCGGGGGCGATGAATATCTTTTGTTCGGTTCCTCGATGATCGTTCATGCCGATGAGCGTACCCTGCTGCGGTACATCGAGCGGCGCAGGTGAAGTCCCGGCCTTCGATTGTTTGAGTTGCGGCGCGGCACGACTCACAGTAGAGGCTGGGAAGTGTAAACAGGTCGTCATCTCCTCTAGATTCAAAACGATCTTTTGTTTGTCGTCGAACGTTCGTAAGGAAAATTCCTCATTCACTCCTTGCTCCTTCCTCCTCCCTACTTGCTCCCATTCTATGCGATTTCCATGACCATTCTCAAATTGATTGAAGCTCGATTCTAGATCATGAAGTATCCCCACAGCTTCGGCTTCGGTAGCTGATGAAGCCACGACTCGCAGATTCACAGAAACGAAGGGGCTCTTCAACTTGCGGGTAAATTGTTCAACAGCAGTTTGATCCAAGGCCTGTGCCCGCTTCTCCTTCTCTTCCTTTTCCTTATCGGCCTTTTCTTGTGTCTTGAAAATACCGCTGACTTCTTTGATGAACATCCCGCCTACTCCATGGTCCATTTCTGCCAAAGCATCTTTGACCTTCTCACCTTTGCGGATCTTCTCTATAGCTTTCACGCCTGAAGCAGCATAGAGGTCCTGGCGTTGACCAACAATAAGTTGAATAGCTGCACCCTCGCCTTCTTTATTTATTTTGGAAAAGCTGTTCAATATGGCGTTCAATGGATCTACATCGAATTCCTCAAAGGGTTTGAGCGGATACATGGTGTGCCTAGATAGCCGCGCATACGAAGCGACCGAAACGCCACCGGGATTGAATATATTGAAATCGTTCTTGTGCTCATGCACATGAGCGCCTGAAAACACCGCCAAGATCTGCTTCTCGAACAATTCTTTGCGGATGGTCGGAACAGAGACGTAGAAGATGAATTCGTCGCTACCGTTCGAATTGGCGATCTCCACCGAGAACCAGGCCGGGTCTTTCTTGTCAGAAGAAATAGAGAGCATGCCGCTGTAAAATTGCTCCATGCCGGAGATCAATTCCTTGAGCTGCTTATTCTTGTCCTCTTCTGATGTTTCCGGTAATGAGACTTCGAAAAGGGTCATATGCAATGGTTTCCAAAGAGGATCCTTTTCCTTCAAGCCTTGGATGGGATAATTTGAAGAGATGAATTGGATGAGGACTCTATGGAAATCATCCAACAGGTGCGGGTTGTTCATGCCTTCAGCCACGGACATAGCATTCCTGATTCCCTTCTCTCTCATGACACCGAGCAGCTGCTCTATCTGTTCATCATGCGCTTCAGGTGCCAAGTCCAAAGTTATGGCTTCGGCTTGCTTCTCACTCAATGCATATTCCGGATGGAGGACCTCCGCGGGCTTGGCGGCTGCATATTGTTTGACTTTCTCTTTGACGGCTTCGGTTAGAGACATCTCTTGGCCTTGTTCTTTGGCTTGCTCCACGTGCGTCCAAGCCGCCTGTCTTAGGCGTGCCAATTCCTCCTGCGGACTTGCGAATTGTCTTTGCCCTTCGAAGGATGGATTCATTAATCAATTATCTCATATAATAGCGATAATTGAGAGGCGAGATGTTCACAGGTTAATATAGAAGCAAGCTGATCGAATGCGGCGTAAAACCGGACGTATATCACGAAATTTCTTGCCAAAAGCAGCTTGCGACAATTCTGCGCTGTTACCACGTGATTGGCAGGTGGGGTGACACTCTTTAGTTTGAACACACTTTAGTTGACTAAAGTCAGCGATTAAAAATATCAGAAGTAATTTTGTTCACCCGACTTTAGTTGACTAAAGTGCGCGCCGGCGGACTGTCGCCCCCCCCACTTGCGCGCCTACCTAAACCTTCTTGGCTTCGAGGCAAACAAACATGGGTATTTCCTTGCGCATTCGATCTTCTTCGTCGGCTCGCGGACCTTTTTGGCTCTTCTTATGAGAAATCCATTCTTCCAAACGCGTCACAGCTAATCCCGCTTTATTTAAAGCTTTGAAATATGATTGTAATGGTCGGTGGAATGAAACGGTGAACTTCTTTTTGTTCTTGTCGATTTCCCCAGGAGTCATGTCTATCTTGAGAGTTTTGTCGGACATATATGCATCGATGCGTCTGAATTGTTTGGTAGTCGCCTCTTCCCATTGCCAACTAGAGCTCTGTGGAACCCGAAAAGCTGGATGATTCAAGACGACAAACAAACTACCCCCAGATTTAAGTACTCGGGAGCATTCAGCTAAAGTCCCAGAAAGATTCTCGATATTCTGTAAAGCTAGGACGATTGTAATAATGTCTACCGTCGAATCAGCCGCAAATAATAGCTTGTCAGATGAAGCGACGTGGAATTGGCTTGAGCTTACAGGCGAGAGCACCTTTGTCGGCTCGAGCGCCGTGGGCCGGCGGCGAGACGGCAAAGGTGCTCTCGCTAATTCGATCAATTCTGCTGACACATCACAACCAGTGACCGTCGCCCCATTCTCGGCAAAGGCCCGCGCGAAATATCCCTGACCGCAAGCGACATCAAGGATAGTCATGCCTTTTTTCGGATCCACCAAACGGATCAGATTCGGCATGATCACGTTTTTCTGATAAGAATCAGCCGAATCTTCTAAGAGATCATCGTACCAGTTTGCAACGGCTCCCCAGGATGTATTTTTTTCTGCCATATGTTCAAGTTAACACATCGACTATGTTATAATCAAATCGACTACAAACTTCCATGTACCACAAGCAACTGGTAAATCATGTCTCTACTAGACTTCGTGCAGGCATGCCGACTGAGACGATCCGGAACGAGCTCATCGTCGATGGTTGGACAGATGATGACATCAAAGAGGCTTTTTACTACAGCTCCTTTCCTTTGAAGCTAGGACATTTTTCTTTCTGGAGAACGCTGCATTCCGAGGTGCCCACAGTTGTTACGATCATGCTTCTAGTATTGACTATGATCGGCATTGGTAGCTTTTCATATATTTATGGAAATAAAACAGTAAACTATACTATCAATTTGCCACCAAGCCCTCCGGCACAACAAACTCAATTCACATACGGAGAACAACCCGCCTTGTCGAATCCTGACTTTTTCGGCAAGGTCAAGCAGCAATTCATTGACAACAAAGCTGATTTCCTTGAAGCGGACCTATCTGCCATGAAAATCCAGGTCTACAAAGGAGGTACCTTATCATTTGAAGTCCCTATAGTTACTAAAGGACGTCCTGGTTCGTGGTGGGAGACGCCGGCTGGTCTATATAGGATCAGCAGCAAAGAAAAGGCCCATTTCTCTGGCATGGGCCATGTCTGGATGCCATGGAGCATGAATTTCCAAGGAAACTTCTACATTCATGGACGGACATATTATCCGGACGGCAGCCTCACTTCCAAAGCCTATACCGGTGGTTGTATCCGCCTAGATACCGCCGATGCGGAAAAGGTCTATGACGCTGTCGACACCGGTACTCCTGTGCTTGTGTACGAACAAAGCTTTGCTCCTGACGATTTCACATATACTGGCAATGTACCGTCGCTTTCCTCGTCGATCTATCTATCGGGTGATCTACAGAACAATCATATCTTCGCAAGCTCGAATGCCACGGAAGTCGTGCCTATCGCTTCTATCACAAAACTTGTGACAGCCTTGGTCGCGACGGAGTATATCAATCTCGACAACATCGCGACTGTTCCAAAGGCCGCGATCATTTACACTTCCAAAGCTAGACTGAAGCCCGGACAACAATACACCGTCTATCAATTACTTTTTCCTCTGCTCATGGAATCATCAAACGAGGCCGCTGAGACTATCGCCAGATTCTACGGACGAGACGACTTCATCAAACATATGAATGATAAAACAGCCTCCATAGGCATGGCACACAGCCATTTTGCTGATCCTGCCGGTGTATCTGAAGACAATATATCGACAACCGAAGATCTATTCATGCTAGCGAAGTATATCTACAACAACCGCAGCTTCATATTCAACATCACTTCAGGCAAGCTTAAGAATAGCGCTTATGGAACAAGCGGATTCTCTGATCTCGGCAATTTTAACGACTTCATCGATAACAAATATTTCTTCGGCGGAAAGAACGGAAAAACAACTGCAGCCGCGGAGTCGAATCTGTCAGTATTCGAATTTCCTGTCGCATCAACGACCAGACCGATTGTGACCATAGTCCTAAAATCTCCCAACGAGAAGAAAGACGCGGAGACATTGCTGGAATACACGCTCAATCATTTTAGATGATTTGAATATTAGCTGAATTGCCCCTATAATGGTTCAACTATTAACATTAACCGCAAGCACCCATCCATGTCCAAGATCAAATCAGTATTCGCTAGAGAGATCCTCGATTCCAGGGGTAACCCCACTATTGAAGTCGACATAACCCTGAGCGACGGCTCATTCGGCCGTGCAGCTGTGCCTTCAGGCGCATCGACAGGCAGTCACGAAGCCGTAGAATTACGCGATGGCGACTCCAAGAGGTACAAAGGCCTGGGAGTGTTGAAAGCCGTGAACCATGTGAATACAACCATTGCCAAAGCCATCAAAGGTAAAGAATTAGACCAAAGAAAGATCGACCAGAAGCTCATCGACCTAGATGGGACGAGCAATAAGAGCAAGCTTGGCGCCAATGCCATACTGGGCGTTTCCCTGGCTTTCGCCAAAGCTGCGGCTGCAAGCCTAGACCAGCCGCTCTATGTCTACTTCAACAAGATCGCCAAAACCAAGAATCCTATCCAGTTGCCGGTTCCGATGATGAATATCGTGAATGGAGGAAAGCACGCCGAAGATTCAGCTGATATTCAAGAATGCATGGTCGTCCCGGTCGGATTCAACAGCTTTAAAGAAGCCCTTCGAGCTGGCGATGAGATCTTCCACGCCCTGAAAAAGATCCTCCATGAACAGAAACTGGCTACCACCGTAGGAGATGAAGGGGGTTTCGCGCCTTCCCTTCCATCAAATGAGGCGGCACTGGATCTCATAATGCAAGCCATCAAATCAGCCGGCTATTCAGCTGGCAAAGATATAGTGATCGCTCTCGATGTGGCCGCCAATGAATTATACAAGGACGGAATTTATACCTTGGCACGAGATAAGAAGACGCGAACTACTCAAGAAATGATCGGTTGGTATGAAGGATTGGTCAACAAGTATCCTATCATTTCGATAGAAGACGGACTGGCGGAAGACGATTGGGAAGGTTTCGCCCTTCTTACGGAAAAATTGGGAGGAAAGATCCAATTAGTCGGAGACGATCTATTCGTGACCAATATCAACCGACTCTCGCAAGGCATAGAGAAACACGCAGCCAATTCGATCCTTATCAAATTAAATCAGATAGGGACAGTCTCTGAAACGATCGATGCTATCGTCTTGGCCAAGAAGTCCGGCTACACCTCCATAATCTCCCATCGTTCCGGCGAAACTGAGGACACGATCATCGCAGACTTTGCCGTCGGCACCGGAGTCGGTCAAATAAAGACCGGCTCACTGTCTCGTACAGAGCGCGTAGCTAAATACAATCAATTGCTCCGTATTGAGGAAAAACTTGGAAAGAAAGCTATCTATCCCGGAAGAAAAGCGTTCAATCAGTAGGGACAAAATGATCATATTTGTGTTGTAAGTTTTTATCCACAAAAAGCTACGCGTTGTTCACAGCTTCTCCACCAAAACCAGACGGAAATTCCGTTGACTTTTATTAAGTATCGGTTAAACTGGTACCAGGTTCACCTTAGGAGAGTATCCTTAAAACATCAATTAGGAGTCCATAAATATTCGAGCTTCGGCTCGTTCAGGACACCACCTTAATTTACGCGATAACTCTCTGTAGAGTGGCCATTATGGCAAAACATCCCGCTTCGGCGGGATGTTTTGCGCATAAAAAATCAATCAGACTATTCAGCTACCAAAATTCGTTAGATAAAGTGAATATTGTAGGGCCTGTGTCAAAGAAACTCCAGCATAAGCATCGAGCACGCTTACAATTGAGTTTTGACTGCCCATGTAGAAAATAACCAGCGTACCATCGACATATAGATGAATGTCCCTTTTCCAAGCATCTGACCGAGAGCTAGCGGAATATCTGTTGGCTAGCGTTGACCCGTCATTCACAGCAGATTGGTGATCGGGATATTCAAAGACTTGAATGCTATCTCCGTTAAGGGCTACAGTATTACCCTCTACGGTAAAATATGGGCGTCTGGTGATCTTCCCGATCATAACGGCGGTTAGACCATGATCTTTGAGCTGTCCCACGAAGCGCTCAGTGGCAGATCCAGGAACAGTATCGTAAGCCAATGCCGATGGAAAACGCGGAGAAGAAAATACCGACGAGGACCCTGCTGTTCCTTGAACATCAGAAAATGACTGTGAGAAATAAAATAGCTTGGCAAATAGAGCCGCTAGCAAGATAACATCAACAACTAAAGCCCACAGTATGAACCTAACAATAGCTGGCCGCTTTTTTGGGAGATGCGACCGCATACGCCTCGTCGGCGTAAAAATCTCTTCTCGTCGAAATGTTAGGGATTGCTGGGTCATAAGTTGTATTGATATATAGAGACATCTTAAGATTGTGACCCATTATGTACTCGTTATGACGGCCTAGATTTGAAAATATTACAATTTCAAGAGTGATCTAAAAGAAAAGCCCCCAACCTGCCTTAGCAAGTGGGGGCCATTCTTGACTGCCTATTCCGTCGGCGGTGTCTGAGGAGGCATAGCCGGAGGAGGAGTCTGTGGCGGTGGCTGTTTTGCCATATTAATATGGCGGGTGGGTTAACTCCCGCAGGCAAAATTATATACCCGGGGAAAGCCGCGACAAGTGAATATCATGTTTGCTCACCGAGTTGACTAGGCGTCAAAACATAGGACAGAATAATCAAGCAGAATCAGCACTCTTGTGGTGTGATGTAATTCGAAGAAATATTACAACACGTTTACTTGGCTTTCGCCTGATTGGCGACTGTGTCTATAGCTTTCTTCACCTCTTCCGGATCACCCAGATATGATTTCTTGATCACGTTTAGATTTTCATCCAATTCATAAACCCAAGGAATGCCAGTTGGGACGTTTACGTCGACGATATCACTGTCAGATATCTTTTCCACGTGTTTGACTACAGCTCTTAAACTATTACCTGAGGCGACGAGGATGATCTTTCGTCCATTCTTCATCTCAGGAATGACCACATCATTCCAATACGGCACTACCCTTTCGACAACCTGCTTCAAATTCTCAGATAAAGGGATCTCCGATTCTTTGAGATCTGAGTACAACGGATCTTTTCCAGGATACATCGGGCTATCCTTAGAAAGAGGCGGTATGGCCACATCGTATCCCCGACGCCAGATCTTTACTTGTTCTTCGCCATATTTCAAGGCCGTTTCTGACTTATTCAACCCCTGAAGCGCGCCATAATTGCGCTCGTTCAGTTGCCAAGCAGTACGTATCTCAATATCCGTTTCATTCAACTCATCTAGGACGATCTTTGCAGTGTTCACGACTCTCTTCAGAGGGTTTTGAAACAGCAAGTCAAACTCATATCCATCCTTCTTTAGGATCTTTCCTGCGGAATGTGCCTCGCTAACACCCTGCTCCGACAATTCGACGTCGGTCCATCCAGTAAAACGGTTCTCTCTATTCCAAACACTCTGCCCATGGCGCAATAATACGATCTTATACATAGATTATTATTTAGGATTAGTAATCATATCGTTTTCCAAATGATTTCGAGCAAAGCCAGTCTTCTTCGCCAGCAATCCTCCGACATATCTTACCAGTAAGATAGAGGCGGTGGCCAGGAATGCGCCTAGTGCCCAACCAGCGATGACATCAGAAACCCAATGCACATCCAAGGCAAGGCGAGAAAGACCGATCGCTACGGTACAAAGTACGCAAATGACCAAGAATAATTCCCTCCTGACCCACGATTTTATCTTCGGTGCAAAGAGGTAGGCCACGACGACGAAGAAAACCGCAGCCATGCCGGCATGACCGGAAGGAAAGCTCGGATCATCGACGATCGGTTTCATGAGGTGGAGCAGAAGGCCGGCCGAATCAACAGGCCTGGCACGCAAAAAGAATTCCTTCATCACACCCAAAGCTAGCGCGGTCGAGCCAATGGACAGGATCATGATCGAAGCGCTCCGCCATTTCTTCTTCCAGACCAGCCATAGACCGATCAAAACGCCCAAACCAGTGGTTACAGCCGTTCCCCCGATCGTGCTTATCCAATACCCGAGACGGACAAGATATGACGGTATGAGTATGATATGGGTCAACGGATCTACGACATGTGAGCTCACCCAAACGTCGATATTCACCATAAATGGATGAACTGAAGCCGTATCTTCTATCATGAAAGCTAGAACCAAAAGCGAGAAGAGGTTGAGGACGAGCGTGAATAATTCATAGCGCCGGAAGATATGGAAATGCAGATTGACGAATCGATAGCCCCAAATAATAATGATCGCCCCGATGACAGCTAAAACAATGATCCGACCCATATAGGCGGCGATCAAATGATAACCATATCCGAATATATACCCGAGAAAAACGGAGCTGACCACCCAAGAAATACCACCAATGAGATTGAATAGCCAATATTTCTTGGCCGGCGTATCGCTGGCACCGACCAAGAATGGCATGAGCGCACGAGTGGCCGGAGTAAAACGCCCAATGACCATAGCTTTGCCAGTGTGTTTAGCTAAAAGCGCCCTAGCCTTCTCGATATGCAGATCCGTAATAAAAAAATATGGACGTAGACGATCGATGAACGAGAGGCCATATCTGCGACCGATCAGATATCCGATATAATCTCCCAAGACTGCCCCGATAGTGGCGATAATTAAGACCCCATACAGATTAAGCGTACCGATCTTTGCTAAGAATCCAGCAAAGATGATGGCGATATGACCAGGAACTATCATTCCAAGCACCGGAAGCCCTTCAAGCAACGTAAATATGAATAGCAAAGCATATCCGCCTTGTCCGACGATGAACTGCAGATTGGCAGCCAGAGCGGAAAACTGATGTACGTACGGCATATATTGCATAAGTATAGCACGATATGATACCATGACTACGATTACAAAATATGCGCGATAATATCACGCTTTTTATTTATTTAGACGTCAATTTTATTAATTAATTCAATTTCAATACTTATGGCTAATCCAAATATCGTGATCTATTCGACGCCAAGCTGCGTATATTGCAACATGGCTAAGACCTTTCTCAAGTCCAATAACGCGGATTATACAGAATATAACGTCGCTACCGATCTGGCTAAGCGAAAAGAGATGATCGACAAGACTGGACAGATGGGCGTGCCCGTCATCGAAGTCGCAGGCGAAGTCATCGTCGGATTCGACGAACCAAAGCTCAGGGAAACTCTAGGAATCAAATAGGAAAATCATACCGACGCGGACGCCATCCAGGCGTCTTTTGCATTTCTATGACATAATTATAGTTATGGAGGAACTACCCCACCGAAATACGCGAGAAATTCTGCTTGCAGAACTTGATAATCACCCATTGCTAACAGACCAAGACAGGTCTCATATTCTTCTTGTTTTGGAAGGATTAAAACAGGCATGCGTCATCGAGCTAGTAAATCCAGACAAAGCTGGATACGTGAGCGGACACGAGGATGAATATGAACAAAACACGGAAGATTTTAATAATACGGTTAGGGAACTCGAGGAACTCTTTCGAAAGTTAAATATACCCTACTATATGCTTGCAGAGCATGTTGAGGAAGAAGAAGGCCTTGCAGCCTGCACAGTAAATGAGTTTTTCATCGGAAAAGATCCTGGAACGTTAGAAAAATTAAAGAATATGGAGGCTGAACCGGATGACGAAAAGAAACAAACTGAGTTCGCTAGGATCATGGATATTCCTGCCACTGCTATTGACGCCTGGAACCATGGGAACATAAAGGATCCGAAAACATTGCCAGATAGTATTAAAAAGAGTGAGCTTATTAACTTTGTTGATTTCGCTCTTTCCGCAGATCACTGGCAAGAAGAGCTTGAGTTTGTAAAAAAGAGGGCTGATGCCATAAAAAACCTTGCTCCAGATTTGTATACAAAAATTGTAGATGCGGACTATATTTCTTAGTTCTTCGTACAGCCTTGGTGTGCGGGTAGCGAGAATCGGCTTCGCCTCTCGGTCGCTACCCGCTCCCTCGGGCTAGCCACCGGCTCGCGGCTCGGATTGCTATCCTCGCACGCTCCGCCGTTCGATTCCCACTACCTCGTCCCAATGATGCTAAACTCGCAGGCATAATATGCCTGCTCATTTATCATTGTGCGCCGTCTGGGACAACGTTGGAACCTTTCTGGCATTAAACACTGTTAAAAACATCTAATTTATGAGAATATAGTACCATGAATACAATTGAAGGGTCGGATATAGATATTAAACAGGAGGAAGATAAATCAGGACAA
>CAIQIZ010000007.1 GCA_903872035.1 uncultured bacterium | reverse complement strand
GGACAGTGATGAAGACCGACGCCCGCGTTCTCAAACAGGAGGCATAGGGAATACCTCAACTTCTCGAACCGCCCGGTGCGGACCCGCATGCCGGGTGGTGTGGCAGGGGAGAGCGGTCACTCGCTCCCCCTATGCCGATTTGCTCCGGCGCGTACACCCGCCGATGGCGCAAAGCCTTCCAGTTCCTTTATCTAAAGATGCGGTCGAGCATGTTTGGCAGGCTTTTTGGACGAGCTGTGACACGTATAATAAACAACGCCAATCCACTCTAGCCTTTTAGGAAGGAATGACGTTTTATGGCTTTTGGAATATTTTCGCGAAAACAAACGCACTCACCCCGTGAGCCTAAAGAATATCGAGATGATGATGGAAAATTGGGGCCTCCATCTTGGATAAACAATGACGATACAGCGAGGAAGTTTGCCGCCGGTGTGCAAATGCTAGCGTCCGACCGTCTGAGCGCTAGCGCCTTGACTGCGATGTTCTCTTTAAAAGACCCGCTTGATCGAGCAATTGCCATCGCTGGAGCAGTCGAGCGTCAAGGCGGATCATTCAGTGATCAACAATTTGCAGTGAAGAACTTCATGGTGAAATTGTGGGGAGGCCTTTCAGCAGACCTTCAAGAATCAATTTCTGAGGATTTTAAGTACAGATAAACGACTTCGGACTGGAGCACTTCAACGGAGTCGTGCTCTCAACCTACGGGTTTTTCAGTTGGGGGTCGTCGTTTGGAAACGAAAGAGTCGGCCGTCTCAGCGTTTTTTGAGGGGCATGAGAAACGGCAGGAAGTAACGGACTTCCGACCCCATTTTTAGAGGATGAACGATGCTTTACAAATACGTCGGGGCGCAATCGGGGAACGAGGCGCTCAAACTTCTACAATCTTTCTGCGAGCAATACACGCTCAAGGTCAGCGAGCCTGCAACTTTCAACGATCCTTTTGAATTCAAGATTGCCATTAACCTCGAAGCCGACGAGGAGACAATGCGTGATCGATTTTTCCGAGACAATAAGGATGCCTCGGAAGAGGCGTACGAGAGCTGGCGGCGCCATCATACGGAGCAGTCCCAATGGTGGATCAAGCAAGAGACGAGAAAGGAACTACTTTCGCGGTTCGGAGTGTTTTGCGTCGCCGAAGCGGAGGACAATTACCTAATGTGGTCCCACTACGCTAAGAACCACACGGGGTTCTGTGTAGGACTCGATGAAGCGCATCTTACTGGCCTAAATGGTTTGGTTAGCGGTGGCTTCGTCGAATATTCAGAGAAGGCACCGCTTTTTCGGTTCCATTTTGATCCCCCAGATCTCTTCGAGAAGCTAGTCTTTGGATCTAAGTCGAAGTGCTGGGCATATGAACATGAATACAGGTTTGTATTCGATCACAGCGGGCTGATTGAGTTTCCTAGGGCTGCGTTGAAGGAGGTAATCCTTGGCTGTCGCGCGCATTTTCAATTGAGGACATACGCTCACGCAAACTGCGATCGGGACGAAGTTCGCTTCTTCCAAATGTGTGAGGATTTTCAGGAGTATCGTCTCGATAAACAGATCGTTGTTAGGGATGCTTGGACCATGTCGTCATTTTTCTAACATATGACTACGCCAGTGAACTAAAGGAGCAAGAGAAATGGGTTTCCTTGATCTGTTTTCAAAAGAAGGGCGCGACGCGGCAAAGTCCAGGCGCGAGTACGCTGCGTGTTATCGGGCACGGCAGGAGAAGCTGCTCTCATTCAGGAAGAATATGATTCTGGCAACCTTGTCCAAATATCCTGATGCGGGTCTGCTCTTGAATAATCATGACCGGAGATTCATGGTTTTACTTAGGAGTAGCGGTGGGTTGCTACTCGGAACATTCGACGACGGCGATTACCCGAGGCTTGACTACGTTGGGGATGAGGCGAGCACCGGGGAGCGGTGCGCGGCCTTAACACGATTTCAACGAGGACTCCACATTCATCAGTATTCCACAAGTGTCGGCTGGACTTTCAGTGCTTCAATAAACCTAGACTGCCTAATAGGCGGAGCCCTTTTCCTGAACAAGAGACAAATAGCTAAAGCGACCATTTTCAATCCCCAGCCCAATGGGTATTTCAGCGCCAAGATACTTGAGGAAGTGCTTCAGGGTGGGGATAGGCGAGCTGGAATTCAAGCCTTGACATTTGTTACTGCTGACGCGAACGCCCGTGGCGATGGCCAGAAGATGAGCTATGAAATTCTGTTCGATTATTCTCTCCAATATTTCGACGAAAATAATCGCAAGGAATTCGTAGGCGCGATCCTAAATCTTCAAGAGTTCATTTGTGGCATTGAAGACTATTTCAGGTTCGACTGCCCAAATCACGGCAATAGCGACAAAAATAACATGTGGGTGTTAAAAAATGCGGAAATAATCACAAGTACGTGGCTGGATTCGCCTGACCGCGATGAACATCAATTTACTTGGAAGCACCCCTTCAAGTTTGACGGCTACCCGAATGAATATCATTTCTGGCAAGATTAGGCGATCCGATGACATTTTGCATCGGGCATCCTGCATTGTCGGCAGGTATTTGTCGATCCTTTCCGACCGGGCTATTGTCCATATAGTTCCACGTTAGAACGAAATTGACCTTCAGCGGACCGCGTCTGCACAATTCCGGGATCGCCGACAGGCAACAAGCCGTGTTACCGAGCGGGAATAATAGCCAAATCATAGGCCAATTCCTTTCTCTTATTCCCGTACGGTAGTTTATGGTCCTCTTCTGACTAAAATGCGCTATTATATTCCCGTACGGTAATCCCACTGAAAGATGCCCCAATATGAAAGTCACGCCCCAACAAATCGGCACACTGATCAGGACGACGCGCAAGAACCTGGGCGTCACCCAGAAAGACCTGGCCCTGACATCCGGGACGGGGCTGCGGTTCATCATTGACCTAGAAAAGGGTAAGGAGACCTG
>CAIQIZ010000006.1 GCA_903872035.1 uncultured bacterium | reverse complement strand
TTCGCTGGTACGGCAACAATTTGGTATTCTTGTGCATGTAGAAGGTGCGTTAATGATTAATGGTCTGAACACCAAAATCTTACCGCGCCTTTTACATTTAATTCAAAGAACAAGTGTTACTAACCCGATGATATCGTACAGGGCTTTCTCAGCCTGCTAATTATGCCTTATGAAATACCAGTAGTTCTTTGGGTGAATACCCTTCATCCGCTATTGTCGCATGCTTAAATAAACTCAATCCGCACTCGCCAGCTTGCGCGATGTAATATTCCGATCGCCTGTTAATGTCGGCGATTCCATATGCGCCCACGATTGCTTTATCTACATATTGATCGTCATCTATGACCTCAACCGCATAAGTTCTGCCATTCCTTTCGAGCCTTTCTTTACCTTCATGAAAAGTTGAGTTGATCATTATGAATACCCCGCCGGCATTTAGCAACGAATGGATCTTTCTGAAGGCGTCGCTCACTTCTTTGATGTGACTGAATACCATTATCGCTATCACACAATCATAGCTGCCGACTTCATTGAATCCATCAAAGGTCGTGTTGAATATCTTTGATCCCGGATTGGCTTCCTTGGCATTTTGAAAATGACCTGATGATGGTTCCAATCCGGTCCAATCGGACCCTAATTCAGAGAATTTCTTTTCGCTCCATCCTGATCCACAACCGATATCCAGAGCCGACTTACATGGAATCTTAATGAAAGGTTTGATCGCATTCCAGAAGCTTTCTTGCTGCTTCTGTTGACGGGCATCATCGGATATCCAAGTAACTGCTCTTCCAGACGAATACTGTTCCGGGTCGGTGGCTTGGTCGATCAATTTTTTCATATTGCCTTTAAGAATAGCAGAACAGCACTAACATTCAAAATAATGGTAAGCTAATAATATCAATATGGAGATAAAGATAGTTACAAACACTATTACAGTCAGTGAATTGCGAGATCTCGCCAAGACCTTTTACGTCTCAATGATCAAAGGTGTAGTCGACATCAAAAAGGAGATTGCCGCTTTTGGTGGAGAATATCATATAGATGCAAATAACGTCTTAGTCGATAACGGATCCGACCAGGGCGATATTTGGGGATTCAATGTTATTTTTGACGAGCCAAGAGAATCGTGGATTGAATACATCTCTCTCATCAACATCCGCCCTCAAGCCAAGAATTTTGATATGGAAGTTCAAGATGAAACAATTAGAAATACGATGAAGAAAATCATCGACTCTAAAATCATATGAATACCCAAAGAACATCGGCATTTCTCATGGCAAATCTCGGCTCGGAGGTCACAAGGTTGATCTCCGCTCGAGAACGCAATAATCAGGCACAAATTGGCGCATGCTACAAACGGTCTCTCACGATATTGAAAGAGATATTTTCCATGCCTGATATGCATACACGTGTCGCCGAAATCAACATCTTGTCTGACCTCATTCATGATCTGGCTAACGCAAATCCCATGCTTCATGTTTCTAGAAAGAACATCGTTTCTTATTTCACTCCTTTTAGCATAAGAGTAGTTAATTCGCAGAATAGGGGCGCATTAGTAAGATAATTCATTTTATCAACCACAGATAAACCTCACAGACTCAGATTCAAGTGTGCCTTCTTTTAGACCTCTGTCGATAGCTAATGGCATGATCTTTACAGCGTCATTCTTGCCAACCCACTTAAGTTCGTAAATTTCGGCAGCATGCGAACCGATGGGTTTGTCTGTTTTCGCATAATCAGCAGAATTCCTTATTTCAAAGAAAAATTCGATGGATTGCGTACCTTTGCCGATGTAATTTGTATCGTTGCCTATAAAATTATTTACGTATAATAGTCTGCCAACATCTCCTTTAATACCGAGCTCTTCTTCGAGTTCACGGCTCATGCATTCTTTCACATCCTCACCCCATTCGAGGTGACCTCCAGGCAATACATAAAAAGTATTTTCAGGTGAATGTTTAACAACCAATAATTTCCCCTCGTGGATTATTATCGCTCTACAACGAATTATTGTCTTTTTATCCATGAATATAATCTTTATAAATATCGAAGCTTGATAACTCATGTTTACTCTGACCGGATTTTGCACGCGCGCATTTACGTTCGATTATCTGCCGCTTCGTCTCACTCGGAAGGCTATTCAATCTCTCTTCAAGCGATAACTGTTCCTTATCGTGCTCTTTTGAGAACCAGACCTCAATCTCCCATCGGCGTTTATCATATTGCAATATCAGTACCACAATATGATCTTTCGGTCGATTCTCTCTCGGAAACTTTTCAAAATCGCCATATTGATATTTCTCGCAGACCCGGTCATTGATGATATCATTCAAAAACCCGAGGGCAGCTCCTCTTGGATCCTTGGCCGCAACAGAAACATCGATATCTGCATCGGACATGAGATCGGTAAAATAGCTCCCGCCTATTCGAACGTCGCCATATTTTGACAGGCGTCTGACAAGGTCGGTCTGATCCAATATCTTTGTTGCAGAAGATTTGGTCTGCTTTGACTGTTCTAATGTATCCATGTATCAAATGATATCATGATATTCGAGATGTTTGGCGACCCTCCAGGTTGGCTTTCAGAACTGGTCAGACAGAAAGGCCGTGTGAGGATCAGCTTTCAGGAACTTGGTGAGTTGGTCAAATAAAGTTCACGACATTCACACCTTCATTTAGTTATAAAAAGAAAGTCCTGACCGTAGCCAAAACTTCCGTGTTCAGACTGTCGGTCAGGACAGTATCACTTGCTGTAAACAGTCAAAAACAACCTCGAGTCGTACTTCTGTTGCTGAACGATTTCGCACAACGCAGCAACTCTTGCTTGGGACTCAGCTAAAGTCTGTTCCATGAACTCTTGCATCCCGAACCAGATGCCAAGTAGTGCGCTCTCATACCCTCCGCCGCTTTGGTACGGCACAAGATAATCGACGAGGGCCGACAGCGTAGCGACCTGAATGGAGACATGCGTTACTTTTTGGTAACAGAACAAGCATTTATCAGGATACTCGGTGTACTCGTCAACGTACATTGTCTTGACCCACTTTCCTTTGCGGGTAATTCCCCAACCAAAATGTTGGTTGCCATTCCCCATCGGCTTCCATTTAACTTCCATAAAGACGCCCTGAGCACTGAGATCGAGACAATCCTCGCTATCATCAAGAGACGGGTTGTCCTCGTAAATGGTATGGCTGACCTCGCTCTGGCCACCCTTTCCATCAGCTAAATGAGCATTTAAGGCAGTTAATCCGAAACTCCGAAGCGAGATCTTATCGGCCACCTTCAGGAATTGCCACCTGCGACCCTCGACAACCTCTTCAAATTGAGCGCGTGAGAAGGTCCTCTTTACACCAGCGAGTATTTCTAATACAGATTTGGATTGAGGCATACCTCGTTCCTTTCTTTGTTTCTTTGTTTACGGGTTGTTTTCAAAGGGCGTACCCTTTGCCAAAATCAAATATACTATACTATGTATCGTTTGTCAACTTGTGAGCCTTCAGAGACGAAGATCGAACCTACAAGGACAAAGCTCTACGCGCTGCCGCACTCATTTACGCTCACTTCAAGAAGGAGTTTGTGTTACCGCAGAAGCGCTAATGCGTGAACATGTCAGAGTGTGAAGCAAGTATAG
>CAIQIZ010000005.1 GCA_903872035.1 uncultured bacterium | reverse complement strand
GGCATTCAAAAGAATCGCTAGCTCGATCCTAGTATCTCTGTTAAATTGTGTATGCGACATCTCCTTAGCGTTAATGGCTGGTAATGGTATACCGCTATTCTACGCTAGGGAGGTGTTGTGCTTCAGGCTAGAATTCAAGCAGATGCTATTGACAAAAAATGATGGTGTGCTATAATGCTACTATCTTGCTTTAGGCTGCAACCCTTACGGGTAGCTTATGACCTAAGCAAGACTTGAAAACAGATAACCTGTTCGAAGCAGCCGACGCTGTTTTGGACACATTAGGAGCCCGCCATGGAATATATTATTGGCAAGGGGCTGCGCCGCGTGAAAATCATCATTGAGAGCTATGACGACCCGTGCGTGAGCCGGGGCATGGTGAAGATCAATGGTAATTTTCGGGAGGCCTGGAAGCCGACAGCGGACATACGGTCCGAGTCGGCGACCAACCCCGAATATGGTTGAATACGCCAGAGGCCCTTGTTCTGGCCCACCCGCGACTTTAACAGGTTGCGGGTGATTTATTTATATTGGATATTCGCTTGCTTCAATGAATATCGTTATACTTTGTCCATGAAACTTTTTGACCTCCGCTCGATGTTCCGCATCCGCTTGAAGCGCTCCGTCTATCGGACGCGCAGTCGGCGGCTTTATGAAGCGCATAAGGAGAATGTGCGGTCAGTCATTCATGACAGAGTCAATCATTTCATCGGTCATTATGGGCCTAGACACGGCATAGCGGTCGGCCGCATCGCGGTCAGGAACCAGAAGAGCCGTTGGGGCAGCTGCTCAAAGAAGGGGAATCTGAATTTCAATTACAAGCTGACATTCCTTCCGCCGGAGCTTCGGGACTACGTGATCGTTCATGAGATTTGCCATATCAAAGAATTCAATCATGGTCGCGGCTTCTGGGATTTGGTCAAAGAGACCGTGCCAGATTACAAGGAAGTGAGGAAGAAGCTGAAGGAGGTGAGATAAAAAACTGGACCCGTCGGTTGACGTAGTCCAGATGAAGGCGACTATAGATTCGCTCTAGATATCTCTAAGTGCCAGTCAGTGTGCGCACGAGAGTTTGGCTCGTGATGCGGCCAGTCTGGCGAGAAATACGCTGCGCTCCGGGACTCTCCACGTCGGGTGTGTGCTGCCGATCGTCCTCTGTTTCTGTTTGAAGAATCGCTCGCCGACCCTGGTACCGACAGTGCTCAAATCGCTGACAGCTATACGTCCGTTCTGCTCATATATGCACTCGCGTATCTTTTCTTCGCTCATCTCGAACACCTGTATCGATTTGCGAGAGAATCCGCCACCCATCGCGGCACATTGGACGTTCCAAAGTTGTTCTTTGCCTGGGACTCGGTCCTTCACTGTGAACGATCCTGTGCTGTCACTGAACTTTGATCCTGTTTTAATTTCGTCTTGCATAACTATTCGAACTTTGTGTTGTCTGAATTGTCTGCCTCCCAAATGTTTGGAAAGCTGAATGATCCGTCAGTTGAAGAGCATAACATGGAATTATGAAAAAGTCCACTTTAGAGGGTGGGGTATTGCAGATATGCATCTTCCGGTGCGTAAATTCAGAACAATTAATTTGCTAGATCGATGCTCCGCTCGCCGAATCTCCCGCCACCCACCCAGTCGTCCAGCAAAGCTGCAAGCTATAGCCACCGGAAGGGCGGTCGACGTTGAGGACGTCGCCGACCAGATAGAGATTGGAGATGAGACGTGATTGCATAGTGCGGAAGTCGACTTCTTCGAGAGCGACGCCACCGGAAGTGATGATGGCTTTGTCGGCGCCGAGAAGACCAGTTGGGTGTATGTGGAGGTCCTTGAGGAGCTTGACCAAGGCGAGACGCTGTTCACGAGTCACGCTATTGCAGAAAGTGTCAGGATCGATATTTGATCTCTCCAGAATGATCGAAACGAATGCAGCGGGGATGAGATTGGTGATGGCGTTCTTGAATTTCTTTACATTTTCTTTCTTGAACAATTCTTGCAGAGCTTCATTCAGAGTCGAATAATCATGTCCAGGAAGAAGATCGAGGGAGATGACGACATCGCCGAATTTTAGGAGTTGGCCGATCTCGGCGCTCATGTTCAAGATGGCTGGACCTGATAGGCCGAAGTGGGTGAAGAGGATCTTGCCTTTCTTTACTGCCTGCTTGCTAGTAACTTTGAGGCCGTCTTGGAAAAGAGTCAGTTTGGCCTCTTTGAGCGAGACTCCGGAAAGATTTTTCACCCAAGAATCGCTGACCACTACTGGTACGAGGGCCGCCGTCGGTTTGATGATGGTGTGGCCGAGTTTGGCGAGCCAGTCGAATCCTTGGCCAGTGGAACCTGTTTCCGGATATGAAAGACCGCCTGTTGCCAAAATGAAGGAGCGAGCTCGGATAATGGACTCGTCCTTGAGTTTGATCGCGTCGATCCGGCCAGGATCGGTTTGGACGAAGCCTGTAACTTCTACGTCGGACTTTACGGTGACATGGCTTTCATCTAAGTATTTCTCAAGCACGTCACGGACAGAACGGGAGCTGTTAGAAAGAGGGAAGATACGGCGATCGTTCTCTTCCTTGGTTGGCATACCGTGTGAATTGAAGAAATTCAAGGCTTCTTTGACGCTGAATTTGGAAAAAGCGGAAAAGAGGAATTTGCCGCTGTCTTTGAATTTGTCGAGAAGAGAGCGTGTGTCTGGTTCATTGTTGAGTACGTTACAGCGACCACCGCCTGTGATGAGGAGCTTCTTGCCGAGACCGGGGTTTTTTTCGAGAAGAATGACTTTGATAGCGCGGTTCTCTTGTCGCGCTTTTTCAGCGGCTCGTCCGGCAGCCATCATTCCAGCCGGCCCACCGCCAATGACGGCGATGTCCCAGATCTCTTCTTGAGCAGTTATTTTCATAGGGGCATATTAGCATATAAAAAAGGGCGCCGAACGTGAGTTCGGCGGGTGTGCTAAAGATCTAGGGTGGTCAACTTAGCAGGGAGAAGGGGCGGCTAAGATCACCTTGAGGGTCTCTAATTTGAGCATTGCACGTCGTCCTTTTCTCGCGACACGACGCAAATTGATCACGATAACGTCGAACCAGATCCGGAGCTCAGTATTTGGCGAGTTGTTGTATCTCGCATCTAGCGTGGCGTCGAATCCATTTCCGGATATACGTAGATTCCTGGCCCGAGATATTCCTCTGAGTTGCCAGATATCTGTGAGAACTTTCTCAATAGTCTTTTCGAGTCGTTGCATGATGCGCCGTGGGAGCGAATTGGCGCCCTGCAGACTGATCAGTTGGATTTGCGGTTCTGTCTGAGCTAATCGGACAATAACCTTGTTTCGTTTCTTCATTAGTCTGTAGTCTATTCTTTTGAGTTTTTTCTGACCGTGTGTATCGAACTGTGCTATCCAAAAATAATTCTACGTTCTGATACTGCTTGTGTCAATGATGAATACTGGATGTCAGAAGGCAATTTTGGCCACTCTTCCTATTTGATTAAATAAAATCGCCACAGGAAAGCCTGCGGCGGTGGGGGACTGGTCTTGAATAAAGCTAGCTCCGATCATTACGATGAGCTGGCGACGAGGTCGACGTTCGAGTGTGGCCGATATATACCGTCATGAAGTGTGCCTGCCAATCAACGGGGACGACCGTCAACATGGTTTGTATCGACGAGCTCTCCGGCAAGGTTGCGGTTTTGAATCTTTGCTCGGGACTGTTGAGCGCTGCGCATGTTTGCTCGTATGCTTGCCTGTTGAACTCAAGTTGGGGATGCGTGCTCAACAGGTCATGCAGGTGATTACCCGACTTCGGGTTGATGGTCAGTGATTCTTTATTCATAATGCATTTATTGGAACTGTACATAAATAGCTTAGAATAGAATTGTTGAACTGTCAACAACAGTCTAAACATGGCGCAAAAAAGCCGGAGATTTGCATCCCCGGCCTGTGAAATTCGATGGGTTCCTACTCGATTTCTTTTATCCCTGGTAGGAAGGGAACTATTAAGCCTAAGATAACTAGAGCAATGCCGCACGAGCCGAGAACGGCTGGACAACCGAAATGCTTGGCAATGTATCCGGCTATGAAAGAGCTCAGCATCATGCCTCCGTAAAAGGTCATGAACATATACCCGAAGACGGTGCCGATGCGCTTGCTCTCGACGACATTCATCATGACGCCTCGGAAGGGCATGAAGGCCGGCATGAATCCACAACCAGTGAAGAACAGAAGGATCGCTCCCAGGTTGATATCTCTGGTGAATACGAGAAGTACTTGGCCGAGTCCGCACATCAAGCACCCACATATGACGAATTGCACCGGTCTTCGTGAGGAATAGATCAGAGTGATGATGGCACCGACGAAAGAACCGATGCCGGCAGCCGCTGCCAGAAAACTGTAGTCTTCAGGTCCGCCGTGATGAGGACCGCTCGAGAACATTGTCTTGGCGATCACGGTCAGGGTCACCCTATATGAGAATCCCAGGATGGTGATGATAGCCGCCACGATGATGCAAGTTCGAATGACAGGGATCGAGGCTGCATAGCGCGCATTGTCTTTCAAAGAATGCAGGACGCCTTTCCAGGGCACTTTGATCCTTGAGAGATGGGAAAAGTCCATCATGCATAATCCGATGATGAGCCATAGGAACGATAGGCCGACAATCACGAATGTTCCGGCATAACCGTACCACCGGACCATGTATCCGGATAAGCCATCTCCGATAGGCATAGCCATAGTGTAGAGCGCCGTGAACATGATCCCTCCGAGAGTCTGGTTCTTGCGGTTGACCGTCTTGTCGTGCATGTCTGGCAGAGCGTCCTTAACAATGACGTTACGGCAGATGCCGTCTAGAGCGTTGGCAATCCCTCCGATTAGCGATAGGGCGAAGATCGCGACGATGATCGGATGGTGCGTGTCTACGGTGCGGTGCGTCCGGATCAAGGGTTCGGCGTATTCATAGGCTATGAAAGCCAATGCGCCCGCCTGGAGGATGCTGACTATGGCGGTGACGATGAGCACCTTCCTCTTGTCGGACCGGTCGATGTATATGCCGGCTAGCGCGCCAAGAAAAGTTCCTGGGAGCACATTCATGGCCCAAATAGTCCCGATGACCAGAGGGGATTTTTCCACTCCGAGGAGGGCAATGAGAAGCAGGCTTATGATCGAACCTCGCATCATCAGTCCCGTCAATGAGACTATTTGTGAGATGAAATACCGGCGCATATTGCGATATTGCAAAATGTGCCAGATCGTACCGGCTGGAATGGGTAGGGGACCTGATCTAGTTTCTGAGTTCAAGAGTTACCTTTCTTTTTTCGGACGTTAAACGGTATTAGGCTGTCAGTGAAATCTTTCCCAATAACAACATAAAACAGACAACATTGCAAGGATAAAACTGGTGCCGGAGACGTCGCTGAGGCAGCCAATCTTTTTGATTTAACGCACCTATTCTCGGTAGCCATTCGTATTAATGGTGTAAGAAGGAATGATCATTTAAAAAGGAAATGTGGAAAGTGAGAGTGTGGTTATACCGGCATTCCCATGACTTTAACAATCCCATGTACTCTCAGACTGCTAGCCGCCCCGGTATAATTTTCTCCTCGATCACACACTTCCATCGCTTTTCTCTCATCCTTTGCTCTTTGCCACTTTTCACCCTTGCTCTTTCACTTCTCTTCCTTCTTACACCCGCCGGCAGACTTCACGTCTTGCCGGTTTTGCTTTATATAGGGGTAAAAAATGTTACAATTGAAGCAAGAATTTTTCATGACTCTACGCCATTTATTTAGAACCTCGCTGACAGGGCTGACCACGAACAGGTCTCGATCTTCACTCACCATTCTTGGTATCGTGATCGGAATCACTGCCATAATGTTGGTAGTTTCCTTGGGAGCCGGGGCACAGGATTTGATTTTGGGACAAGTCGAAGGAATGGGGACAAATACGATAGCTGTCATTCCGGGAAGGGAACCGACTGGGCCATCTGATGTGACTTCTCTTTTTAGCGACTCATTGAAGGAGAAGGATCTGGTGGCTTTGGAGAACAAAGCCAATGTGCCGGACTTGCAGAGCATAATGCCAGCGGTCATGGGAGCAGGCACTGCTTCATACCAGTCGAACACCTATCAGGTCACTATTTTTGGAGGAACCGATCTTATGGTGAGCATCTTCGACCTACAACCGAGAGGGCAATTCTACGATGGTAGCGATGTCCTTTCTCGATCGAGCGTGGTGGTCATAGGCTCAAAGGTTGCGGAGCATCTTTTCGATACACAAGATCCGCTTGGTCAGAATATGAAGATCAAAGGCAAGAATTTCCGAGTTGTTGGGGTTTTGCCAGCTGCCGGCGGGGGATCGCTATTCAACTTTGATAGCATGGTGATGATGCCTTATACCACGGCGCAAGATTATGTTTTGGGTCAGAAATATTTCAGCCGTATCATCATGCAATCGACTAGTGATGCAACAGTCCAAGTCACTGCTGCTGACATAGCTATGACGCTCCGCGAATCTCACAACATTACCGATCCGACCAAGGACGATTTCACGGTCCAGACTCAGCAAGATTTGGCGAATAGGCTCGGCACTATCACCAGCGCACTCACATATTTCCTTGTGGCGGTGGCATCTATCGCGCTCTTCGTGGGTGGTGTTGGCATCATGAATATCATGCTTGTGGCTGTGACGGAACGAACCCGCGAGATCGGCTTGCGGAAGGCTTTGGGAGCGACTGATCGCGACATTCTCACGCAATTTTTGCTGGAAGCGGTCCTGCTCACTGCGATCGGTGGCATTGTAGGAATAGTTCTGGGTTCTTCGTTGGCTTTCATTACGTCCATTGGTCTGTCGCGTGGATTGGGTGTCAATTGGCAATATGTCTTTCCTTGGACCGGTGCCATTCTTGGTCTTAGTGTTTCGGCCTTGATCGGTTTGGTCTTTGGTGGCTACCCAGCTCATCAGGCTAGCAAGAAGAGTCCGATAGAGGCATTGAGGTATGAGTGATTTAAGAAATGCAATTTTTTGCGGTTCTTTGAATATCAGTGTGGAAGATTTAGGAAAATGAAAGGCAAAAATGCCAATGTGATTTTGAGTACGTAGTTTTTGAAATTGCGAAATCCGTAAGACATTCTCTTGATGAGCTTGATCTTGTTGTGGCAACCTT
>CAIQIZ010000004.1 GCA_903872035.1 uncultured bacterium | reverse complement strand
CTGGCATTCAAAAGAATCGCTAGCTCGATCCTAGTATCTCTGTTAAATTGTGTATGCGACATCTCCTTAGCGTTAATGGCTGGTAATGGTATACCGCTATTCTACGCTAGGGAGGTGTTGTGCTTCAGGCTAGAATTCAAGGAGCCCTTCTTGACTCCTCGTAACTTCCTGGCCATGCTCCGAGAAATTCTCGAGCATGAACGGAACTTCGCCGGAATCTCGGAGAGCATAGACCAGTTCCATCGGATTGATGGCCTTCTGTAGCTGTCTTTCAAGCTTCTCAGAGCTGGCTAGGAGTTCGTCGACTTTCTTTTCGGCGATCCGGTATAGCTCTTGATGCCGTCCCTTATCGGTAGCGCACAAGTGCAAACCCGGCAGGACTTCTTTGTAGCGTTCGAGCTGCTCTACTATCGTCCCGATGTTCCATTCCGGATGCAGGATACCGAAGTTCAAGCCGTGCGGATCAATAAGAACCAACCGCCCGTCTTTGATTTCGACACAAGCACAAACGTGGAAGTAATCATCGCCCGCGCGGCGCAACAAGTCGATCTCTCCAGCTCGAAGCGATTCCGCGAACGGTTGATCCAGTTGCGTCAATCCACGCTTTTGAATGTCACCGACGATCCTTTCGTAGATACGGCAACGGATCTGGCTTATCACTCGATTAGCATGTTTCAGTGGGTGAGCCACGATGACACGGGCTTTCGCCATTCGAGCGAATGCGACGATCATTTGAGTCTTACCTTGGCAGTTGGCGACGCAGGAATCTGCATTCCACATACCATACTGTTTTGGTAGAACTTTACGATTGTCGTGGCTATTAGCGCGAATGTCCGACACCATGCTCTCGAGAGCGACATCCATGGTCAACTCGCTCTTTGATTCCTGACCAGTTGAGCGAAGCTGTTGGTAGAGGGAACGACAGATCTCAACTTGCTCATCTGCCGTGCACGTTTTCCATTTCGCTGCCATGTCCCTAATGGTGGGAGTTAGGCATTTCTTGGCGGCCTGGACGATATGCTCACCAGTCAACTGGATGAGCGGTCGAAGTTCCATACCTAGCCCGAAGGCAGGGTGCAGGTTCTTTGCTCCGACGATGGCCATCCGTTCGCCAACGGTGTTAATGAGGCGACCGAATTCCATGTGACCAGCCCGAAGCGCTACGCCAGTGTCTGAGTCGGCGCTATGCCGGGCTTCGAGAGTGTGGGTAGTCGCGCTAAGCGCCTGATAGCGCTTGGAGCGCAGTACCTTTTCCAAGGTCGTTCCACATCCGAGGGCTAAAACCTTACCGATTGCATTCATTATTTCCATAAACTGCCTTTCTGTAGTTGCGATAGTTGTTTGGTTTTCTATGTTTTTGTCAAAAATCTTACCTGTATATTATAGCATACAAACTTGACTATTGCAATCTCTAATGCTATTGTAATCTCGAACCTTCTCACAGCACACCAAAAACAAACAACTAGTCTCTTCCATTATGACTCCAAATTATCTGCCTCCCGACCAGCAGCTCTGCTTATTCGCTGGACTTCTATTAGCCCTCGCATTCGCCGCCTTCATCACCTGGCTTCACAAACACGACCTAGATGACTCCAGAAATCAGCGTCGGATAGCAAAATTGGCCTTTGAGGATATGCTCGATGTCATACGACATCCGGATCAACATGGAATCGTAGGTCCCTCATGTGGCGAGCAGGGCCAATTCGTTTACTTGCTTCTGGGGCGTAATCTTCCACCATCAAGGACGGGCAATATGATCTGGGCAGAAATCAGTATGCTCAGGGAAATTGTCTCGATCAAGATCTTCCACACTTCAGATATAGAACCTAACGACGGGTACGTGAAGGAGATTAAGCGTCTACTGCAGACAAAGGGCTGGTGCGTTTCTGTTTACGAAACAGATAGTCAACCTGAACTCGACGCAGACAGTGTTTACGAGTGGGCTAGCGTAGCCATATAGCGCACACATTTTGAATGAAAGGCTCGGTTAAATCCCGGGCCTTTGACATTTATGGCTTGGCTTCATTCCACAGACTTTGCCACAACAATTTCATCATCTCGCAGAACTCTTTGCTGTGCACGGTAAACGCTATCTTTTCAGCACCGCTAGAAGCTATCAAACACTTATTTCCATAGAGCCAGAAGCTCATCTTACAATTGACACCTTTTGGTAGATAGCGCACGGAGACCAAGTTGCTTTTTGAGTCATTCTTCAACCATTCATGTTTTTTATCGCCCTGAAGCTTCCTGTCGGCATGCTTCTCGACTGCGTATATATAGACTCCGTATTTGAAACGCTGTGTTCCATGCCACTTGAAGAAAGCTTCATCTATGTCGATCATGTCGCGCGTCGGCCAAAGCATGTATGTTTCCAAATACTCCTTCTGCCATGGCATATCTCGGAAAGCTTGCTTGATGCCTTGATTTCCCGCATAGAATTTAATAGTCGGTTTGGCCACAGAATCATCCGCGTGGTGATGGCCGATGAATGAGAGCAGGGAAGCCTGAGCTTTCTGGATCTCCTCCATCTTCTCCTTGTGCACACGCGATAGCTGTTCTCCCTCGGAGATTCCGAATGTTTTACCTCTATTATCGCTATACTCATTGACTAAGCTTTGGTCAAGAAGGGGAGAGATAGCATCATAAACGGACGATTTCGGCATATTTAGACGACGGGAAATTGCTGCAACTGACGAAACACCGTGGGTGATGATGTCTAATAGAACCCGTTTCGACTTGGGGGATAAACCGAATATGTCCAGAAATGATGTATTCATGTGTATTTGCTTGTTATTCGCTTTTCGCCGAATAGTGTACTAATTCTAGCATAAGTGTAAGATATGTGACAAATATCCATTAATCGCTAAAAATACCATGAACAAGAAACTCATTTGGTCAGTGCTCGCCATCGTAATCATTGCCGTGATTATCAGCCTCGTCCGTAAGAATGCTTCAAAAGGTCCGAGTGAAGTATTTACCACAGAACCCATAAAGATCGGGGCTGTATTGTCGCTCTCTGGTGATGCTGCGCCTTGGGGTGAGTCTTCCAAGAACGGTATCGCTTTGGCGGCAAAAACGATCAATGCGGCCGGTGGCATAAACGGCCGGATGGTCGAGGTAGTCACAGAAGATGATCATACGGACGGAAAGACTGCGGTCTCGGCTTACAACAAGCTAGTCAACGTCGACCATGTCTCAGGTGTCATCGGCAGCGTATTCGATTTCACAACCCAGCCCTTATTGCCATTGGCAGAGACTAATCACGTTGCACTCATAACGCCACCGAATTTTCGCATACCTGGTAGTTTCGACCTGGGCAGTCAGAGCTTCACCATGCTCATCAACTTCGACGATATGGTCCGCTATTACAAAGCATTCCTTGGTCAGAACAAGATCAAACGCCTGGCGATAGTCCACTATACTTCCACGTGGGGAGTCGAAATCTCAAAGGTCATGGGAGAGATAATGACATCATATGGCAAGCCCAAGCCAATAGAAGAGACGTATCTCCACATCGGAGGAAATGATTTCAAAACCGTGATTCTTAAGCTAAAGAGCGAGGGTGTGGACACGGTATTCTTCGATATGCTCGGAGATGATTCAGTGAATTTCTTGAAACGTTCAAAGGAGCTGGGATTCACTCCGACTATGCTCACATACACAGGAGCTCTGGAATCGTTCGGACAAGAGAAAGACAAGTCCCTGATCGAGAATGTGGCCGTGGTGAACTGGGAGATCACCTCTCCGCAATTCAACGCGCTCTACCAAAAAGAGTATGGCAAACCAGCCGGCAAATCCGCCGATAAAGCCTTCGATGCTCTCTATGTCATGGCCACAGCTATAGCCGACAGCACGAGCACCGCGGACGTTGCTTCTTATATCGCAAATCATTCATTCGTCACTCCAAATGCTAATATCACCTTCACAACCGATCATACGGTCAATTCAACGCCAGTGGAGATAGATATTATCAAGAATGGCGTTCCTGTACCCTGGAAGTAGTGCCACACAAAAAAAGCTGCCCCACCGGCGGGAGGTGGGGCTTGCGAATGGTTCTGATCAGTGGTAATTATCCGGCGCTCGATCTCGCCTGAGACTGGCTCGTGGCGAGCTTGGAGTTCTTTTGAAGAACCAGTACCCTCGGTTTTGGTGGACCGGCTAGATTTTGAGCAGCCGCTGAAGTCTGAATTCGCGCCTGTCTCGCTAGAGCACGCCAGTTAGCATTTACTGGATAACATTCTGTTGCCATAATCAGTCTTACAATTTTCCGAGTTATTGTTTACCAACATTAAAACACTTGTTCCGAAAATGATATTAATAGTATCAACGACCACTGTCAATAATCCAGCGGTGGACATCGTATTGGAAAAAGAGGCTGAATAGGTTAGTATTTTGGTGTACAAACTTAAGCCTAATATCATGAACAAAAAACTCATTTGGACGGTAATAGGTATCATCATTCTCGTAGTCATCATTGTTTTGGTTAAGTCGCCAAAACCGGTTACTAACAGTACTTTTACGGTTGGCGCAGTATTGCCATTGACCGGCCCGGCATCTTTGTGGGGCGAGACATTCAAGAATGGAATGGACTTGGCGCTTCAACAAAAGACCGGTATCTCTATCATTTACCAGGACAGCAAATCGACAGCCGCCGATGGTATTTCTGCTTATAATTTCCTCCGGGAACAACCTATAGATTTGACTGTCTCAGAACTTTCGATCGTGGCTGTGCCTCTCTCTAAGATCGCCTTGGAAAAGAAACAGCCGCTATTAGTATCTCTTGTCGCTGCTACGCATTCATCGATCGTCAATGATTACACGACTAGATATTATGCAGATCCAACTAGCTACGCTTCTCCGGCGTTTACTGATCCGGCGTCTCCGGTTGTTAAAGGTAAGAAGATCGCATTGTTGTACAGAAATGACGAGCTTGGCAATTCAGTTAAAGACAAGATTGAAGAACTAAGTAAAGCTAATAGCAAGCAGATCGTTCTTGAAGAATCATTTATGCCAGCAGAAGCTGATTTTCGTACGGTTCTATCTAAAGTCAAAAGTTCGGGTGCAGATGCTTTCGTGTTCGTAGCCTCAACTCCTGGTGAAGCTGTCGGCATAGTCAAGACGGCCAGCCAGTTGAATATCGGGATGCCTATCATCGAATCGTCAGCAGTATTTGCGGACATGGATACGCGAAAACAGGTAAGCGGTATCGCATTCTATTCCAGCTCATATGATTTCTCGTTGCCAGATAAAGCGGTAGATTTCAAGGCCGCGTATTTGGCCAAATATGGCAAACAACCAAACTTCGGATCGGCATTCGGTTACGATATAGTTAACCTAATTGACCAATGCAAGAATGAAAGGCAGTCGCTACAAGCATGTCTGACAAATGTAAAATCTATGGATGGTGCCGCCGGACTCGCGACACAGGTTGCCCCGGGAGACTTCGTGGTTCCATTGCATTTGGAGAAAGTTAATTAGATTGTATACTGTAAATCAATGCCCCTCCTCTCAACCAAAAACTTAGTCAAACGATTCGAAGGCGTCCATGCCGTCAACAAGCTTTCTATCGCCTTTGAAGCTGGCAAGATCACGGGCATCATCGGACCGAACGGGTCTGGCAAGTCGACGCTCATAAATACTTTGACTGGCATGATACCGGCTGATGCCGGCGAGATCGTCATCGCCGACAGTGAACATCTCCGACGAGTACGCGCGCATGAAGGTCCAGCTTTCGGAATGACCAGGACTTTTCAAGATGTGAAGCTGTTCGAACAAATGCCTGTATTGGACAATATCCTGGTCGTTCTCACAGAACGAAGTGTTTGGAAATCATTGTTCGAGAAGCATGGCGCTTTTCATTCAGAGAAAGCTGAGGAAGTGTTGAAGAAGGTCGGGCTATGGGACAAGCGTAATGAACTGGCCAAGAACCTCTCTTACGGTCAGCGCAAGCTCCTGGAGATCGCTCGCATCCTGGCCATGATCCATTCTGGAGCAGGGGACATAGACATCATCTTCCTCGACGAACCATTCGCCGGTCTCTTCCCGGAAATGATCAAGATCGTCACGACTGTCATGAAAGAACTGCGCGATCAAGGCAAGGCTGTCATCTTGGTCGAACACAATATAGATCTCATCCGCGAGATGTCTGATCACATCTACGTCCTCGACTCCGGAGAACTCTTGGCAGAAGGGAAGCCGGCTGAAGTGCTATCGCGCAGGGATGTGGTAGAAGCGTATTTGGGGGAGTGATCTCAATGATTCTGGGCTTATCGTCGTCTATTTTCACCCTGATTTTGCTGTGCTACAGTTAAACCACTTATCAGGCTAATTCAGCCAATATGCAATCATCAAAAGGCAAATGGTCCCTATTCATCATCGTCATTGTAATCATTATCGTAATAGCCGTTGTTGCTAACAAATCTTTCTCGAGCTCTACGATCAAGATTGGCGCTATGTATCCACTGACTGGCGGACTAGCCACATATGGCGAACCTTCTCAAAAGACCGCCCAATTAGCTGTCGACGATATCAACGCCGCTGGCGGAATCAATGGTAAGAAGCTTGAAGTCGTCTTCCAAGACCACAAATGCGATCCAAAGGCCGCTGTGTCCGCTTTGCAACAACTGACTGGTAGCGGAATAAGAGTATTCACGTCAGGTGCCTGTACAGGAACAGTTCTAGCTATGGAACCTATTCTGCAAAGCACCGATTCAGTGCTAGTCGGCTCAACCCTTTCCGGATCCAAAATCAGCAGCTCATCTCCGAACGTCTTCCGCAATTGGGGCCAAGACATAAATGAGGCCAAACTATTTGCCGATACGATCAAACAAGCCGGCTATAAGAAAGTCGCCGTCATTTACGAAGAAACAGATTACGCCAAGGGTTTGGAAGTCGCATTAGAGAATTACTTGAAAGGAACGTCAGTCAAAGTCTCCAGTGAATCATTTACAACTGGAGCTACAGATATTCGTACACAACTCACGAAGCTCAAGGGTGGCAATCCGGATCTTCTATTTGTGAGCCCTCAAACGGTTACGAGCGGAGAAGTCGTATTAAGCCAAATGGAGGAGCTCAAATTCTCTCCGGCTCGCATATTCGTCAATGACAACGTCATCAAGTCGGCCGACCTAGTTTCCAAGCACGCGAAGATTCTGCAAGGCGCTCTCGGTGGAGACTATGTCATAGCTCAAAACGACAAGCTGGCTGCTGTCTTACAGAAATACAAGACAAATTATGGCGAAGATTGTCCGCAGACGAATATCTGCGCCGCGGTCTACGATACGATTTATCTTCTGGCCGGTGCGATCAAATCACAAGATTACAATGCTGCAGCAATTCAATCTTACTTGAAGACAGTCAATTATGACGGAGTCAGCGGTTCAATTAGTTTCGATGCAAGTAACGACCGTAGTAATACAGCTTATTCGTTATTCCAAGTGAAGGATGGAAAGGCAGTTATTTATCAACAATAGTATCCTATGCCCACCACCGAAACCCTCCTCGAACTCCGGAACATCCACGTTCACTACGGCGGCGTTAAGGCGCTGGACGGAGCTTCGGTCAAGATAGATGAAGGAGAGATCGTGGCTCTCATGGGACCGAACGGGGCAGGAAAGTCGACCATCCTAAAAGCAATATTCGGTTTGGCTCCGATCGATTCCGGACAAGTGCTATGGGAAGGTCGTCAGTTCAAGCCGGTCTCTTTCGAAGTCGTAGAAAGGGGAGTTTCATTCGTGCCGCAGGGCCGACGCGTATTTCATCATCTGACAGTTTTGGAAAATCTGGAGATCGGCGGTTTCCACGTGAAGAGCAGGGCAGGGAGGCAAGAGCGCATTGAGAATGTCCTCGACCTCTTCCCTGCGCTAAAATCAAAACTGAAAGCCAATTCCGGCACCTTATCTGGAGGCCAACAGCAGATGCTGGCTATCGCCCGTGGACTCATGCCCGATCCTAAAGTCCTCCTCCTCGACGAACCATCACTCGGCTTGGCTCCGAAGATAGTCAAGGAAGTCTTCGAGAAGATCAGAGAGATCAATGAACGCCGGAAAACAGCTATTTTCGTCGTCGAGCACAATTTGAAGTCGCTTCTCGAGATCACTACTCGTGCTTACGTTCTGGATAAGGGCAAGATCTACACCGAAAGCAAACCTCAAGACATCATCGACAAAGGCATCCTGGAAAAAGTATTTCTAGGAAAAGCTTAATGCTATACTTGACCTATCATGATCATTTTGAAAAATCGAAACAGGGGACTTATAAAGATGCTCGTCATCATATTCATCGCCCTGCTCCTCTTAGCCTATTTCGGACTCAACTTGAGGAGCATAGTGGCCTCCCAGACCTTCCAGGACAACTGGAACTTCCTGACCAACCTCATATCGAACATTTGGGACAATTACTTGAAAGGTGCGGTAAATTTCATTTGGAATTATATCTTGGCTCCATTGATATCAAATACGGCAAAGCATGTCGACGAACAGAAGGTAGCTAGCTCGACGGCAGCAGTTTTGAACTACATCAAACTCTAAGAAAGGGTAGTTAAGGTCGACCTGAGCTGGGGTCGATTTTTTTGTCCTAAATAGGGAAGTACCTAGGTTTTGCAATATATGACATGGTGTACAAGATATATTGTGCGACATACTTGACCTTAGAGTGTTGAGGGACTAAAGCCAGCAAGTAAGGCTACCCTATCGACATTAAAGGTCGTTAAAAAACAAATTGAAGTTATTCCGTGAATTCCCTGCGGGGGTCATGGGGTGATTTTCTTATATAAATATAACAAATGCAAACCATAAAATTGTCGTTGCTCGAGTTTTACGATGGTGAATATCAAGGGGTCAAATACTCCAATATCCATGCTCGTTATAACGGCAAAATTTTGAAGTTTAAGCTTGATCGCAACAAGGTTGGCAACATATCCAATCTGCTCGATCAGGAGGTTGAAGCTGATGTGGAGATTGTCGCCGGCTCAAACCTTCTTGCTTCTCTCAAAATCGTCGCAGTTAGGTCCCTCTAGTCTCTCTGTTCCCTCTCCATGTTATCGATGGGTTGCCGGGCTTACTTCCCTGGCGGCTCAAATGGAGATTCGCGCGTTAATAAAATTACTTACGAGAAATGCACATAAAAATCAATAATAAATCATTCGACGTGAATGAGAACGTAGTCCCGGACTCTCTCATATTCATGTTGCAGGCATACTACAACGGCGATTACCAACGATTCTACTTCTGGAAACGCCAGTTTGATAATGCTCTCTATATGGTCAATCAGTGTTCCGTAATCGAATAATCCCATGATCAATTCTTGGCACTGCGACAACCTCTACAACACAGATGAACCGCCTCTCATGGTAGAGCAAACGTGTACGGTCACTTCTTCGTCAACCCAGCCGGCTATCTTCCCAGACTCCCCTATTTCAGTCCGTGATGACGGCTCGATGATATTCGGTATCGGCATCATTATTTTCTTTTTGTCAGTCTTGTTCTTCGCCACGGTGTTCGCTTCGATCAGGGGCATGAAATCAAAAAAATGAATCCATTAATCCAAACATTACAACCAATACTCGATAACGCCTCCTACATTGACCTGTTTTGGATAACGTTCCTGCTCGTTCCGGCCGTTGTTGGTGCCCCATTGGTCGTGTATTGGATGCTAGTGCAAGGAGTAACGTTATTCTATCAATTCTTCGCATGAATATCGTATCCGACGCATATCAAATATATCTGGCCGCCATTTTTCTGGGTATGTTCGCTTACATGATCATAAACGTGCTTCGGTCTATGTTCCGCTAGTTGGCAACGTCAATAAGCCCAATATAGGGATCGTGTTCTCTAGGTCGAAATTATCAACCCTAATCAAAATAATTTAGTTGCTACTTTAGCTTCTACCACTATTTCTCTGGCTGTGGTTCACACCATCTGGGATAACACCATCGGGCAGGTCAATACGCTAGTTATCGACATCCTTCCCTACATTGTCCCAGCCATGTTGCTCCTCGCGGCCGTATTCATGCTCTGGCATAAGGCAAGGGGATATGTGGGTGGTATTAAATGACCATCGCGGCGTAAGCCGCACAGTTTGATCTTTCTTAAGCAATCAGGCTAGTCCTCTGCTTAGAAGGCAAGAGACTGTTCACACGAGATCGGTCTTTTGATACCGCGGAGTGGGGTACCGGTAACCCGCCAGATCGACTTTCTGGAGATAGTTGGTTCAATTCCAACCTCCGCAACCCGTTCAGTCAGTTGGAGGGTCAGGCTTGCCATAGCAGAGCAATAATTTTTCAGGAAATTTTTTGTCAAGAGAGCTTCGTGGCGCTCTTACACCTTAAAAAATATAACAGTGTAGAGCGCCGCGAAGCGACCTTGACACAATAAATTTCGGAAAAATTACGCTCTAGCTATGACTAGACTGACCCGACCAGATCATTATTAGTAATTTATCAAACACATGTACAAGAAGACCATCCTCATATGCCTCTCAGTTGTTGCAATATCCTGCGCAATATCTTCCCGTGCTGTATTTGCTTCCACGTTAGCCCAGCAGACTGATCACTCGGTATATAAGGATGGCTCTGGTGCTGGGTGGATTGTTCAGTCATTTACGGGCATTAGCGGTACCTTGAAAGGCGTACGTGTTCGTTTGTCCAAGCCGGTCTCGGGCGATAACGACTTACAGATTTGGCGATGCACGAGCTCTGCATGTTCCACCTTCAATATTCTATACGTTCCCTGCGACCCTGGTGATTTTTCGAACTGGTCTACTCAATGTACGAATAGCAATACCAATCATCACACTGTCGGCACCGGCGAAGCTGAATATGGCTGGGATTTTACATACAACTATCAGTCAACAGGCGGTGGAGGCGGTTCCTCGAATGGCATTAGTCTGTCTGCTGGTAGCTATTATGCAATCTACCTACATTCTGGCACGACTACCCGATTCTACGGTTCATCTGATGCAAATTCATATACGAACGGTTCATGTAGCGGTTACTGGTCATGTGGCTCTGTGTCGGATCTGTATTTCATGCTATCTGATTCTTACGTGCCGCCTCCGCCAGCTCAATCCGCAATTTTGTCTTTTCTACCAGCGTATTCTGTCACACCTATAGGTACACCAACAACAATTTCCGGTACATATTCCGTCGGCCAAGATATCGGATCATCAACTCCCAATTTATTAATCAGTCTACTGGATACGGATAATGGCGACTATAAGGAATTCAATTTTGGTGTGCTATCAACGCCTGGTACCTATACATATTCCACGACCACTACCCTTCTGGATGGCCGGTACCACATGTCTATTCTGTTCGACAATTCGCCGAACGTGTACGTCGCTACATCAAGCGAATTCATCGTCAATAAGACAGTCACGCCGATCTCATCTCTTAGCCTATACTTTCCTGCTACATCAACGCCGATAACCATCACCACTGGATTAAGCGACTGCGATTCCATGCTTACCGCTTCGGGTATCGGCTGCGCCGTCGGAACGGTATTCAAGAACGTCTTGTATCTATTATTTGTCCCCGATACGTATACTCGCCTCCGTTTTCAAGAGCAGTATAATGATCTGAAATATAAGGCCCCTTTGGGGTTACATCTTTCTCGTGTCAAAGGATATTACCGGCTATAGCACTGCATCAACGACCGCTCTTTCGACGGCCAATCTTTCCATGACATTTCCGAGCAATTCGAATCGGCTCTATAACGCCACTTCGACATTGATATGGAAAGGCAAGACGCTTACTTTCATCGATTGGACGCAGATGGCTTCTTCGACGACGAATAATTATTGGGGTTCAGGTTGGTCGAGCCTGAATAATATGATTAATCTGCTGCTTGGTGCCGGCTTCTTCTTTTGGTTGTGGAAGTACGCTTCTAGCAAAATCAGGCCATGATAACGTCACTGCTAATCTCATTCGTCATGGATGCGATGTCTTGGTTGTTGAGCTTCTTGCCGACTGTCTCATCTCTGCCGCTTGGTCTCGACGCTACGATCACGACGATCTTTGGCTACTATCGCGGTTTTGCGACGATCTTCCCTCCCCTGTCTACGGCGATGACATATATGATCACCGGAGTCGGGATAGAAGTCGGCTACAAAATATATCAGCTGGTTAATTGGGTCATAAACAAGTTGCGAGGTTCGGGATAACGAAATTTGTTCGCATTATTAGCTAATGTAAAAAGTCATGTGGAACAGGTTGTATTCGAATGATCCTCATATCATCAAACGGAGGTTTGTCTGTCACGTCGCTGATCTGATCAATTCTTGGAAATACAGCGAGATCGACGACAATAAATTTTGTGAGTTGCTTGTCTGTTATGTACTGAAGTACCAGGGTCGAATATATAAAAAATAATTAAATCAGTGGTTATGTTCAAATCAAAACGAATGGATATAGAGCACGGCATATATTGCTACTACGGCCGGCTCGGCCAAGGTAAGACGTACGCTATGGTTCGGGATCTTCTTCGCCTACTGAATGCCGGTCATGTTGTTTACACGAATTTTACGATCAATTGGAATGGCTACGACGCTAGGCAAAATCCATTCTGCATATTCCTAGGCGCTATCGGTCTCAAAAGAAAGTTCATAAAATATCCTGCTACTAATCTCCGAAAGATGCCAACGGATGAAAAATGGCACGAAAATTTCGGGAAGTTACGAAACTGTATTGTCGGTATAGATGAAGCATATGTGCTCTTTGATTCATACCAGATGTCGAAAATGCCCATGTCTCAAAGATTAAATATTCTTCAAACCCGCAAATTTGATCGTTCGATCTTCTACACTACTCAACGCCCGACTTCCGTTCACGCCGTCATGAGAGGTATGACCAACGTATTCTATCATTGCGAAAAGTTCATGGTTCCATTCATCACTCTATTCGCTCGCGATGAATATGACCTATCCGGTGATGAAACAGTCAACGAAGAAAACCGACTATCAAGAAAATTATATTGGGGTGAAGCGAAATACTTCAATATGTATAACACCAAGGAGACTGTCGGTATCAAAGGTGAGATTGGAAATACAATCGGCACCACAACCATCAAAACTGAAACCTATGAAGTTAACATCATAAAAGTGGCCGAAATCTGGGCTGCTTTAGCGGCCAGATTTTCGGCCACATTAAGAAATATCAAAATGTAGGTTATGTGTTTTCTAGACTCGACCTCCGTCACACATAATCAGAAAACAAAATAGACAATTGTATGGGTAATCAGATTCCCTCCGCCGATGAGCTCGGTCGAGCTTTCGACGAATTGCGAAAAACTAACTGGGGCGTAGATTTCTCAAAATTCAAAGCTGTAATTTCCGGTCCGGTGAAAGAAGTCTACGAATTCGAGAAAGACATCCACTTTGGCGGTCAATTGAAGTCGCGAAATCGTCGTAAGAAGCGTGTTGGTAAGCGAAATCAGGGTATGCGTCGTCCGTTCTCAATCTCACGCGCTAGGAAGCATATTCGCCGTCTAATAGCCTGTAATTCCGGCCAGTACCAAGAATATACCGATAAATTCGTTACCTTCACTTTCGCCGAAAACGTCACCGGACTGAAAGAAGCAAACGAGATGTGGCGCAAGTTCGTGATGAGGTTGAATTACCACATCGAACATCCTTTGAAATATGTATCGGTTGTCGAATTTCAGAAGCGTGGAGCCGTCCACTATCACACCGTCTTCTTCAATCTACCATTCATCGACAACGACGAGCTAGCGGAAATCTGGTCTCACGGCTTCATCAAGATCAACGCTATCAAACATATCCGTTCGATCGGCGCATATGTCTCAAAGTATCTTCAGAAAGGCGTAGTCGATGCTCGACTCTTCAACGAAAAATGCTACTTCACTTCGAGAGGCTTGAAAAAGCCGATCACTATCCGGATACCGCCGATCGATCTCGACTTCGGAGAACAAATTGAATACACACTGGAGGAATCCCGAACACTTCCCTACAACTCATGGACGGGTCATACGGTCTACAAGAGATATTCGAGAATTATCAACTAACCAAAATCATAATGATCATTAATCAAGCAGTACAAAATTATTTGGATTGGAAAGTCATACGAAGCCCACGGGCGGCCGAGGTATACAAGCCATACCTGCTTCGACTTTCAAATTTCAAGAATACCGACACCAAAGAAATCAGTAACAGCGACATCGTGGCGTTCAATCATCATCTGGCAACGGATCATAATCCGCCTACTGTAGCTTTTTCCTGTCGGGTTTTGAAGAACTTCTTTCGCTACCTCAATTCGGTACAGGAATCCGCCGTCAACCCTTTCTTGATCCAGGAGCCCAAGTACGTCCACAAGCCCAGAATCGGAGTTAGCGATGAAGATTATGCCGCAATGTGCAAGACGCTCAATCCATGGGAACTCCATGACTTGCAAAAGCTGACCGTACTCAACCTCCTACACGACACCGGCGTTCGTGTAAGCGAGCTGTGTGATCTTGATGTCAATCAGATATCCTCAACCGAAAATTTCACTTCGATAGAGACAAAGAAAAACAAGCATATCCGCTGGATCATGTGGAACAAGGAATTCCATCAGAACACCCTGCTCCGCTGGCTCGGCAATCGCATCTGTCTGAATCAGAAACAAAGCTTGTTTCTATCGCTCGACAAACCCGGCCGTGAACGCATAACCCCTAGGACGGTTGAACGCTGGGTCAAAGAAATCGCCGCCAAAGCCGGAATCACCAAACGAATACATCCTCACATGTTTCGACATGCCAAAGCTCATCGAATGAAAGCCAGTGGAGCTGATCTCAAAGACGTCCAGATGATGCTTGGACACGTGAGTCCGTATTCGGCTCTCATATATTTGAACTTCGACAAAAATGAAATGTTGGCTAACGCGCAGAAATTTTTATAGCTCATTGACAATTTCATAAGATGCTCCGTGCAGGAGTGGCGGAATAGTAAACGCTTATCACACTTGAAGTTGGGCCGGATGAGTTGTGTGCTCATCACGGGACGATCTTGCGAGGTGACTATACGAGTAAACAAAAAATGGAATATACAGGGCTATCCGACCCCTGACCCTCGTCAAATCCTCGCCTCCTGCACGGAGTATCTTATTACAAATTAACGCTGTCAACAGGTCAAGTTGACAACACGCATCGAGTTTGCTAGTCTTGTACCAGAAGTACGCAATAATAACTTACGAGGCGCTCCGATGTTCCCTCAGAGTATCTGGGGCTTGAGTTGGAGAGCACCACCTTGTGAGACGCTACTTCTAACAAAGAACCCGCTACGGCGGATTTTTTGTTTATGCGATCGTCTCTCCGTTAAATAGTTCCTTCCCTTCCCCGATGATATTACCTTTCAAAATCTGGAAACATTCTTCTCCAAGCTTCCCCTTTTCAAGGTATCGTGCCAAGGCTCCGGCTATCCAATCAGCTATCTGAATATTGACCACTGCGGCCGAATCAACCATTTCAATTTGTAACACTACATTCTTCGGTAATCCCGGAAGAAGTCTCGCCTTAAGAATTTCTTTGAATTCGGCTTCAGACATTCCGCTCAATTTTCTACGATCACAGAAAACACGGAATTCTTTATCAGTTATCGGCAAGTACGATGTCAATATTTCGCCGACAATATTGGTATATAACAGTCCGCTTTTCAATTTGTTTTTATGATGATAGTCCGCTGGAATATTTCTGTGGAGTAGATATGCAAACCGTATTCGCACATCAAGCTTTGAAATTTCACGCAACATTTTCAAACGCAAGCTATCGGGATATCTCGTTGACGACCACTTTATCTCACTCTGATCACGCATTTTCCTGGGAAAATGACTTCTGCACCATGCCCGGAATCCTTTCGCTGTTCGACGAATGTCGCCTACGGTAAATGACGCAACCACAAAATACTTTTCGTGGCTATGTTTAGAAAACTGTCCGCTCTCGTCTAGGAAAATGTGTGGCATATAGCGAATATATTATCGCGGATCACAGTATCCAGCAACCCGCACTTACCTTATCCCCACCACGCCCCTTGTTAGTGTGTGTGTGTGTGGGATAATTGACCTCATGGATGCCACCAATTCTCAATTGAACGAGATTTTCAAGATACCTCCAAAAGAACATCATCCGAAGTTGATCGCTTTAATTATCGTCATTTGTGTATGCGTGGCATTTCCTATTTACTACTTTTTCTTTTATAATTGCTACAATAATACAATGGCTACAAAGTGGCGGCGGTGAAGAATTTGAGCAATCGTTTATCAGTAGTTTATCAGTAGAAATATCACATGAAAAAGTTCCTCATCCTTTTCGCGATTCCACTGGCAATCTTGGGATTATCAGCCTTGAGTGTTCTGCCGACGGAAATCGTTCACGCCTCCACCTCCTGTTACACCTTCACAAATAACCACAAAATTGGCTCCTCTCTGACTTCCGCCGAAGCTACGGCTCTCAAAGCCGATCTGGTCAATGAAGGCCTTTGGAGCTCCGGAGTGGCGCTTACTTCTTACAATGCGACAGTTGCCAAAGCAATTACCACCTTCCAGGAAAAATATTCTACGGATATTCTGGCACCGAATGGCCTGACTTCAGGCAATGGATTTTTCGGAGCTTCTACCAGAGCTAAGATAAACAGCCTCTATGGATGTACAACAAGCACAGCCAGCTCCGGTTCATCGAGCGGAAGCAGTGCTGGAGCGACCAGCGGAACGTCCCAATGTCCGACCGGATGGATTTGCACCCCAATAACTCAAACGAACGTTCCAGTTTGTCCGCCAGGATGGACATGTACTTTAGCGACTGCTAATCCAACTCCGACCCCAACACCTTCTCCTGATAACTCCGCTCAGCTTAACCAACTGATCGGACAATTGGGTTCCGGCGGCAGTTCAGCGTATACCGATTATCTGGGAAACAATGGCACGGTGAGTAATGCCAGCCCTAGTCCGACTCCGACACCCACACCGCCGGCAGTTGTGACTTCACCGATTGTAAACACAACGGTAGCGACTACGCCCACGACTCCGGTGAGCACATCACCGGTCACATATACCGCCGTTTCGAATCCCACCGACTACAGTTATGGTAACCACAGATCTTATAATACTAATGGTATTATCGAAAACGACTACAAGACTCACGAAATTATTGAAGGCAAGGAGCCTAGTGACGGCTCCGCGATCTGGCTCACAATGCCTGCCGGTTATACCACAACAGGCGATACCGCACCACTTACGCCTGTTTGCGGAGCGAATCAATTCTATGATAATTACGGCGATGGAAAATGCTATATGAACACAATGCCTTATGTTCCACCTCCAACAAATATCGCCTCTATATACCCTATCGCCTCTATGTACGGCCCTGCTTACTCCTCGGCTGGCTTTGTTGGTTCTACAGGTTCCGGGCTTACTACTTCACTTGGTCTTGTAAATATTCTTGGCGTTCAATACAGCAACACCAGAAATAGCAGCGCGACCTCATTTATCGGCGGTGGTGAGAATACCGTCGATAACAATATCACCTACAGTTCAAATTTCTGCAAATCGCCTATCAGTATCAACAATGCAGTTGCTTTACAAAAGCTATCTGGTACGGGTGTGCAGGGTAATCCTATAACCATGTCCAAACTTCTTGTACTCGGAAGCCTGAATTTAAGTCTGAATTTAGATAATATCGAGGTTATGCTATCCAAAGATAAAGAAGGTCACTATGGTTATTGGTGGGATGGTTCGATAAAGTACAAACCAACTGGAACATATAATGATAATGGGCAGACCATGTCCACAGAGACTGAATATCCGTATAAAACAAGCGACTGGACCAATCCTCAATTCCAGGCTCTGTTCAAAGTCTTGCAATTAGACCCAAAGATGCTTTACCTATGTCTCGACAGCAATTATGTCTCCAATTTCCCCCAGTGGGCTAGTCACTTCGAGTCAGCAATCAAGAAATACCGATCACAGGGTCTATTCTTGCAATGATATATTGGCTCAAAGTAGCGTTTCTAAAATCTATGAGATTAATAGTTTGCTATAATACAGTAAATGTGTCCCGATAAGTTATCCACAGATACTTGTGCGACATGGCCTGTTTCGACTTTATGCCATCTGACTCGGCCGACATTGGCCCTTCCCCTTTGATAATGAACCTCATTCAGTTGATGCAAATGTCAGCCAAAAATATTTATGCTAATATTCTCTTCTAATGAAGAAGCCTCTGAACTCCGTCACCCTCCTCGGCGTCGATTGCGTTGAGATCGAGAGGCTTCGATTGGTAGCAGACATTTGCGAGAAGCATTTCGAGTTCGCCGATGTGAAGCTCCTCACTTCCCTCCCCACATCAGGGGATAAGCGGATAGTGCAAATAGAGCATCTCCCAACTGTTGCGGCCTATTCGAAATTCATGATCGCTGACGTCGACAAGTTCATTAAGACTCCGCATGTGCTCATTATCCAACACGATGGATTCATCCTTAACCCTGAGGCATGGACTGATGATTTCTTGAAGTACGACTATATCGGGGCGCCCTGGCTCATCAACGGTTGGTCTGTCAGCAAGTTCGGCTGCCCGAAGGAACTTCTTGGCAGATCGATAGTCGGAAATGGCGGTTTCTCCCTTCGAAGCAAGAAACTCACATCGTTATGCTCAACGTTGGATGGTGATGATTCATTCAAGAGATACCATCCTGAGGACATCGTACTCTGCGTAGATCAGCGTAAGATTTTGGAGCAAAACGACATACGATTTGCACCGATTGCGTTGGCAGAACGTTTCAGCTTTGAAGGCCATGACGACGCAGACGACACCTGGAATGGTCAATTTGGATTTCACGGTCTTTGGTGGACTGATATCTCAAAGTGGTTAAACGTACATGCCGAGTATACAGGCCAAATCATAAACGACCTCACCGATCATAGGAAACGAATCAACCAGAAGACAATTAATCTCCAGCCATCATAAAAGGCCTCACCTTTCGATGAGACCTTTTATGTTTTGTTAATAGATTCAAATTTACTTCTTGGCAATATCCCCAGTGCCCCAACACTTCTGCGAAGACTTCCAAGGGGCCGTGCCCTGCTCCTCATAGAGGTGCTTGGCATAAGCCACGTTACCCTCTACAGTATGAAGGTCCAGGCCAAGCTTGGCAGCTGTCTCGTCGTGATACCTTTCATTGATCTGCATCACACCGATATCTGCTGAGTTGACCACACCGCGGATAATATTACCGCTACTATCGAACTGGTGGAGATTGGACTCACAGCGGGCGATATCTACCAAAATCGCGTCTTGATCGCCAAATTGCTTGCGCAAGTAGGCCTCCATGGCTCTCGTATCAGCCGAAGTCGTCTGCGCCGAATTTTTAGCTATCGAGGTGCTCTCTATGTTAGTCGTCTGTTCAACACTTGTCTTAATGGTACTCGCCTGTACGGTTTGCATCGGACTTGTTGCTTGTCCAGATCCATACAAGGATGCTACCAAGAAGATCGCGCTCGTTGTAAGTTCAGTCATTGTTTTTAACAAAAATAGAGCTTGTAAGCATGAGGCTCACTCGCTCCTTCTTGTGCGAACAAGTATAGCGCTTTTGACCCCTAAAGTCAAGCCTTTAAACTCCATAATATGGCTTTGTTGAGCCATTTTATACACCTTAAATACCCTTATTCCTAGCCATTCTGTGGCTTTCTAACCTATACTACCCGTTCTGGCCCCAAAATATGGCTCCAAACCGTCTATAACGCCCTACATCTTGCATTTCTTAGCTACTATGTGATAAGCTCTTCCCTACTAAGCATTTGGCTTGAAGTTGTAATTTATAATCTCTAATCCAATCAAATGGCCCATAAGAAAGCCGCAGGAACAACCAAAAACGGACGCGATTCTAACCCAAAGAACCTGGGCGTTAAGGTCAATCATGGCCAAGCGATCACAGTAGGTCAAATCATCCTCCGCCAGCGCGGTACAACCGTTCTACCAGGGAACAATGTCGGTGTTGGCAAAGACTATACCCTGTTCGCCCTCAAAGACGGCAAGGTTTCCTTTGGTACAAAAAGAAAGACTAGCTTCAATAATGATATCGTTAGGAAGAAGACTGTGTGTATTTTGTAATTGATCGGTTCGCTCAAACGCCTTACATTAGCGACAAAACCTGGTCATTTCTGAGAACTGTGGGCCAGTTTCAGAAATGAACAGGTTTTCGAGCTAATTATAGGCGAAAAAGCTATTACTTCAAGGCTTCAATGACTACTGTAAACTTAACTGACTTACCTTTTGACATACCAGATATTTCTGTTGAGGCGGGTGCTTTCACTTCAACTATATGCTCGCCGACCTCCTTTAATGGGTGGTCGATCTGGATGAATGAGGGGTCGATCTGCAGTTCTGTTTGCTTCTGCAACTCTGCGGCGATAGCTTCACGGTGCAAGCCGGCAAAGAGATGGCCTTTTTCATTGGCTTTGCCTGCAATAGTAATTGTCTTACCATCAAGACCTTTGATATTCATTACAAGCAGGTCTTCGTGGATCTTTCTTTCTGCATCAGCTTGTTTCTTCTTCACTTCAAGGCGCTTTACCGCATCAGGTGTAGCTGATAATGCCAATCCTTGAGGGATGAGCAGATTGATAGCATGACCGCTGCTGACTTCTTTGATCTCATACTGGCGACCCAGCTTAGCGACATCTTTGAGTAGAATGACTTTCATGTGGTTGGGATTAGTTATATAAGTGATTCGGTACTATTTGATAATGGCTGATTACGGTTGTGCTGTCAATAACTGCACGGCTTTATTCATTTGAGAATCGATCTTGGCGGCCGCGTCCTTGTCGCCCACTTCGACGGCATAATCAGGATCCAGACCATCATGAGATAAGTTATGGCCGTTTGGAGTCAACCAGCGGGCGATTGTGACCTTGAGAGAGGTGTCAGAGGTAATAGGTATCAATTCTTGTACAGATCCTTTACCGAATGTCTTGGCCCCGACTAGCTTGGCTATCCCCTGCTCTTTCAAGGCACCAGCCAGAATCTCCGCTGCTGAAGCCGATCCGCCGTCAACTAGGACTATCATATCCAGATTTTTATTAAAGATATCATAACCCTTGCTACGATAGATATTCTGCGGATGATTCTTACCAAAATCCTCGGTAACCACTACTTTTCCGGCCGGCAAGAACCAGGAAGCCATATCCCAGGCCGCATCTAGATATCCACCCGGATTACCGCGCAAATCAAGGATGAGCTTATGGTCACCTGAGAGGACGAATTGACGGAGGGCATCTCTGAACAAATTCGGCGATTCTGAAGTAAAGCTGTAAAGGCTAATGACAAAGATACCGCCTGGTTTTGTCTTGGTATCGAGCGTAGGAATATTGATGACCGCGCGAGTTAGAATTTTTTCAACAGGCTTCCCTATTCCCTGGATAAGGTAACTGATCTTGACCTTCGAGCCACCCGGACCGCGAATAAGCTTGACTGCCGTATCGGTGCCCATGGACGCTGTCGATGTACCGTCGATCGAAAGTATAAAGTCCCCGGCCTTTACGCCAGCTTTGTCAGCTGGACTTCCCTTGATCGGCGAGATAACGAGGAGCTGCTTGTTCTTTATTCCGATCTCCATACCAACTCCTTCAAAGTTTCCGGTGATGTCTTCTTGGAACATCTTCGATTCCACTGGTGGAAAAAAGACAGTGTAAGGATCGCCATACGAAGCCGCCAAACCCTGGATGGCACCATATATCCTATCCTGGGCCGTAGTACTAGCAGCTGCAACATATTTCTGGTCCAAATCTTGCCACACCGTCCAAAACGGGGAAAATTGCTGGCTGGTGACCGGCGCACCATTGGTCAATGAAGAAAAATTGTGATTGGAGGAATTGCGCTGCCCTATGTAGAATCCTATCAACAGGCCAAAAATTATGGCCGGTAGGCCTATTCGTAAATACGTGAGCTTCTTATCATCTAGGTTATTCATTGTTGCGATATTATTGCATACCGAGCGATATTTACCAAATGTTGACCCTGATCAAGTTATGCACAGCATATATATATAGTTTTCACGTTATAATGTCGGGTAATAATCCAAATGAAGTCCCTCGAACCGTATCGTGAAGAACGACCATGGGGGGAGTTTGTTAAGTTCACCGAGAACACATCCTCCACTGTAAAAATTCTCACCGTAAAACCCGGTGAAGCTTTCAGTTTGCAATATCATCATAAGCGGGATGAATTCTGGCGCATCATTTCCGGAAATGGGATGATTCAAATAGGTAATAGCAAGCATGAAGCGAAGCCTGGGATGGATTATTTTATACCAAGAGAAACTAATCACCGCATTGAAGGTGGCACTGAACCACTGATCATTCTGGAGATTGCACTTGATGAGTTCGATGAAAATGATGTGGTTCGTATCGAAGACCGCTATGGTCGGAGCTGATCTGTTCCTTTTTTACAATGAACTTAACAATCACACTTTCTCTGATCGCCTTCGTCGCAGCATTCGCGGCATGCGTATTCGCTTTTCTTGAGATCAAGAGAGTATACGGACTCAAGCGGCCATCTTTCAAGCTGACACGCCATCACAAAAACCCGGTAATATCTCCTCTTGCTGTCCATGAATGGGAGCTGAACGGGACATTCAATCCGACCGCGATCAAGGATGATGATGGAAAAGTCCACCTTTTGTACCGTGCAGTTGGCGCTGATGGTATATCCCGAATCGGCTATGCCTCGAGCACCGATGGTTTACATTTCGATGATCGACCCATGTATCCAGTCTATGAGCCCCTGCCGGATTATGGTATGCCAGCTTCAAAATCTTCCTACGGACCTCGTAATTACGATCCATCTTTTTATACTTCCGGCGGAGGATGGGGTGGTTCAGAGGACCCGAGAGCGGTGAGGATAGATGGCAAGATCTATATGACATACGTAGCCTTCGAAGGATGGAACTCCGTTAGGATCGCTCTGACTTCTATCGGTATAGATGATTTTAAACATAAGAAGTGGCGCTGGCGTCGACCTGTTCTCATATCTCCTCCTGGTTACGTCGCCAAGAATTGGCTGATATTTCCAGAGAAGATAAACAGCAAATACGCAATCCTGAACAGCATAGTACCGAATATAGCCATCGAATACGTCGATAGCTTAGATAATTTGACTACCCATATTAAGAGCACCCGTCCCCAAGGGGTCCAGGTTGGACGCAAAGAATTCTGGGATAACCGCGTCCGTGGCGCCGGTCCACCACCGCTCAAGACAGAGATCGGCTGGCTACTCCTTTACCACGCTATCGATAAGGACGATCCTGATAAATACGGCATCGGATATAGGATCGGAGCAATGATTCTAGACCTGAAAGACCCAACCAAAGTTCTCTATCGTTCGCCTGAACCGATCCTCAATCCGGAGATGAATTATGAGAATGATGGAAAACCAGGTGTGGTTTACGCTAGCGGCGCAGTGATTCTAGGCGACAATCTGATGGTCTATTATGGTGGCGGAGACAGGCATGTATGTATTGCTCAGACGCCATTAAAACAATTGCTTAATTGGTTGGTTGAACATGGTAAAGTCTAATTTCCTCTATGTTCACACTCAAAAGATCCGAACATAATCCTCTTCTCTCTCCCCTACGCGAACATCCTTGGGAGGCCGCCGCCGCTTTCAACGGCTGTCCAGTCGTTGTCGGCAAAAAAACTTATCTGATTTATCGCGCCATGTCAGAGCCAGACCTTCTGCGAGATCCTCATGTCCGCATGTCAGTGATCGCCAGGGCATCTTCGACCAACGGCATCGACTTCGAGGATCGCCACGTACTCGTCTCACCAGATCGTGAATTCGATTACTATGGATGCGAAGATCCGCGTGTCACGAAACTGAATGGAAAATATTATATTTTTTATACAGCGCTCGGAGGATACCCTTTTTCTGCAGACAATATCAAAGTCGCAGTTGCGATCTCCAAAGACTTAAATACGATCACCGAAAAGCATCTTGTCACTCCTTTTAACGCCAAAGCCATGGCGCTCTTCCCTGATAAGATCAATGGGAAAATGGCCGCTTTGATTACAGTAAATACCGATAGAAAACCTTCGGATATATGTTACGTCGAATTCAATAATGAGGAAGATATCTGGTCGCCTGATTTTTGGAATGAATGGTGGAAAAATCTCGAGTCTCATAAGATATCTATCCGCAGATTACCGAGCGACCATATCGAACTAGGTGCCGCACCGGTTCGAACAGACAAGGGATGGCTGGTTGTGTATTCACATATGCAACGTTATGGCCAAGGTGATCAAGTCTTCGGTATTGAGATCGTTCTTCTAGACCTGGAGAATCCCCGTCACGTGATCGGAAGAACGAGAGGTCCCTTCATGGTACCCGAGGAGTATTACGAGAATACCGGACAAGTCGCCCATGTGATCTTTCCGACTGGAGCTCTGATAGAAGATGGCCGTTTGAAGATCTATTACGGTGCTGCCGATACTCATTGTGCCGTAGCGTCTATTCCGCTCGATAACCTCATGGATGTCCTGACAGACAACAGGAGGTCATGCTTCAAGCGTTTCGCTGGCAATCCGATAATTTCACCTCGTCCAGGAATGCTTTGGGAGACTCGAGGGACACTCAATCCTGCCGCGATCGATCTGGGTGACAAGACTCATATATTGTACCGAGCAGTTTCTGTCGATAATATATCAACTGTTGGATACGCCTCTTCTATCGACGGATTGTCCATCGACGAACGTTCGGACAAGCCTATCTATTTTCCGCGAGCAGATTTTGAATCGAAAGGATGCGAGGATCCACGCATCATGAAGATCGGTGATCGTGTATTTATGGCCTACACGGCCTATGATGGAAGCACTCCGCGAGTTGCTGTGAGCTCTATCGGGACAGAAGATTTCCTCAAAAAGAAATGGGGTTCTTGGTCAAAGCCAGAGATCATAACCCCACCATCTATAGCCAACAAAGATGCGGCTATTTTGCCCGAACCATGCAAAGGTGGATATATGGTATTCCACCGTGTGAACGAGAGCGTTTGCGCAGACTTCGTGGCCTCGCTCGACTTTTCGAAATACAAGATAACTCAATGTATCGAGATCATCACGCCGAGACGGGGCATGTGGGATGGTGGCAAGGTTGGCATATCTGCGCCACCGATCAAGACCAAGATGGGCTGGCTTCTCCTGTATCATGGCGTATCCTGGAGCACTACCTATCGTATCGGAGCAGTCCTCTTGGATCTTGCCGACCCGACGATCGTCAAGGCGAGAACGGCTGAGCCGCTATTTGCACCCAAAGAACAATATGAGTGCAAGGGTATAGTCCCTAACGTGGTCTTCCCTTGTGGACTGACCGTACGTGGCGGTACGGCGTACATGTACTATGGTGGCGCCGACCAAGTCGTTGGTGTTGCAACGATGAAGATGGCGACTTTGTTAAAGATGCTGGAGGTTTGATGTCTGTTGGTGTTCCCCACTTATTGATATATTTATATAACAATGACCGCATACTCAAAACAACTAATCATCTTCGATCTAGACGGAACGTTAACGATCAGCAAGTCTCCGATGGACAAAGAGACGGCTGAACTCGTTGTGAAGCTTCTACAACAAAAAAAAGTCGCTATCATTTCTGGCGGTGGATTTCCTCAATTTCAAACACAATTTCTGGCACAGTTGCCGGGGACTTCAGAGAACTACGATAACTTATTATTGATGCCGACTTCGGGAACGCGCTTGTTTGTCTGGAGAGGAAACTGGGTCGAGCAATACACCGAGAATTTGCTACCGAACGAGAAGCAACGGATCATGTCTGCATTAGACACGGCGCTCAAGATCATGAAATATGAACAACCAGCAAAGATCTATGGGCCGCTCATCGAAGACAGAGGGTCGCAGATTACTTTTTCCGCTCTGGGACAGAGCGCTCCCGCTGACATCAAATATGCCTGGGATCCTACTCGGACGAAACGCGAAAGGTTGGCTTCGGTTCTCAGCGAAAGAATCCCTGAATTTGAAGTGCGCGTAGGTGGAGCAACCTCTATCGATGTGACCAAGCGCGGTATCAACAAAGGTTACGGCATCCGCAAGCTCGAGCAATTTTTGAAGATCGATTCCAATGACATCGTCTTCGTCGGTGACGCCCTTTTTTACGGCGGAAATGATTTTCCAGCCAAAGCCACTGGTGTCGACTGCATATCGGTCAAAGGACCAGATGATACCAAACAATTGATCAGAAGTTGGTTGCCATAGAAGAACTAGCGATTGTTCTTGTAAGCATCGATGAGCAGACGTGTGTCCCCTGCTCGCCCCTGCGATTTTAAGACTATGAAAGCGATTGGCCTGCCGTTCATGTTCATGATAGTCAACATAGTATCGCTAGCCTCATCAGTGTGACCAGTTTTGCCACCCAGAAAGTTAGCATCATACACAAACGGGTGGATGCTTACAAAATTATGCGAATTGTGATCAGTCGTGGTGGCCAGGTATAGAGATGAGGTGCGAGTTATCGCGAGGATGTCAGGACGACTTGAATACAGATATCTCGCTAAAGTGAAAAAGTCCCGGGTCGATGCCATATTCTGCGGGCTGATCCCGGATGGATCGGCAAAGAATGTCTTGCGCATGCCTATTTCCCACGCATAACTCGACATGAGTTCCAAGAAATGGGCTCGATCAGTACTCGATGCCAAAGCCTCCGCTGCCACATTCGACGAATTCAGAAGAAGTGGATATAGCAACTCCTTAACTGTAAATGTCTCATCGCCTTTGAGCTGGCTAGTATCGCTAGCAACCAAAGTTTCCTGTTGTGTAACGGTCACTCCTTTAGTCGATTTATATATATCTGTTGCGGTTATTGCCGTGATTAGTTTTGACATAGAAGCTACGGGAAATACCGTATCCGCATTTTTTTCCATGTAGATTTTCCCCGTGACGACATCGCCAACCAAATATGCGTATGCTGTCACTGTGGATTCCGATGAACTACCGCTTGTAGTGGCAATCTTCGCACCATTTGTAAGCCCGTAGAAAGAAGAGTCCGGCGCCAAAGGCTCTAGCGTAGTTGCCGATCGAAGCGATCCGCTTTGGAACGCCGACAATGATTGTGAATACTTGAATGCGACGACCACAGATACGACGCCTATACAAGCGGCCAACAAAGCAAATAGATGGCGATGGCTTACGAACATCACTGTTCATGATAGCAGAACGGATTTACCTAGTCACGGAGATCGATGGTGCCAATTCTCCGCTCGAGCTGGCTGTGATGCGACCATTTTGGTCTCGCGAAATGATGTAATCTGTATCGTAGCTCGAGGTGCTTTCATAGAAGGCGTCTGATTTGGATGGATCGTAGGGTAACGACGAGATATAGTCAGGTACGACACATTGAGCTATGTCACCGCCGTAATTTGGATTTGTGGAGCTGCCCATAACTATCGTCGGTACATTCGGGATGTCCTTCGCTATACCGTTGCAAGTGAATATACCTCGGTGTTCGGCCATGTTCTGATGTATGGCATTCAGAATCGCATTGACATTGGCGACTCTCTGCGAATCACGAGCCAATTTGAACTGTCTGGCCGGATTGACAGCCACGAGGACTATAGCAGCCAACACGGCAATGATTCCGATGACGACCAGAATCTCAATTAGAGTGAATGCTCTTTTCAACGTGCCTCGTCGTCTAATTTCAGAACTTCTTCGTCTCAGATCTTGAATAAACGCCGAATCTTCGGGTATCGTCACCGGACTCGGACGATTGATGACCAGCTTCTTGCGGCTCTTTTTTGTACTCATTGAAGTATAAGTTTGTATTAATATTCTAATAATCAAAGATTTTAGCAAACCTGTATGAAGAAACCGTGAATTTAGTCTCAAGAAACGATAAAGAAAGATTAAAAAAGTCATGAAGGCACTTTGCGAGGCTTTACCTCACTTCCGCACCACTTGATCAATTTCGTTCGTAGGAACCACATATCATAATGGTACAATTACTTACATGAAAAAATTCCTGCTCTCGTTTGTGTTGATTATCGCATTTGCATTTTATGTCATGTTGAGCTCTGGACGGACAAATGGTCAACCGTTGGCAACAATCACCGATCAAACACCCACAACATCTGTAATTCCAATAGTTTCTCCGACACCTTCTCCAACGACTATTAAACCTTCGGAAGATATTGCTAGCGGAAGCGACGAAGACTCAGAAGACGACGCGCCAAAGACTCCCGTAACAAAGCCGACGCCAAAGGTTACAGTGTCGACACCTTCTATCAAGCCGAAAACGGTGGTTGCTCCAGCCCCTACCCCAGTGAGCGTTGCGGTAAATTCCGGTTTATACAAAAACGGCTCATACACAGGTCCCGTGACAGACGCGTATTATGGGAATATGCAAGTCGTTGCCACCATAAGTGGAGGCAGATTATCTGATGTCACATTCTTACAATATCCTAGCGATCGACGGACTTCCCAGCAGATCAATTCGCGAGCGACTCCGATCCTCCGCAGCGAAGCTATAGCCGCTCAAAGCGCTAAGGTTAATATAGTATCTGGAGCGACCCAGACTAGTCAGGCATTCGTTCAGTCACTTTCTTCAGCTCTTGCGCTTGCCACAAACTAACTAAGGACCCATGAAAGAAACACGACTAATCATGGGTATGCCGATAACGCTGGAAATCGTCGGCGATTCGACATCAACGGCACCTAAAGATATGGGTAATATTTTCGACTATTTCACTTATGTCGACAAAACTTTTAGTGTATACAAAGATTCCAGCGAGATAATGAGGATCAATAGAGGCGAACTATCCATAGAAGCATCTAGTCAAGATGTGCGCGAGATATTTGCTTTATCCGAAAAGACAAAAGAAGAATCTGACGGCTATTTCAATATCGTCAACCGAAAAGGGATCCTTGATCCATCGGGCATAGTCAAAGGTTGGGCGATTAGAAATGCAGCAGATCTCCTCAAGAAATCTGGCTATGAGAATTTCTATGTCGAGGCTGGGGGCGATATCCAAGCTCACGGATCAAATGCTCTCGGCAAACCGTGGAGCGTCGGCATCAAAAATCCCTTCAACCAAAAAGAAATCGTAAAAGTCCTCTACCCAGGCAATAAGGGCGTTGCCACATCCGGCACTTACATTCGCGGTCAGCATATATATGATCCGAAGAAAATGGCCGAAGATATTACTGATATCGTTAGCTTAACAGTCGTCGGACCGAACGTTTATGAAGCTGACCGCTTCGTTACGCCGGCTTTTGCGATGGGTAAGAAAGGGATAGAATTCATCGAGACATTACGAGGATTTGAAGGATATATGATTGATGCCGACGCCGTTGCAACCATGACTAGCGGATTTAAAAAATATGAAACTAATCGATAACTTTCTCAACAGGATCACTATGTACAAGCTCGTCTTGTACTGCCTTATCACCTGGTTGGTTATTGCCGCCGTTTTTGGATATCTCCATCTATTACCGTATGCACCGGAGGCCATATTATATTCAACAGCAATTCTACTCGTTGTAGCATGGATCACAAATCGCCTATTCTCTCTGGTATTCGAAACTCATGCAAATACCGAGTCGATCTATATAACCGCACTTATTCTAGCTCTCATCATCTCGCCTCCGATTCCAGGAAGCTTTGTTTCAATATTGCCGTTCCTGATCTGGGCTGCCATCTGGTCCATGGCTTCAAAGTTCATTTTTGCATTCAATAAGAAGCACGCATTTAACCCAGCAGCACTGGCAATAGTGATAACTGCTTTTGCATTAAATCAATCGGCAACGTGGTGGATCGGTACTCTCTACATGTTGCCATTCGTTATCATTGGCGGATTCCTGATCGTCAGAAAAATTCGGCGAACGGATCTTCTCGTATCGTTTTTCATTGCAGCCATCGTTACTGTTATCGTTACTACGAACGGATTGACGAACATTTTATTCAGCCTTCAAAGCCTATTCGTCATATCCCCCATCGTCTTCTTTGCCACGGTCATGTTGACCGAGCCGCTCACTACTCCACCGGCCAGATTACAGAGAATTCTTTATGGGGCTTTGGTCGGTGTGTTATTCGCACCAAATATCCATATAGGATCATTCTATTCGACTCCTGAACTGGCACTAGTCGTTGGAAATATCCTCTCCTTCATGTTATCACCAAAGCATAAATATACTCTTACACTGAAAAGCAAAGCGCGAATAGCAACAGACACTGGTGAATTTGTCTTTGCATCCAATAAGCCAGTGTCATTCAAACCTGGTCAATATCTAGAATGGACTCTTGCTCACGGCAGACCCGATAGCCGCGGAAACCGCAGGTATTTTACGATAGCCTCCTCTCCAACTGAGAAAGAGATACGATTGGGAGTTAAGTTCGATGCCAACAAGCCAAGCACTTTCAAGGTTAACTTGGCTGAACTGCCGGAAGGCGGCACGATCATGGCCGGGCAATTGGCAGGCGATTTTACTTTGCCGAAGGACCCATCGAAAAAACTTTGCTTCATCGCCGGAGGAATCGGTTTTACGCCTTTTCGCAGCATGATCCAATACATGCTCGATACCAACGAAAAGCGTGATGTCATAGTCGTGTACTCGGTCAGAAAGGAATCCGACTTGGCCTACTTGGACTTGTTAAAGCGTGCCAATATGGCTTTTGGTACGAAATCCGTATTCACACTCTCTGATCAAGATTCGATTCGTCCTGACTGGAATGGTCATCGTGGCTATGTTGATGCTGCCATGATAGCCGCTGAAGTGTCGGATTATCAAGATCGGATGTTTTATATTTCTGGACCCAATTCACTTGTTTCTGCCTGTAAGCAAAATCTGATCGGCATGGGCGTACCGCGAAGCCACATCAAAACCGATTATTTTCCAGGATTTTAGATAAGTGTTACAATACTTGCACATGTTACCAACATTTTGGCGAGGACTTAATGATCAGTACAAAGCTTGTTTTACCAGCAAACGTTTTTGGTATTCATTCATAACGGCCATTTTCTTATTGGTTGCCGGTTTCGTCATCAGCTCTTATGCCGTGCAGTATGCTACAGAAAGCGCCAGCAGCTCAGTCACTGACCTCATCCTCAGCAATATCCCCGTAGTCGATCTCGATGGAACTTTCGTTAACGGCGCTATCATAATGGTGTTCTTCATCATCCTGATATGCCTTTGGCAACCCAAGAGGATCCCTTTCACAGTAAAAACCATATCGACATTCATGATCGTCCGTTCTCTCTTCATCATTCTCACCCATATCGGAGCTTTTCCAACTCACGCTGCCATTCATCCCTCTTCGCAAAACCTTATCGTAGACGTCATCGGCATCAATCTGTACTCGTCAACATTCCTTGGTAACGACTCATTCTTTTCCGGACACACTGGTTTACCATTTCTCATGGCCTTCATTTATTATGATCGCAAATGGTTGAGAGTAATTTTTATCACCTTATCTATAATTTTCGGCGTCGTTGTCCTACTGGCAAAATTGCACTACACCATCGATGTAATGTCGGCCTTCTTCATCTCTTACGGAATATATCGCATGTCCAGACTGCTCTATTCCCATGACTACCAAGGTGATTTCAAATTAGAAGCGAAAAATTAGGCGTCTGTGTATATTGAAACTTCTGGCAATGACTTTAATATCTGAGCCGGCTGTTCATCGATTGGCAGATCCCTATCGCGCAAATCCTGCAAAGTCTTTTTCTTTGAATCACCATAGGCGAAAACGTAGGCTTCGTTCACTTTGGTAAGTATTGCCGGCGTCAGCGTTATGCGAATAAATGGCGGCGCTTCGTAGGCGATTGCTGATTTTACTCCTTCCTCCTTGCTTCTTGCTCCAATCGCCTTTGAATGCGGCAAAATTCCAGCTATATGGCCATCAGCACCTATTCCAAATTGGGCGACGATCGTGTCAGAACCATTGAAAGCCTGTTCGATCTCATTTGACCAACGATCGACAGTCTGAACAGTAGACAGGTTGGTAAGCGCGGGCAAAGCTACCACTCCTTTAAAGTCAAAACCAACATCTTTCATTTGCTGCCAATTCGAATCAGGATGCCCGACAGGACCGTATCGTTCATCTGTCTGCGAAATTGTTAACAGGCCCAATTTATCCAACTTCACACCAACCCTAACCTTGTTCAAGATATCCACTTCTAAAGCGATATTTGAGCCTCCAGAGACCAACCAGAGAACTTTTTTACCAGCATTCAAAAGCTCGGCAATCCTAGTCGCGAGGCTATTTACACCAACTTCGGACTTTTCTGTGATGAATTTAAGCATCGATTTATTAGATTTCAGATTCCAGATTACAGATTCCAGGTAAAGATCACAGGCTCCAGATACTAGATTCCAATTGGTAACTGATGCCTGAAATCTGGAGCTTATCTGGAATCTGAGATTTGGAATCTGAAATCTCTCTAGAGTCATTTCTTCTCATCACCCCTTACTCCTTCCTCCTTGCTCCTTCCTCCTTGCTCCGAATGCACCGCATGCCCACCAAACTGCTTCCTTAACAGTGCGACTATCTTATTTGAATACTTCTTTTGATTCTTTGGATCAGCTGATTCTCGCCTAACATTCAGAGAATCCTCAATGACACGCACGTCGACTCCAAATTCATGACCGGTCTTAACCGTCCACTCCCCCTCTCCGGTAGCATCGATTTTGCCACTAGTTGCTCCAACGTCTTCATTTTCAAAAATATTCCTGCAGAGATCTATGAGCCAACTCCTCACAACGGAGCCTTGTTGGTAGACTCGTGTCACATCGGCCATATTCAATTTGAATTTACTGGCTTCTAGAACCGCATAGCCTTCGCCGATCGCTTCCATCATGCCATATTCGATGCCATTGTGGACCATCTTCACGAAATGTCCTGCGCCAGAAGCGCCGCAGTACGCGAAATTGTCACCTGCCGAAAGCGCTGCCATTATCGGTTCAATGATTGACCACTTTTCTTTGGGACCACCGACCATCAATGCAAAACCATTCTTCTCACCCCAAACTCCACCCGAGGTTCCGCAATCGAAATAATGAATGCCTTTCTTAGCCATGCGTGCAGATCTTTTCTGGCTATCTTTAAAGAAAGAATTCCCGCCATCGATCACGATATCGCCTTTCTTCAAATGTGGTCCGAGGTGATCCTTTCCAAACAGAAAATCATCTACAATAGCGTGCGGTAACATTATCCAAAAAATGCGCGGTTGATTCTTTGTCGCTTCAACTGCCTCATTTAAATCGCTAGTACCAAAAATACCCGCCTTCACGATCTCCTTAACGGGTTCCGGTGACCTATTCCAAGCAACGACTTTAAAGCCCTTCTTGTGGAGCCTTCTAGCTATTTGCGCACCCATTCTTCCTAGACCAAAAATTGTAAGTGATGTTTTTTTCATGATGATTGAATTGTAACATATGTTATATTCGCTTCGCTCATATATCGACTGCGCTCGGAATCTATGAAAGCGCCACTTTCATATTTCCTCACTTGTCGCTATAATTTCTGCATGCAATTGCCTAAGCAAGCGTACGTCGTCGCCGTTGATATGGGGTATGGGCATCAACGCGCTGTTTTTCCTTTGATAGATATCGCCACGACACCTCCGTCATTCAACTGCAAGCTGCCGCAAATCATTTCGGCCAATGATTATCCGAGCATTCCGCCCCGCGATCGATTCAAATGGAATGTGACCAGAAAGATATACGAGGGGGTCTCCCGCTTCCAAGGCTTTCCATTCCTGGGCAAAAAGGCTTTTCACTTGATGAGCCATATCCAGAAGATCCCGCCATTCTATCCACGCCGCGATCTTTCCAAGCCGACATACTCGCTAAATGTCATCTATGATCTGATCCGTGGAGGCTTCGGCAAGCACCTCATCGACCGATTGAGCGAAGACCCATTGCCCCTCATATGCTCATTCCCGATTCCAGCCTTCGCCGCGGAAGAACATGGATATTTGGGCGACATCTACTGTCTATGCACGGATACCGACATCGCCCGCGCTTGGGCGCCTCTCGAACCATCAAAGAGCCGGATCATATATCTGGCACCGACAGAACGTACACGTGAGAGATTGAAGCTTTATGGGGTACGATCGGATAATATCATCGCCTCTGGTTTCCCCCTGCCAAAGGAAGCAATCGGGGATCCACAAACTGACGATGTCATGCTCGCATCTTTGTCACGCCGATTGCTCAAGCTCGATCCTCGCGGCGTTTACAGCAAAAAGTTCCGCAGGCTCATGTACATATACTTGAACTCGAAGACCGACACGGCGCAGTCTGACAAGCCATTAACGATAACTTATTGCATAGGCGGTGCTGGTGCTCAATCGGATATAGGAGTGCAGATCTTGGAATCCTTCAAACAAAGTATCATAGATGATCAGATCAGACTGAATCTCGTCGTCGGAACTTCAGAGTCGCTTCGCAATAAATTCAATCGCGCTATCGATGGATTATCTCTCGAACCATATTTAAATAAGAACATCCGAGTCATATACAATCCGGATAAGTTCGAGTACTTCAAGGAATTCAATGCTCTACTCCCAGAAACAGACATTCTCTGGACAAAGCCCAGCGAGCTATCCTTTTACGTAGGACTTGGCTTGCCTATAATAATGGCGCCAGCTCTTGGCTCACAGGAAGAATACAATCAAAGCTGGCTTCATATGATGGGTGCCGGCTTCGAGCAATACGACCCTCGCTATGCCCATGAATGGGTCTTCGATTGGATAAACTCCGGCTGGCTAGCCGAAGCGGCTATGAATGGCTTCTTGAATGCCTCAAAGCACGGCGCTGATCATATCGAGGATATCGTCCTTCACGGCAAGAGGACCGAGATCGCGGATGTGCATTTTGTTTAGCTTATTTTTTTAGGTTGTCCTCCCCCACCCAACCATCGGACCCGGAGGCAAAGTCGATATTCCACCACCAGAAATAGTGACCGCTAGAGGGCAAGACAGCGTAGATAGGACCGGCCACCACAAGACCGGTAGATTTTTTGGCTTGCTTCCCCAGAAGCGCGCCTCCGGGAGACTGCCTGACATTGACTACAGCGTCAGAAACGATCCGTTGGCCTATGGTGAATTTCATCGAGCCGGTATGCGTAACCGTACCCCCGCCAGGTTGCGGGGAAGCAGTCGGCGATGGATTCACGGCCGCACCGTGTTGCACCCACGTATTGTACACTTCCACTTCTCCGAAATTATTCGGGCCACAGGCGGCCTCGTGGCTGCAATTCGACTGCGTATAAGCTCCGACTTTGAAATAATCTCCGCTGCTGGCTTTGACATACGTGTAAACCGGAGTGGGGTTATTGTTGTAATAGTAATCTATCCGTCCGTCATGAGCGACCAATTTCACGGTAAAACGGCGGCCGAGCACATAGTGTGCGTCGAGGCTGGGACCGGCTGCGCCATTCAAATCGATGTGAAGATCAGGGTAATCCAACCTGATCACCGTTACATCATCATTAGGATCGTGAATCTGTCCAGCCACGACTTGTGACTTAGTGGCCGGCACGGCCAGGATGGCCTCATCGATGAACATGGTATGAGTGATACCGTCATTTGTACCCCAGCTGGCTAGCGACTTCCCATTGTCTGTCATCTCCCGGAGCTCCGAGCGAGGATAGCTGGAACCGCTCGTGGTCACGCCATCTGTCGGGGCCGTGAAGTCCACAGCTGTGCAGGACGAGTTCGTTTTGAAATACTGGTTGGTGAGAGATCCTAATGCCGGTTGGAATATCTCCGTAGGACTGTGACTTGAACCGATAGGTAAAGTGACCTTCCAGTTCGTCAGGTTAAATATCTGGCTCGGCAAAGTGCACCCGGTCACAGGGAGGTTCGACGGCGAAGGTGTTGGTGAGCTCAAACCACCTATTCCAGCCGTGCCACCTGTGCCAGATGTCCCTCCAGTTGGTGTCGCGTACATCCCTGATATCTCCGCACCGGCTAGCGCACGATTAAAAACGTATACTTGGTCAATGAGACCGGTGTACGGATCGGCTCCATTCTGCGATCCAATGGTCAGCGGCGTATCAGTATCTATAGCTGAACCGGAGCCCGTGTATGCTGATGTCCCGGATAGGACGCCGTCAACATATATGTTCGCGGTCTTTGTCGAGCTCCTCGTGCCAGTTATCATATGCCACCTCCCGTCGTTTACGCTTGCAGACGAAACAGCCGTAGCAGTCACACCAGTTCCGCCGGAATTAATTGTGAACGTGGCTTTTCCTCCTGAAATCGCCAGCTTATAAAGATCGGAATCAGACCTATTACCTTTCCAGACTATAGTTCCATCTCCACTACCTTTGATCATAGCCGAGACTGACCACAGATATGAGCCTGGATCGAGAGTACTTGAATCGGGTATGCTCTGATTGACCGGGGCAGAAGTAAATTTCCATGCCCCCACCTGTCCAGATGTCGGTACGGCAGCTTGAGTAATAGATCCGGCAACAAAAATGCTCACTATCATCATGGGTATGATGATCATCTTTGGAGACATAACCCTTTCGAGCTTGGAACGTAGCATGCTGAATGTCATATTTTAGTTGTTTGATTATTGGTCAATAATAATGATTCCGCATTTTAGTCGCAGTTAGCTGGCTATGAGAGACGGGAACTTGTTAGCAATTATATCCTCTAGGAATTGTCTTTGCAAATACGCCGGATGATATTATTCAATATTCTGGTGAATTGATCGGACATATGAATCACTTCGCTTCGCCGTACTTATCAATCAAGTATTTAGCGACATAACCGCCATATTTCTTCCGGGTTTCATTCGGCGTATTCGCATACGCTCCGATCGTTTGTCTACAAATAGGACTTCCGCATTTACAATCCATCCTCCAGTCGCTGTCTTCTGTCATCTCGTAATCAAATGTCAATTCTGTACCTTTTGATATCGGCCTCATGGAAACAATCGTAAACATCGATCCTGTGCCATTAATTCCACAATTAGGATCACATGAATGATTCATAGCCGTACCAAATTTGCTCCAACGATATTGTTTATCAGAAAATTGCACAGCATGGTCTCTTACATATAATGGCTGATCATTCGGTAACTCACTTGCCATTCCGGCGCTAAATATTTCCCCATCGAAACGGGCAATGATTTCACCTTTTGAAATATCTGCGATAGTCACCAAACCCCTGCCCAATCTAGTCATAGCTACTTTGACATTCGGGTTATCTGTCAATTCGCCAACTACCGCAATCTGTTCTTCACCATGCCTCTTCTTTATGGATATCGTTAGAAGTGGCAGAATAAAAGTCAAAGCATAGTATATGTACACATCAAGTTTGTAGTAACCATCGACCGGATGGAGGACTTTTACTATTAGAAGATAATCCATGGCGACCGCAATAATGGTCCAGACTATCGCCACTAGAAAGTAATGCAGAAACGAGTTCCCTTTAACCTTCTTCAACAATACCCAAAGAGTGATAATGACTCCAATTGGCATGATTACCCAACCGATCATACTAGCCGGTACAATGGCAAATAATACGAATCCCAAGACATAACCGATGAACCAGAGTGCTATACCCCACCCGAACGCATCTTTTAATAGTAGTTTATTCATTGACGTTAACACTATTATCATACAACACTTTGCAAAAGAAAAGAGCTTAAGCCGCGCTGTATCAGTCATTAGTAAACGGATATTGACGCACCAATCGATGAATCTCATCAGTATATTTAATGCATTACTCGATATTCGCTTATTACATTTTAAACAATAATCAATTTACCTATGAAAACAATCACTTGCGCGCAATTCGGCGGAGACTGCGATCATAAAATGACAGCCGCCACGGAAAAAGAGATGTCAGATATGGCCTGGAAGCATGTCAAAGAGGCACATCCAGAGAAGTTCAAGATGACACAGGATATGATGAAAGGGGCGAAGCCAGAGCAGAAAGCCCAGAGCGAAGCATATTTCCATAAAGTATGGGAAGCAGCTCCGGAGGATAAGTAGCTAAATGGGAGGTGCTATATTTTGGCTAAGTCCGCGTCATGTATTGATAATATTGATGGCTCGCTCATAAAAAGAAGCGTACCATGCCAATTGGTACGCTCTGAAGTCTAGTCACAGGAGGCCTCTCTACCGGAATCCCGTCGCGATGCTGAGAACACACGGATATGTGGTTTCTACGCCAAGATATGGTAGGCGTCGATACTAGCCGACATCGATGCTAAACCCTTCACCAGGAACAAACCATATTTGCCGCCGCCAGTCAGCACAGCAACGATCATGCCGGGCGCCACGACGGCGCAGGTCTTGTGTTGCTGACATGCCGCTTGGCAGATCTCAATGAGCTTCCCCGAATCGCGGCGCGCGCTCACGGTGTAGAAATCCTCGATCGCAATGTCAGCAGGAGCAACGAAGACGTCGTCAAATTCGGTGCTGATGTTGCCGAGCAGCCCACCATCCTTGGCCATCTTTATCGAAGAGACTTTGGCGCGGGCAGCGTCCTCGAACGCAAAATGCAGATGAACTTCGCGGCTGAGCAAAGCTGCATGCGCAAGGACACGGGACTTGTTGGCCTTACAATCCAGAAGCGCGTAGAGCGGCCGCTCGCCAGTGAAAAGGGACGAGTAGACGTAATTCGTGCCAGGAGTTGCAGGGATGATTTGCTCGCTAAGAGGTCCCGAGGAACCCGTTCGAGCGAGCCGAGGAGGTGCTTGGAGCATTGTCTTCATAACTATGTATGTAACTGAACAAATCAAATCGGCTTATTCGATGTGAATAAGTATCATGATTTGACTCAAATATTTATAGTAACGTATACAAAAAATTCCTGCAACTATTTAGTCAGTAAGTCAAATAATGGCAAGAATTTCTTCTGTTTTAAAATTTCTATTTCGTAATGTTTACCTGCCTTCCAATACACCTTATATGCCTTTGCTGCAGGTTTTGAGGCAATGACGCGATATGTATTATCTATGAATTCGACAGCACAACAATTGTCTATGGCTATAGCAATGCCTGAGGTTTTCTGCATTATCTTCTTCAACCCCGGACGGCGGTCTTTTTCGACATCATAGTGCGGAGAATGCGTGGCAGGAATAAATCCCAGTCCGCTGACTTTTATAAGATCAGCATCGGGATTTTTGAATCGTCTGGAATCCGAAGTCCCATTGCGGAACCAGCAAATCGACCCTGCGCTTAGGCCGGAAAGAACGATGCCTTTGTCCCAAGCTTTCTGTAATATGATATCTAAACGACACGATTTCCAGATCCGGATCATTTTCAGCGTGTTGCCACCCCCTACATAAACAATGTCAGAAGACAATACTTTTCGCTCGATTTCCGCGCGGGAAAGTTTTTCTTTGATCACTCGGAGCACGTCTACTTCGCATCCCAACCGTTTCCCAAAATGTTTTTTCACAGTCTCAAAATAGCCATCCGAATCAGAACTAGCTGTAGGTATAAAAAGCACGCGAGGTCTCTTCTTACCGGAGAGACGGATGATCTCCTTATCGATTTTAGTGGTTTCAATCAGACATCCAGGACTTCCGATTTCACCTCCTCCTATGGCGACGATTTTTTTCATGCGATTTTTTGCTGGGGGGGAAGGAATCGGACCTTCATAAACAGCTTCAAAGGCTGCTGTCCTACCGTTAGACGACCCCCCAATAGGTCACATCATTTAAGCACAAATCTCCACAACAGCCAATTCGAGGGGTAATTGCTCTATTCTGGCACGAGCCGTTGATTCGGCCGCGGCAAGGACGATAGAGAGCATGACTGGCGTCAATGTTTTCTTCCCCACCTGGGCCGAAATGAATTCGAAATCATCAGGCGAGACTCTCTCCTGGATGCTAGCCTTCGAAGATGCTGAATGTTGCAGAAGCAGAATGAACCGCATCTTCTCCAAGATGAGCGTCACGAAAATAGTCATGGCAATACCTGACTTTTCCGCTTCGCTGACACTTTTCAGGGCCGAGTCGGAATTCTTCCCTATCAAAGCCTCGATGAATGAATTGACGAGACCCGCTCGCGGAGCGCCGGTAATGTTCTCGACTTCCACACGACTGATTTTTTTGTCAGAAGAAGCAGCAATCACTTTTTCTAGCATTCCAAGCGCATCTCGGAATGATCCGTCACCTAGCAGCGCTAGAAGATCTGCTGCACCAGCGTCGATCGTAATACCTTCTTTGGTTGCGATGCGCTGCAATTCTTTGCGCAAGACCTCACGACCTGGTTTTCGGAAGGTGAACGTCTGGCAGCGAGAAATGATTGTATCTGGCACCTTATCAAGCTCCGTCGTAGCCAGAACGAAGACCACATGCTTCGGCGGCTCCTCCAAAGTCTTCAAAAGAGCATTCCAGGCTTCCTTGGAAAGCATATGCACTTCATCTATGATGTAGACTTTGAATGGCGAAGAAAACGGTAAGACTGACACATGCTCGCGAAGCTCCCGGATGTTATCTATGCCTCTATTCGAAGCGGCATCTATCTCATAGATATCCTCGTCATTGGTCTTCAATTCATGCGCAAGAATTCGTGCCGTGGTGGTCTTGCCTGTTCCCCTTGAGCCAGAAAATAGGTACGCGTGAGCTGTTCGCTGATTTGCCAACGCATCTTTCAAGGCATTGACTATATGATCCTGTCCAACGACTTCTGACCATTTCGTCGGACGGTATGTGCGGTATAGAACGGCCATGCGGTAAGTATAAGGTATTAGGTATCAAGAATAAAGGTCTCGAAAAGATAAAAATGCAGCAGGTCTCCGGCCCGCTGCTTTATGCTCTAAAATTGAAAGCTACTTCGGCAACTGATCTTTGAACATGGCTGCCGCACCTTTCCAGAGATCATCCAGAAAGTGATACTGGATATCTTGCAAAATGCTTTCATCCTCCAGATCCATACCGTAACCGACGACCAGCGATGATAGCGGGAGCTGGATACGTCGGGAATATGCCGACATTCGGCCGTACATGTCGAGCCAGTTCGGTAAATAGAATGGTTCGCCGGTCTTCTCGATTTCCGCTTTGAGCCATGCCTTGACCCGATGTTCGAAGAACCGAGTCGTGAAAGCGTTGTCCAATATATCCAGCAGCCAGACCGAACTGTGAAATTCATTCGAAAAAGCACTGAATCCGAATGAGACACGTTTGTACAGTTCGTACTGCCTCGCTGACGGTAGGCACAGGCACGCACCCGGAACAGGAATGACGACCAGATCGGCGGACAAATATTGAGTACTCATAAGACATAATGATTCCGAAGTTGATTCTAAAGAACTGCCTACACCTTAACAGGATTTACAGCAAAGGTCTAATGAGTTTTTCCACATCTTTAGCGCTCTCGACCACCATCAGCTTCGCTCGCAATTCCTTGGCACCGTCCCAGCCAGAGACATAAGCTTTGAAGTGCTTTTTCATGACTTCGAAGTTCTTGATCCGCTTCTTGCCACAATAGCTCTTTTCAAATAGTTTGGCGTGCTCGAGAAGTATCTTCAACCGTTGCTCTGGAGACTTTGGCTTAGCATCTCCTTTGCGGACATTTTCAAAAAGCCACGGCTTGCCGAAAATCCCACGACCTATCATTATGCCGTCGCATCCATACTTCGCTGCTAATTCGCGGCCTTTTTCGATAGTTTCTACGTCGCCATTTCCAATAATGAGTGTGCGCTCGCTAGGCTTCAAATCTGCTTGAATCTCATCACGCAGACGAATGATTTCCGGCATCATTTCCCAATGAGCTGGTACATCAGACATTTCTTTGCGAGTCCTCAAATGAACAGTTAAGGCCGGCAATTTCTGCATAAGAAGTAGTTCAATCCATTTAAGATCGACCTGATTGAAGCCGATCCGAGTTTTGATAGAGACAGGAATGTTGACTCCATCCTCCTTGCTTCTTACTCCTTCCCTAGCGGCTCTCAGTATTTCTAGTGCCAATTCGGGTTTCTTCATGAGCGCTGCTCCACCACCCTGTTTTTGAACAGCCCTATCCGGGCAACCCATATTGATATCTAGACCATCAAATTTCAGCTTAGCCACCAATTCGGCCGCCTTCCTCATCGATTCTGGATTGCCAGTGAATAGCTGAGCAACTATAGGTCGTTCCTTCGCAAAATATTTTAAATCCGGTAGCAGTCGTTTCTGACCAGTCGAAATCAAACCGTCAGCCGATACAAATTCGGTCCAAAATACATCTGGCTTGCCATACTTGGTAATAACCTTTCGGAAAATCGAATCCGTGACATTTGCCATAGGGGCAAGCACGAAAAATGGCCTAGGAAGAGAGCTCCAAAAATATCGTGGAGGCTTCGCCTCTACCGCAGAAATGTGTTGAATCATATAGGAATAGCTATATTCTGATTATCGGTGGAGGCCTGACTTCTACCTCACCACCGCTTTGAGCTCTGATTTGGTCTTTTCTATGATCTTAGCTTGGATACCATTGACCTCTTCATTCGTCAGCGTCCTTTCTGGAGAACAGTATACGATCCGAAAGGTGTAACTCATCTTTCCTTCGCCGAACTTCTTGGCATTTTCATAGCTATCGATAAGCTTCACTTCCTCGATCAGGTTACCGGCATATTCGCGGACGATCTCAAAGTAATTGTTGAGACCGACGCTCTTGTCCACAATGAATGAGATATCGCGCAGAGTCGACGGATACTTGCTGACTTCTTTGTATTTGGAATCGATGTCGATGAATTGTGAGGTGATACGAGGATCATCCGACCAGAGGATGCGGATATCCGGTATGCTCATCTTTATCATGGCCAACCTCTCTCCAAATCCAAAGGCCCAGCCATTGTAGATCTCTGGATCCAGACCGAAATTCTTCAAAACTATTGGATTGACGAGACCTGCCCCATTCACTTCCAGCCAGCTACCATTGAACATAATGTCCATTTCCAAGCTTTGCACTGTGTAAGGAAAATCGTCTTCCAAGAATTTATACTCGATCTGCGGGCCGAAAATACCCTTGGCCAAATCGGCTTGAACCTCTTTCAGATCATTTTGAGTGATGACTTTCTGGCTCTTCTTGCAAATAAGTAAGCCGTCGATCTGATGAAATGCCGGGAAATGGTGCCTATCTATCTCATCCTTGCGGTAAACAATGCCGGGTGCCAAGGCCTGAATGTGTCCTTCTGTTTCCAGGCGCTTCAATACCTCTGGATCCTTCAAGTAAAAAGACCACATGGCCGTCATCTGCGTACGGAGTAGGTAATCATCGGTCACATAATAAGTATCAGTTTCCCTCCTACTTGGGTGGTCCTTTGGAGTATTCAATAAATTGAAATTCTGCTCCACCGTCACTATCTTTGGGAAATCGACGATATCGAAATCCGCAAATCTGGGAAGTTTGAAAATCTGATCAAAAAGGATCTTAACTGGAGAATTAGCTTTCTTTGTGAGATCTGGCAAGGCCAAGAGACGCTTCATTCGCAAGCTCTTGAAATCAGTGCGCTTTTCGAGTTGGGCGAGGATTTCCTTCTCTTTTGGATCGGTTATGACTATGTGTCGCATGGCTATTACTCTAGCAAAAAACGCGTAAAATTTCACCTCTTACTTAATGAGCGTAAATCTCCTCACTTTCTTTCCATCTACTAGCACCGATTCCTTGAACATGGAGAGTGGCCGCACCCAATACTTATCAGCTGATTTCTCAACATGCTCATAGACTACCATTTCCTCTAAAGTTTCCGAGTGTCTGGCAATAAATAGCACCTTATACAAACCGCCCTTATAGTGTTTGTAGATACCCGGCTTAATTTTCGAGCCTCCCTTCATGAGCCGCCTCCCAGACTTGAACTGGGGACCTTCGCTTTACAAAAGCGTTGCTCTACCAACTGAGCTAAGGCGGCGTAATTAAAAAATTACCTCCATAAGGTAACAGTAAATCGACTAAGTATCAACTCGAACATCTTACTTGTCACCGATCCTTCTCAAATAGAACGATGCGCTGTGAGGAGTTATCTCGCCCCGGCCACGAACAGCATCGACGACTTTACGTGAATGTGGATTGGAAAGAGCACGATGTTTTAGCTCGACGTAAATCTTGCGGATGGGCAAAAGAACGTGGAATGCTGCAACTTGAGCGATGGCGATGAATGAATGCTTGTTGACATAAGAAGCCCCCTCTTTAACAAGAGAAAATATGCGATGAAAGAATTGGTCGCTTCCCTGTCCCAGGCGCGAGACGACCGTGACCTTACCGGACTTCACCTCGTGGCGCTTCATGAGAACCATGACAATGATGCCTATGAAGGAAAGGTAGAACGTTATGATTAGTGGATACATATTGATGGGTTCTAGATTACTCTAGAGCTTTGAACCTTATGAACCTCGTGACGGCGATCTTCTCGCCGAATTTCTGGACAGCCTTGTCGATAAGACCTTGGATCGTAACTGAGTTATCCTTGATGAACGGCTGATCTAAAAGGACCATCTCCCCGAAATACGCTTCGAGCTTGCCGTCGAGGATCGTCTTCCTCACTGCTTCGGGCTTGCCTTTGACTTCCGCTTCGAATACTTCGCGAGCCGCCTTTTTGTCTGCCTCTAGTATATCATCTTTTTTCAAGAATTTGGGATTGGTGGCGGTCACATGCATAGCGATATCACGCGCCAAAGCCTTGAATTCGTCGTTATTGGACACGAAATCGCTCTCGCAGTCGAGTTCTACCATTGAACCGAGCGTGCCGTTGGCATGGATATATGCCTGAATCGCGCCAGCCCGGAATGTTCGGCTGCCTTTCTTGGCCGAAAGCTCACCACTCTTCTTTTGCAATATGACGATGGCTTTGGCCATATCGCCACCAGCCTCTTCCAATGCCTTCTTGCATTGCATGATAGAAATGCCGGTTTGATCGCGGAGCTCTTTGATCTGTTCTGTTGTGATAGCGACTGTAGGCTTGTTCTCTGGAACAGCTGGTTTTTTTGAATTCATTGGATTTTCTTTTTTAATTTGCGGAGTGCTTGTTGATAATTCACTCTGCTCTTCTAGTAAAAAAGGGAAAATGGGACCGATCATAATGATATGAGGTAAAAACCGAAAATCTGTCTCTAGGCTGCCTTCAACGGAGTCGGAGCCTTGACGGTCAACTTTCCCTTCTGATAAGAGGAGGTGATCTCATCAACAAAGTATTGGATACTGGCCTTGGCCGCATCATTTCCAACCATGGGATAAGCGATCTTTCCGATATTGCAGTCAGAACTGGCTAAAGCGATGACAGGGATATTGAAATCAGCGGCTTCTTTGATAGCGCTCTTCTCATGTCGTGGATCGATGATGAATAGCGCATCAGGTGCCTTCTTTAGAGATACAATCCCCAAGAACATCTTTTCGAGAGATGCGATCTCCTTGTCTATAAGCATACGCTCTCTTTTTGTGTATTTAGCCAACTCACCCTTCTCTCGATCCGAGACCAATTTCTCGTAGCGATCGATGCGCTTCCTTATCTGTCCAAAATTTGTGATTGTACCACCGATCCAGCGTCCTTCGACAAATGGCATATTGAGCGACTGTGCCGAATGCTTTACCGCAGCCGAAGCCTCTTTCTTGCCGCCTACAAATAGAATCGTCTTTCCTTCACTAGCCAAAGAGCTTACAAAAACCTTGGCTTTTTCAAGCAGGGCTTCTGTCTTTTCTAGATCGAATATGTCAGTTCTATTTTTTGTTCCAAAAATGTATGACGAAACAGTCGGATGGCGTCGTGAGCGACCCAATCCAAAATGCGCACCTACTCCGAACATCGTTTCCATTGTTTTCTTTGTATCCATAAGTAGCATATAAGCTATCAAAATACCGGCTCGAAGTCAACGTCTGGAGACTGCACCTCAAAAAAGGTATCAGTTCCTCTATATCCGCGGTTCTTTGAATATCAGTGTGGAAGATTTAGGAAAATGAAAGGCAAAAATGCCAATGTGATTTTGAGTACGTAGTTTTTGAAATTGCGAAATCCGTAAGACATTCTCTTGATGAGCTTGATCTTGTTGTGGCAACCTT
>CAIQIZ010000003.1 GCA_903872035.1 uncultured bacterium | reverse complement strand
TGGCATTCAAAAGAATCGCTAGCTCGATCCTAGTATCTCTGTTAAATTGTGTATGCGACATCTCCTTAGCGTTAATGGCTGGTAATGGTATACCGCTATTCTACGCTAGGGAGGTGTTGTGCTTCAGGCTAGAATTCAAGCCGAATAGGTGGACGTGTCGTGCTTTCCGTGGTAAAGTTGAGCCACGGATTTTTTTTATCCAATTTTTTATGTCCAATCAAGCTAAAATCAATTCCAATTATTCATGGAAATCGCGGATATCATTAAGTTGCCATTTATATCTGATACTACAGTCCTATATCTAAGCACTCTTGGAATAAAGCGAGGTAATCGAATTTAAATCAACATGACAACGTTTCACCTGATCAGCCTGTTTCCGGAATCTTTTGAGTCATACCTGAATGCCTCTATCATTAAGCGCGCACAAGAACGCGGATTGATCACGGTGAAGCACTACAATCCGCGTGATTTTGCAACGACGAAGGATGGCAAGAAGGCCAAGACCTACGCGGAGAGGCGAGTTGATAACAGGCCGTATGGTGGAGGGCCGGGAATGGTCATCGAGGCATTGCCTGTCATCAAGGCGATCGAAAAAGCGATAGGCAAGAAGCGAGCAGGAAGGAGGAAGGAGAAAGGAGGAAAACATAAAGTAAAAATTATCTTCTTTTCGCCGGCAGGGGAGCAGTTCAGTAATGTCGTTGCTGATTCATTAAAAAAATATACGGACATCGTCCTAGTCTGCGGTCGCTACGAAGGCATCGATGCTCGTATTAAAAAAGCATTTCCGATGGAGGATGTCTCAGTCGGACCTTATGTCTTAACGGGAGGGGAATTACCAGCCATGATCGTTATCGATTCGATCACGCGGAGGTTACCGGGCGTTCTTGGTCACGGCCAATCTATAGAAGAGCTTCGGGTGGCCAGTCCGGACGTCTACACCAGACCGGAAGTTATTACTTATAAGAACAAAAAGTTGCGCGTACCAAGGATCCTCTTGAGCGGGAATCACGCCAAGATGGATGAATGGAAAGTCACCAGAAAGGAAGCAAATAAGGGTAAAATGTAACAAAATGGGGTTATTGGTAGTTATCCACTTGACAGGCCTTTCTCAGTTTGCTAGGGTTGCTCTATCTTCGCAGATTGTGTTCTGCTTTTGGCGAGGGATAAATGGCTTAAATTGATCCCATCGTGAATATCTACCGCTAACCAACGGCCCGTTATCGTCCTTGAGGGCGACTTTTGTGTCTTCGATAGTTGGTAAAGTTTATCAAGTCATAAAGTTCATAAAGCCGACTTTACAAACTTTCTGACTTTAAGAACTTTCAAACTTTTAACAATTTTAACAATCATTATTAATAAATTATAAAAAACATGCCTATCTCCACAACCAGCCGCCCAAAGAAATATTTCAGTCGGTATCAAACGCCACTAGCAGAAATGCCGCACATGGTTGAGTCGCAGCTCACGTCTTTTGCCTGGCTCATGGAGCAAGGGTTCTCCAATCTGCTCAAAGAGTTCTCTCCGATCAGTGACCACGCTGGCAAGAAGTTCGAACTCTCGATCGGCGGTTTGGAGCTCATCCGTCCTAAGTATGACGAGCATTTTGCCAAGAACAACAAGATGAACTATGAGGGGCAGATCAAGGTCAAGGTCACCTTGAAGAATAAGTCGCTGAATGTGACCAAGGAACAGGAGATGTTCTTGGCCGATTTTCCGCTCATGACTGATCATGGGACTTTCATCGTGAATGGCGTAGAACGTATCATCTCGCCACAGCTGGCCCGTTCCTTTGGAATCTTTTTTACTTCGAGCGAGCTCAAAGGCAAGAACTATTTTGGAGCCAAGATCATCCCGGCTCGTGGAGTCTGGATGGAGATCGAGACCGATGCCGATGGCAGCATGTATTGTCGCATCGACCGAAAGCGCAAGTTCCCAGTGACCTCATTGCTGCGCATTTTGGGCGCAAATACGAACGAGAAGATCCTGGAACTTTTCAAGGATAAGGAGGATACATTGAAAGTCATCGGTCTTTCGCTCACCAAAGACCATGCCAAGTCCACGGATGATGCATATATAGAGATACACAAGCGTTTACGTGATGGAGATTTGGCCACTGCTGAAAACGCTCGCAACTTCGTACAAGCCTTGCTAGCTCCCGATCGCTATGACATTTCCCGCGTCGGACGTTTCCGTTTCAACAAGCGCTTCGGTAAGTCCATGGAAGAGAAAGCTTTGGAACAGCGCACTCTTTCCATCGACGACGTCGCTACTACTATTAACCATATAGTGATGCTTTCTGTTACACCGGATATGCAAGCTGACGACATCGACCACCTCGGCTCGCGCCGCGTCCGTTATGTCGGCGAGCTTTTGGAACAGCGCATCCGCCTGGGTCTGACTCAGATGAAGCGCAATATCATGGACAAGATGTCCACAGTCGAACCTGACCTCACTATGCCGGTCGCTTTCATATATCCGCGACCTCTCCAGGCTAGGATCAAGGAATTCTTCACAACCAACCAGCTCTCCCAGTTCATGCTTCAAGAGAACGTCTTGGCGGAAGTCGAGCATCTCCGAACTTTGACTGCTCTCGGTCCCGGAGGTCTTTCTCGTGAACGTGCCGGTTTCGAAGTCCGCGACGTGCATCCTTCGCACTACGGCCGCCTTTGTCCGATCCACACGCCTGAAGGTCCGAACATCGGTCTAGTCTTGCGTTTGACCATGTATGCCCGCATCAACGATTTCGGTATGATCGAAACGCCATATGCCAAGGTCAAGAATGGCAAGATCACCAAGGAGATCGTCTACTTGAACGCTTTGGAAGAAGAGAATTTCCGCATCGCTCACGCTGCAACGCCTCACACCGCTGACGGCGAATTTACTGTCGACGAGATCGAAGTCCGTATCAACGGCAAGCCAGCTTTGGCCAAGATGAAAGAAGTCGACTATATCGACGTAGCTACCAACCAGGCTTTCTCTATCGCTACTTCGCTCATCCCATTCTTGAACCATGACGATGCTAACCGCGCGCTCATGGGCTCGAACATGCAGAAACAGGCGACGCCTTGCTTGGTCCCAGAAGCGCCATTCGTGGCAACTGGTATCGAAGCCAAGGCCGTCATAGACACCGGTCGTGTCGTGGTGGCGCCAGATGCTGGAGAAATCACCCATGTCGATGCTAGGAAGATAGTCTTCAAATCAACCAAGACAGGGAAGAGCCATGAATATACTCTTGTACTATTCTCCAGAACGAACGGATTTACAGTCTTCCATCAACGCCCGATCGTCAACGTCGGTGATAAGGTCAAGAAGGGTGATATCCTAGCCGATACTTCGACATCCGATCATGGCGAGATAGCTCTCGGTCACAATGCTCTAGTAGCCTTCATGTCTTGGTCCGGAAACAACTACGAGGACGCCATCATCCTTTCCGAGCGCGTGGTCAAGAATTCCAAGTGGTCATCTATCCATATCGAAGAATTCGTCGTTAACGTCCGTGACACCAAACTTGGACCTGAAGTCACGACTTGCGATATACCGAACGTCGGTGAAGCAAAGTTGAAGAACTTAACAGAGGAAGGAATCGTCCGCATCGGCGCAGAGGTTAGACCCGGCGATATCCTAGTTGGAAAGATCTCTCCTAAAGGCGAGACACAGCTTACCCCAGAAGAGCGTCTACTCCGCTCAATCTTCGGCGAGAAGGCTCGCGATGTAAAGGATACCTCAAAGAGGATGGAGAATGGAAAGCGTGGTCGCGTCATCTCTGTAAAGATATTCTCACGTGAGAAAGGAGACAAGTTGGAATCAGGCATAATCAAGAAGATCTATATCGAAGTAGCCCAAGTGCGTAACGTCTCAGTCGGAGACAAGATGGCTGGAAGACACGGTAACAAGGGTGTCATCTCACGCATTCTTCCAGAAGAGGATATGCCGTACATGGAAGATGGTTCTCCGATCGACGTCATCTTGACTCCTCTCGGCGTTCCTTCACGTATGAACCTCGGACAGATTCTCGAATTGCACCTCGGTTTGGCTGCTAACACTCTTGGATACCAAGCGATCGTCCCGCCGTTCACTGGCGCTACGGATGCTGAGATCAAAGAAGAGTTGGTTAAGGCCGGCTTCGATGCTTCTGGAAAAATGAAGCTTCGCGATGGTCGCACAGGCGAACATTTCAACCAGCCAGTCGCTGTCGGATATATGTACATATTGAAGCTTCACCACATGGTGGAAGATAAGATCCACATGCGTTCGATCGGCCCTTACTCTCTCATCACTCAGCAACCGCTCGGAGGAAAGGCACAAGGTGGAGGTCAGCGTTTTGGAGAAATGGAAGTCTGGGCGCTCCTCGGTCATGGTGCCGCTCATACGCTGCGCGAGATCCTCACTGTCAAGTCAGACGATATCGTAGGCCGCTCTCAGACATTCGATAGCATCGTCAAAGGCGAGAGGTTGCGTGCTCCGAACCTACCAGCCTCGTTCAACGTGCTCTTGAAGACGCTTCGCGGCCTGGCCTTGAATGTGGAGCTATTGGATACGCCGAAGGTAGAGGAGGAATAACACAGGTAGAGGTGAAGCCTACACTACGGATAGGTGAAGCCTCGACAGTAAGCCACAAAAATGAGAAAACATCCCCAACAATATCAACAAGGTTCGGTCGCATCACTGGTAATTCTATTGGTGGTGTTGATCGTGGCTGGGATTATCGTGTTTGGATTGAGGAATGTCTTGAATAATTCATTGAAGAACCCTAATCCGACTGCATCTAGTACTAATCCGGTTCCGGTCCAATCTACTTCGCCGGCGACTAATTCCAATTCGTCCGCGCTGACAGTTAATGAGATCAGTAACGCGACCTTGCCGGATTTCATCGATACAAACTCGAATGGTACAACCTTCACTCTTACAAATGGAGAATTCGATGGCTCGACTACAAAAGGCCAAACTGACCTTTCTTCTTACGATGTCGCAATGAAGACGGCTAGTACTTCTTACGCTTATGGCGATCTAAATGGCGACGGTGCTTCTGATATGGTCGCTACGATCGATGCCAATACTGGCGGAACTGGCACGTTCACATATTTGCTGGCGTTCATAAACGTCAAGGGTCAGCCGCAATATGTTGATTCACAATTGCTCGGGGATCGGATCAAGGTGAATGGTGTATCGATTCAAAACGGTATCATTGCTATTGATATCATCACTCAAGGCCCGGGCGAACCGATGTGCTGCGGGACTATGCCGGCGACTCTGAAGTTTAAGTTGCAAGGGAACTCGTTGGTACAGATCGGCGGCGATTCGACTACGACAGCAACTGATAGCAATCCTATTCCGGTAATAACCTCGATTACACCGTCGTCAGGACCGACTGGTACGACTGTTGTATTGAAAGGCACAAATCTCGCTGGCTTCGAAGGTGAACTCGATGCTTGGATCCAGAACGTCAAGACTAGCGAAGTTGGATTCCTTCCAGGAATCGGCAGCGTTCCCAGAGCGGATCAAACAATACGCGTCAAGATCGAAAACAAGGTCTGCAAAGAAAACTTGGGAATGAAAGGCGGTTCATGCGCTTCTTACATGGTCATAGCTCCAGGGATCTATAATATTTACACCATACCATGGGGGAACACCAGTAATAAAGTTAAATTTACTGTCACCAAATAATTGCCATAAATATCATGAAAACTTTCAATCAAAAACAAAGAGGCTCGGCAGTCATTTGGATCATTGCGATTGTGGTCATTGCCGCGGTTGTATATTTCATTGCAGCAAATTCAAATAAATCGGCGACGACTGGAACAGTCGCTACCAGTACCGATCAGCAAACATTGGCAACCACGACCGTTACGATCATGGTCCCATCAGATCTTGCCGCTTTCAGAAAAGCCGCAGTCGAACATGTTCAAGTCGGTGGTCCAGATCCTTTGCCAATTACTACATTTATACCGGTTAAAGCTATTCCGAATACGATTGTCGCCGACGCACGTCAGAATGCCGCTGAAGCCGCCGCCGAGTATCTTCCTACTCAAACTGGCACAACATCACTCATAGTTTACTTTAAGGTAGTAAATAGTACTGCATACATCCTTCTTTCAATGGACATCGATGGTTGGGCTGGTGTTTCTTCCGCAATTGCCCAGGTTCATCCGATCGTCGAAAAGACTTTGCTTGCACAGCCGGGAATCACGGCCGTCAAATTCGGTCCGGCACCGGGGGATACGATAGATGGGATTCAGAAGGAATATGAGAATCGATCCGCGAATCCAACTCCAGTTACGAGCTCGACTTCTAATTGGAAGACGTATACGAATAGTAAATACAGTTTTTCTTTTCAATATCCACCAAGTAGCCCAACGCAACCTAACCGGGGACCCTTTAATACGCTTAAAGATGGATCCGTGGCGCTTGGCCAAAACGGAAATTATTATGTGATCGTACATATGCCTAAAGTCATTACCGACGGAACAGGGAAATTGTGGACAATCAAAGATTATATTAGCGATTGCTACCCCAATAAGGGTGATACGTGCACTAACATAGTCGTTGGGGGAATCAATAGTTTTGAACGCTCAAGTTCGCAAATCGGTACGATTGTTTATGTTCCTTTTTCTAGTAATAAGATCTTAGAGGTAGTTGGTAGCGTGGGAGATCCAATGTTCAACCAAATATTATCAACCTTCAAATTTACAAAATAACCACCGCATTAATCATTAATCATAAAAATTATTAAAACCATGACCACCACAATAACAACAAAGAAGCAGATCGATCCTCAACACTTTGACCTCGTCAAATTGTCGCTAGCCTCGCCAGAGAAGATAGTCGAATGGTCCTATGGGGAAGTGACCAAGCCGGAGACGATCAACTATCGCACTCAGAGATCGGAAAAGAGCGGTCTCTTCGATGAGCGCATCTTTGGTCCAGACCGCGACTACGAATGTTATTGTGGCAAATACCGTGGCATCCGCTACAAGGGTATCGTCTGTGAGAAATGCGGGGTGGAGATCACTCGATCGATCGTGCGCCGCGAGCGCATGGGACATATCGAGCTGGCCACGCCGGTCTCGCATATATGGTTCCTCCGCAGCGTTCCTTCACGCATCGGTCTCATACTGGGGATGACCACTTCAGATTTGGAGAAGGTGGTCTATTTCGCTGGTTACATCATCACCAAAGTTCATGAAAATGAGAAGGCCAGTTTCTTGAAGGAACTCGATGCCGAGTACAAGAATAAGGTCAAAACCGCTCAGGACGACAAGACAAAGGAAGCATTGAAAGGATTGGTTGTGACGGCTCGATCGGAAATCGAAACATTGGAAATGGGCTTTGTCATGGATGAAGCGACTTATCACAAGTATGCCGTCAAATACGGTGCTCTCTTTGAGGCCGGTATCGGTGCGGAAGTAGTTTATGAATTGCTTAAGAAGATCGATCTAGAGAAGCTCCAGATAGAACTAGAAAAATTCTATTCTGAGGCTGGTTCAGCTGAACGTGAGAAGCTTGCCAAGCGTCTCTCTTTGGTCAAACAAATGATCAGAGCCAAGCTGCGCCCTGAGTGGATGTTCCTAGTTAGGATTCCAGTCATTCCACCGGGATTGCGTCCGATGGTTGCTCTTGATGGTGGACGCTATGCAACATCTGATGTGAACGACCTCTATCGCCGCGTCATCAACCGCAATAATCGTCTTTTGAAATTGAAGGAGATTAATGCTCCGGAAGTCATCTTGAGAAATGAAAAGCGCATCCTCCAGGAAGCTGTTGACGCTCTTATCGATAACTCTATCCGTCACAGCTCTTCGGCTGGTGCTGCTGCCGTAGCCGCCCAGAAGCGAGCATTGAAATCATTGTCTGATAGCTTGAAGTCCAAGCGGGGACTCTTCCGTCAGAACCTTCTCGGTAAGCGTGTAGACTATTCAGGCCGTTCAGTCATTGTGGTCGGTCCAGATTTGAAGTTAAGCGAATGTGGATTGCCGAAGCACATGGCGCTGGAACTTTTCCGCCCATTCGTCATTTCCGGACTTTTGCGTAAAGAATTAGCATACAACATCCGTGGTGCTAACCGATTGATTGACGATGGTGCCAAGGAAGTCTGGGAAATCTTGGAAGAAGTCATTCGTGGCAAATACGTGCTTTTGAACCGCGCTCCGACATTGCACCGATTGGGTATCCAGGCCTTCAAGCCGGTCCTTATCGAAGGTAATGCTATCCAGGTTCACCCATTGGTCTGTACGGCTTTCAACGCCGACTTCGATGGAGACCAGATGGCCGTCCACGTGCCTCTCTCTGATGAAGCACAAATGGAAGCTCGTGAGATCATGGCCGCTGACAAGAACATCTTGAAGCCAGGTAACAATGATCCAACAGTCGCCGCAAAGATGCTCGACATCGTCCTCGGATGCTTCTGGGTGACGAAGATCGTCGAGCCAGTCTCGAAATCTAATGTAGCGGGGGAGAAGCCGAACCTCAAGTACTTTGAATCGCCTGATGCTGCGATATTGGCACATAGCTTTGGTGCTATAGATTTGCGCGAATCAATAAAGGTCATAGCGCCGGAGACGCCGACTTATGCCGTATTCAAAGGCGGAATAGTCGAGACGACTGTCGGACGCATCATCTTCAACAACGTTTTACCGGAAGATTTCCCATATATCAATGAGGAAGTCGGTCGCAAGAGGCTCGGTCTCATAGTCGATGAGCTCATCACCAGATATGGAGCTGAGAACATCGCGCCGATCCTAGACAAGATAAAATCGTTCGGTTTCAGCTACGCCACAGCTTCAGGTACGACTTGGGGCATCGATGATGTCGTGGTTCCAGCGGCCAAGACGGAAATAATCAAAGCGGCCAAACGTCAGGCTGAAACAGTCACTATGCAGTTCAATGAGGGCTTGTTGACCGAAGAGGAAAGGATCAGAAAGCATATCGAAACTTGGCAGAATGCCAAAGGCCAAGTGGAGAAGGCTATTCCAAAATCTTTGGATCGAAACGGCTCGGTCTATGATATGGTCATGTCTGGCGCTCGCGGATCAATGTCACAGATCACTCAGATGGCTGGTATGAAAGGTTTGATCTCATCCGTTTCCGGAGAGACCATCGAATTCCCGATCTTGTCCTGCGCCAAGGAAGGTTTGACTCCTATCGAATATTTCATCACCACTCACGGATCACGTAAGGGTCTGACCGACACGGCGCTCAATACCGCCAAGGCCGGATACCTGACTCGCAAGCTCTTCGTGGTCGCTCAGGACGTCGTAGTTTCAGAAGAAGATTGTGGAACCAAGGATTCGATATTGATCCACAAGCAGACCGCTTCCGGATTGGCCATCCCACTTTCAAAGAATATCCGTGGACGTATCATCGCCGAAGATGTCATCGATATGACAGGTAATACTCTATTCAAGAAAGGACATCTCTTGTCTAAAACTGACGCCCAAGCCATCGAAGATGCTGGAATACTTCAAGTACCAGTAAGGTCGCCACTATCGTGCAAGACTATCCGTGGTGTTTGTGCAAAATGTTATGGTCTCGATCTTGGAAGGAATCGTTTGATTGCCCTCGGCGAAGCAGTAGGAACCATCGCTGCTCAAGCTATCGGTGAACCGGGAACCCAGCTCACTATGAGAACTTTTCACCAGGGAGGAGCTGCAGCAGCCGGTGGAGATATCACTCAAGGTTTGCCTCGTGTCGAGGAAGTCTTCGAGAAGCGTCGCCCGAAGAATCCGGCCGTAGTTGCTTCAGTCGATGGATTTGTTGTCGATGTCAAAGATATGGGTAAAGAGAAGCTCATCAAAGTCATGCCGGAATTGGAGGATAAGGCCAAGGGCAAGAAAGCCGCGGAGATAGAATACGTGTTCCCATATCGTCGCACCACCATGGTCAAGATCGGCGATCAGATCAAGAAAGGCCAATTGCTCACTGATGGCTCAGCCGACATTGACGAATTGTTCGAATTTGGTGGGGAAGAGCGCGCCAAGGAATATGTTATTACCGAGATCGGAAAAATATATGAATTGCAGGGTGAAGCTGTCTCTAGAAAGCACATCGAACTCATCGTCAAGCAGATGTTCAGTCGCCGCAAGGTCAAGGATGGAGGCGAGACCAATCTGACCGAAGGTATGATCGTCGATGATATCCAGCTCTCTGAAGAGAATGCCGCTGCCAAGGAAAACGGTGGGACACAAGCCAAAGTCGAGAGACTAGTCATGGGTATCACCGAGACCTCATTGTCTAGGAAGTCATTCCTTTCGGCTGCTTCATTCCAGCACACAACCCGCGTCCTCATCGCTAACGCTGTCCGTGGAGCTTCTGATGACCTCACTGGTCTCATGGAGAACGTCATCATCGGCCGCCTCGTTCCAGCCGGATCTGGATTCCCCGGTTCGCCCAAGAAGGCCATGGTTGATAGTTTGACGCCAAAGGATCTGCCGGCCGATATCAACACCAGCACAGTTGGGTACGGGACGAAGTAAGAGGTTACATATTTTAATCGTCAAAAGCCCCTGAATAAGGGGCTTTTGTGCTTATGTTACGTTATCCCCACGGCCCATATGAATCGCTATTGATATATAGGATAATAGGACTATTAACATATCATTCATTCATATGGAAATAATCCTTTTCATCATTGTCGTCATAATGTTTGCTTATCAACATAACCGCATCGATAAGCTTGAGACTCTTATAAGATCAAAGCTCACGAATCCTGATCAAAAAGCGCCAAATATGGCGCCGGCAATAAGTCCGGTAGAAAGGACGGTCCCCACGGCTCCGGTGGCAACAGTAGCGCCAATCAATCCCTCGGTTCCAAAGGCCCCAGTCGCTCCGAGCATTTCAACAGATGAGATGTCCGGCAAAATCCTCGGACGCATAGGCATCGGAGCTGTGGTCATCGGAGTGGCCTTCTTCCTGAAATACGCTTTTGACAACAACTGGATCGGACCGTCAGGAAGAGTACTTGTTGGAATCATTATTGGTCTTGGTCTCTTGGCTTTGGGGCAATGGCTGCGCAAGAAGTACCTCTCATATTCCGACCTGCTCATGGGTGGAGGTTTGGCAGTCTTGTATCTTTCTGTCTATGCTGCGTTCGCTTTGTATCAATTGGTTGATCCCATGACAGCTTTCCTGGGCATGATAATAGTCACAGCTATCGGTGTCGGCATAAGCATTGTTAATGCGACTATATCTTTGTCAGTCATCGCTTTGATCGGCGGGTATTTGGCTCCGTCCATGATAGGTGTAGCTTTAATCGGTCCGTGGGTTACTTTCACATATCTCACGATCTTGAATGCCGGACTTCTGGGCATTCTCATTTACAAGAAATGGGCGCCGCTCGTGCTCATCGGCCTCATCGGAACTTGGTTGCATTTCGGTTCATGGTTGGCTATGTCGTACACTACCGACCTGCTAGTGCCCACTCTTTTCTTCGTCATGTTGCAATTCCTCATATTCACGGCGGCGTCGGTGGCTAGGCTTATATTCGAAAAACTCAAGGCAGAGGATCTGGATTTTGCTATGCTCGCCGCCACAGCACTTTCATTTGCGGCCGTCTTGTTCAGTTTGCTCAATGCTCTATATAAGGATTATCTAAGCCTTAGCTTTGTTGCGGTGGCGGTTTTCTATGGTGCGATCGCTATCGCAGTGCGGAAAAGGAGCCAATTGAATGATTCCTTGAATATATTCTTGCCAGGTCTGTCAGTGGCATTCCTTACAGCAGCTATAGCTATAGAATTCAGCGGGCCATGGATCGCCGTCTGGTGGCTTGTCGAGGCATTGGTTCTGTATGTTGTTGCCTTGAAATCATCAAGCAGGGGATATCAAGTTATGGGGGTCGTCGTTTACGTGCTTGGTTTGATAAGGCTGTTCGATTACATATTCAATTACCGTAATCCCATCGGATATGTTGTTTTCTTCAATGGGCCATTTGTGATGCTCTGTTTGGCCATTGCCGTTGCTTACGCGATCGCATTCGTCTATTTCCGTTTCGGTAGTACTTCACCAGAAATCCAAAAAAACGGTATTTCGGTATTTGCGGTCATTGCCAATGTGTTATCAGTTTATGCTTTGACTTCACAAATCGTTTCCTATTACGCTCTGCAAATGAATGTGTCGGGGATCGGTTACGCCGCTTCGAACAGTCTCCAGAATTCATCTAATACCGCGGTTTCGATACTCTGGGCTCTGTACGCGGCTATGCTCACTATCATCGGCTTTGCCAAGGATAGCTTGGTAGCCAGACGCATGGGTCTCGCGCTGTTCATTTTGAGTGCCTTCAAGGTATTGGTAGATGTCTGGAGCCTAGGACAACTGTATCGGATAGTTTCATTCATAGTCTTTGGAGTGATAGCTCTAGCCGCTTCATTCATATATGTGAAGTACAGGGATCGGTTGAAGGGGGTGGTATAGGGATTATTCACTAGAATCACCATTGACTACGCGCATTATCCATTTATGGAAGGTGCGCATGTCTATGTAGAATTCGACGTCAAAGATGAGTCTCCTGTCGGGAGAATTGTCTACGTTATCATAGAATGTTCTGACGACTGCCCTGTCATCTTCATTCTTTTTTGAACATTTCTTTATCGTTTCTTTAACCTTTTTTGAGAGTTTCTTCATTTCGAGTTGATAGGATGCATGTATGGAGCACTTGCTCCATGTGGGCACACCTGTTAGTAGGAACTCCTCTCTTACCAAGAAGAGCGTGCGGGTGCAACTCCCACTGTGTCCACAATAACATCATGGATGTGTGTAAGCCGTTGACATGATCTAATAGAGTACTATAATAGGCATGTCGATTAATGTCGACTGGTGGATACAGAGGGAGTTAACTCCCAGCACGCCCCAATCTTCTTTTTTGAAGATTTGTCACTGGTAACACAACGCTCCTTCGGGGGCTTTTGTGTTTATGGACATACCGCTTCATACTTTCAATGTCATAGGCTATACTTCATTTATGACCCGCACTACCGTCGAACTCATCAAGGAGCGCATACCCATAGATGAATTGATCGCTTCATATGTGAAGCTGGAAAAGGCTGGAAAGTCGCTCAAAGCCAGGTGCCCTTTTCATAATGAGAAATCAGCGTCCTTTTTTGTATCTCCAGAAAGGGGTGGTTATTACTGTTTTGGCTGTAATGCCAAAGGAGACATCTTCACTTTTGTCGAGCAGTTCGAAGGATTGGATTTCAAGGGTGCGCTCAAGGTTCTGGCCGAGAAAGCCGGCGTGCCGCTTGTAGTCGATCAAAAGGCTGATAGCGAAAGAGACAAGCTATTCCAAATAACCGAGGAAGCGGCGAAATATTTCGAGACGCAATATGACAAGTCAAAAGAAGCTCAAACGTACGTGAAAGGCCGTGGTGTGTCCCCGGAGACTCGCGCCTCATTCAGGATCGGATGGGCGCCAGAGGGATGGAAGCATTTGTTCACATATTTGAAAGGGAAGGGATGGAGTGAAGCCATCATCGAAAAGGCTGGACTTATTAAAATGAGCTCAAGCGAAGAAACTCGTTCTGACTTGAACGCTGTGGGCCAGAGGCAAGTCGGAACGAGTTTCGGAGCTGGTGCCAAGAATTACTACGACCGCTTCCGTGGCCGCATCATATTTCCGATAAGCGACTCTAGCGGCAGGGTAGTTGCATTCACTGGAAGAATCCTCAAAGACGATGGAAAGTCAGCTAAGTATCTAAATAGCCCTGACACGCCATTATTTAACAAATCGCAAATCTTATTCGGTCTCGACAAAGCTAAGAGCGAGATCCGTCGTGTCGATTACTCCATCCTCGTCGAGGGACAGATGGATCTGATCCTGTCGCATCAAGTTGGAGTCAAGAACGCTGTTGCTGCTTCCGGTACCGCTCTGACTGACCAATCTCAAGGTCAAGACGGCGTTGTAAGCAATCTGGGGATGGTACGTCGACTTAGTCAGAATATGATCATAGCTCTCGATTCAGACAAGGCCGGAAAGACGGCGGCTATGCGAGCGGTCGCTGCTACAGCACTTTCAATGGGAATGTCCGTAAAGATAGCAGATATCGAAGGTGGCAAGGATCCAGCCGACTTGATATTAGGAAGTCCGGAGAGTTGGAAGAAAGTTCTCCAAAATGCCAAACATGTCATCGAATTCGAGTTGGGAAACGTCCTCAAAGAGACGCCTGATTCGCATAAGTTGGCACGCGTCATCAAGGAGCGGGTGTTTCCATTTCTTTCCAAGATTGATAGCGAGATGGATAAAGCATATTACATAAAAATCATCGCGGAGAAGACGAATTTGTCAGAATCTGCGGTATGGGACGATCTCCGGAAGTATGCCAAAGGCCTGGAGGGAGAAGGAAGGAGTAAGGAGCAAGGAGAAAACGGGAGAAGCAAAATAGCACCCGCAACGTCCAATTCTCCTTCCTCCTCGCTCCTTCCTCCTAACTCTGTGGCGCACCGCCTAGATCTCGTCGAGCGTAGGATGTTCGGGCTCCTCGCTCTCATGGATGCCGCCAAACTTCCCGGCGCGACCGATTATCGCGAACAGATCAGGAAGATATCCGGCGATTCATATGAGGAAAGGTTGAAGAGGACTTTGCCGCTGTTATCGGACCTTTCATTTGAAGCCGAAGCCATCTTCGGAAATGATCAAGGACGATACGACGTTCATATGAAGGACCTTATCTTCAACTTCGAGATCGACTTGATCAACGAAGACCTGGTTAAGACCATGGGCGCTTTGAAATTTGCTGAGAAAGAAGGGAATGCGGCAGGCGTAGCCGAGTTTGCCAAGAAATGTCAGGCATTGTCGATACGAAAGGCTGAACTGACGAAGCTACGTAAATAATCTGACCCATATAGAGGTCTAGACTCTACAGCTTGCGAAAAGTCCTATAATGTTCTAAAATCTCAAAGTTACTCAAACTCTAATACTTATGCGTAAAAATAAAAAAGCGGCCACTAAGGCCAGTAAATCTCCACGACGTTCGGTCAAACGGACGTCTATTCGTGTTAAGGCCCATTCTCCCAAGCCGGTAGCCAAGGCGCATAAGGGTATTTCGCCTGCTAATAAACCGAAGCTTAGTTCAAAAGAATTGGATCTTAAGGCCAATAAACTCATCCAGAAAGGACGAGATCGCGGCTTTGTTACGTATGACGAGATCCTCAAGGAATTCCCGCAGATCGAGAACGACATAATGTTCCTCGATGAACTTTACGGAAAACTTACCGCTGCAAATGTTGACGTGCTCGAAGGTGGCGGCCTTTTGGAAGTCGAGGAATTGAACCCACACAAAAAGGCTCCACATCTTTCTCGGGGAGGCTCTGATTCGGCTTACGACTCGATTCAGATGTATTTGAAGGAGATTGGACAATATCCCCTCATCAATGCAGCAATGGAGAAGGAATTGGCCAAGCGCATTCAAAATAATGATACCGAAGCCAAGAATCTCTTGGCCAAAGCCAACCTCCGTCTAGTGGTCTCTATTGCCAAGAAGTACGTCGGACGCTCGCCCGACCTGACTCTCCTCGATCTTATCCAAGAAGGGAACCTCGGTCTCTTCCGTGCCGTCGACAAGTTCGATTGGACCAAAGGATACAAATTCTCGACCTACGCCACTTGGTGGATCCGCCAGGCTATCACACGTGCATTGGCAGACCAATCCCGTACTATTCGCGTTCCGGTGCACATGGTTGAGACTATCGCCAAATACAAGCAGGTTGTGCGCAGGCTTTCCAATGAATTAGGCCGTGAACCATTGCCAGACGAGATCGCCATGGAAATGGGAATGGATGTAGAAAAGATATATCAGATAGAAAAGATAGAGCAGGACGTCGTTTCTTTGGAAAATCCGGTAGGTGATGACAGTGATGATGGTAAGTCAACGCTTCAAGATTTCATTGCCGATGACAAGATCCTTTCTCCTGACCAGGAATCATCCCGCCGCATATTGCGCGACCAGGTCAACATGATCCTCAACGACCTTTCAGAAAAGGAACGCAAGATCCTGGAGATGCGACATGGATTGAATGATGGCATCACTCATACTCTCGAAGAGGTCGGCCGTGAATTCGGCGTCACTCGCGAGCGTATCCGCCAGATCGAAGCCAAAGCCCACGAAAAGATCCGCCAGCACGACAAGATAAATAGGCTGAAGAATTACTAGTCGATTTTGATTAATTTCGACGAAAGTTGTAAACATGTGACCGTTTACAGTATTTTTTATTGGCTCTATAATTAGTGCATGAATAATGCCAACAAAGCCCCGTACATTTTAATGGTAACGGCGGCTATTGTCGTTATCGGAGCTATGAATCTTTCCAGGGCTGGGCTATTTACGCCATCAAACGACAGCACGGCGGCGGTTGGAGATTCTGGAAGCATTATTCTTGCTAGGGCTACACCGGTAGTCGTTCCGTCAATTTCTCCTACACCAACAGAAGTCCCACCCACAAAAAGCGCGGGAGCGGAGGTGATAATAAATCATTATACATATGATAAATACAGTAAAATCACCACAGTAAATTGTCAGGTAAATTGTACATCAAAGATAGAAGAGCATACAGTTTATGATATTCCTCATCCGGAAGCATATGCTGATTCAGAATATGTAACTTTTACAGATCCTACCGGCAAGCAGTTTCCTTTCGAAGATAAGGCCGTAGCCTCATTCAAGCATATCGGTGATCCGAAGCAGGAATGCCATAATTTGCCTGAAACATTTTCGTGGACTTACGATTACAGAAAAAATCCGCCAGTGAAGAATATTGGTTGCATTGGAAATGTGACAGATGCTTATAGTATGCCCAAAAAGACCGGTCCCATAGAAGGAATCTCAAGCGCGTCTTATACGGCACCCCATTACTATACTGATCCAGATACAGGAGTGCGATCGTTAGTCGCGACTGAAAATGTCAGTAGGAGTTTTAATTCAAGTTCGGTACTGCTTTTTTGGGGCGGAACCATTGGGCAAAAATATGACATTATGATTCAATATGGAGCAAAAACAGACACATTTGATCACTATGATTCTGACGCGGGGACACCGATATTTACGGAAGATGATATAGATTGTGATAACATTTGGATAAATGGAGAAATATCAACGATAAATCTCGGTGTTCCAACGTCAGACAGTGACGATCCGATTCATTGCAAAAAAATTATTACTCTGGTGGCAGAAGCGCAACCGCAGGTGATCCCGGTTACTCCTCTCTTGGGAGGAAATGGTGTTTCTAGTTATACCTATGAAGTCAGTACTGTTGATTCCCCGGTTATTTCAAAGTCGGATGAGCCTTCACAAGCATCTGAAGAATCTCAAAAGTCAGCTCTTCTAACCATACCTAATATTCCGGTGACTTTGTTGACATTGACTCCGGGTTCCAAAGGTATAAATGTTGTTACGCTACAAAGCTATCTCATAAAGAATGGATATTTGGCAGCTGATAACAATACCGGATATTACGGGCCTCTGACTACCGCTGCTGTAGCGAAATACAAGGCTGACTTGAAAAAGCAGTCGGTAGCGGTGCCTTCTCCGATTTCAGTTCCTATTCAAATACCGTCCTATTCGCCAACTCCCACAATGACACAAACCTCGTCATATTCACCGATACCTACATATTCAGCATCTCCAATTCCAAGAATATCTTCGACTCCGACACCGTCGGTATCATATTCTCCATCACCATCCGTTTCTCAAACATCTGCCGTTTCTTTAACCCCAGCTCCTTCGGTGACGGTAATGCCGATTTCATCACCATCACCGTTACCATCACATTCTCCTTCACCAACCCCATCTTCAAGCGCGAGCCCATCTCCGACGCCGGTATCTATGTCAGGAACGAACTTGACCTCAGCCATAATAAACGCAGTAAGCATAATGCGATTTCTAACGGGTGGACGCTAGACAGAATCTGATATTTAGTAGACAAAACTACCACCGAAAGGTGGTAGTCTAGTATAATGATTTCAATGTCTACTTCCTCAAAACTCGTCAGCGAATTCGACAGGCTGTATGCCAAACTTAATAGTGCTCAACGTGAGGCTGTCGATTCCATAGAAGGACCCGTCATGGTCATAGCCGGACCGGGGACAGGAAAGACGACTATTCTGACGTTAAGGATTGCCAACATTCTCCGCCTGACCGACACGCCGCCGCATGGAATTCTGGCCATAACCTACACGGATGCCGGAGTCAAAGCTATGCGTACCAAACTTCACGCAATTATTGGTAGCCGTGCTCATGAAGTGGCAATTCATACATTCCATAGCTTTGCTTCAGCTATGATCGCTGAATACCAGGACCATTTTCTTCACTTGGAAGGATTAAAGCATATGACTGATGTCGAACAGGAATCATTGATTCGTTCTATTATAACCGAGCCGAAATTCAAAGAATTACGGCCGATCGGAAAACCTGATGCCTACGTGTCAGGCATAATGAGCTCGATCGAGGCAGCCAAGCGCGAGGCTTTGACGCCGGAGACGGTAGAGGCGCATGCCCACAAAGAAATCGACCACATCAAGAACGATGAAGAATCAATTTCTACTCGGGGTGCGACAAAGGGAAAGTTGAAGGCAGAAGCTCTAGAGCAAATCGGAAAATGTGAAAGAACTATTCTTTTCGCAGACGTGTACGCAGAATATGAGAAGAGAAAACTGGAAGGGAAGAAGATGGACTTTAGCGACCTCATCATAGAGATGCTTGTAACTCTCAGGAATGATCAGTTATTCTTGAGGCTCATTCAAGAAAGATTCCTTTACCTTCTTGTCGACGAGCATCAGGATACGAATGATGCTCAGAACTTTATCATTGCCTTAGTGGCAGAATTCTTCGAAACGCCGAATCTTTTTATTGTTGGTGACGAGAAGCAGGCCATATACCGATTCCAGGGTGCTTCGGTGGAGAATTTCCTCCTGCTTCAAAAGCATTGGCCGGCTATGAAGGTCATATCTCTGGATACGAACTATCGATCGCATCAGGCGATCCTCGATGCGGGATTTTCCATGATAGAGAATAATTACGAAGGCGACGAGCATAAGAATCTGCGCATCGAATTGAAGTCCGGCAACAAAGATAAACCGCGGCCTATTGATATCATTACAGGCGAAAATACGGCGGCTATGGAGGATTATCTAGTCAAAGAATTGCGATCGATCCTAGAAAACAATTCCAAGACTGGCGTAGAGTCAACGGTGGCGATAATTACCAGAAGGAATCGCGATCTTGAGCGGGTGCTGAAACTTTTGGAGTCCAATCACATTCCTGTCTCATCAGAGAGGAGCGTGGATATATTCCATCACCCTGTCGGAACCATTTTCTTTGATCTCATCGAATATCTCTCTGATCCCTCAAAGGAAGATGCCTTGGCTAGGACTTTGGTGGCTGGAATGTGGGGAATTTCATTCGATGATTCTATCATTCTCATCAAGCTCCTCAAGAGCGGACGGTTTGCTGGTCTCACTGAGAAGATTCCGGCGCTGATCCATCTCCAAAGGCAAATGTTGAACGATGGGGCGGTCGGATTCATAGTCAGGGCGGCGGAAGAATCGGGGTTTGCCGGCCTAGTCGCTTGTGACCCCATCCATGTCCATGTTTGGCGTGGAATAGTCGCCTTGGCCGAATCCTTGGCCCGTGAGGGCAATGTGGTAAGTCCGGCAGACCTTATAAAAGCCATGTTGGCATACCGACTCTCTGCTGAATCGAAGACAGTCAAAGTCTCTGTAGGTGCTCCAGATCTACCTATCCAAGCCATGACTGCGCATGGATCCAAAGGCTTGGAATTCGACTACGTATTCATTCCTTATGCCACTGAAGAGGCATGGATCGGTAGAGCACGCGGTTCTTCATTCGTCCTTCCAAAAAAGAGATCAGACGATCATAGTATCAAAGATACCAGGCGCCTATTCTACGTCGCTTTAACTAGAGCAAGGAAGCATGCAGTTGTTTTGTCAGCTTTGGAAGAATCTGATGGTAAGGTGTTGGTTCCTTTACGTTTCATTGCCGAATTAGATCCGAAGAGCGTTTCGGTTGTCGAATTGCCGAGATCCGAGGTGGCACTTCCGGAGGCCGCACCTCGTGAAGTCGACACCTACTCGGTTAAAATGACAGGTCTAGCCAAAGATGTTCTATTGGACACTGGCCTCTCTGTTACGGCACTGAATAATTTCCTAGAATGTCCGAACAAGTTCCTCTATTCAAGCATTCTTAAATTACCACAGGCACCATCGCCGACTGCCGAGAAGGGAACGACCATGCATGAGGCCATTTCATGTGTTTGGCAGAATGAAAACAAATCGATTGAGAATATTCAAGCAGTCATGACAAAGATCATCGGAGACCATATTGAAACTTCATTCTTGTCTGCGAGCGAAAAAGCAGCCGTAAAGAAGGAATTGCTTGACGACGCACCGGCCGTAGCAAAAGCTCTAGAATCGCATTTTGCTTCTAAGGGTACGATCTTCACTGAGCGCTGGGTTAAGACAATTTTTGAAACGAATCATAATGGTTGTAGGATCGTCATTCCGATCCATGGAAAATTGGATGCCATAGTCGATAATGGGACTACGCTCGAGGTCTTTGATTACAAGACCAGGGAGGCTATGTCAGTAAATAAGATAAAAGGTGAGACGAAAGATTCGAACGGCGACTATTTCCGTCAGCTCATCTTCTATGAGTTGTTATTGTCGGCAGATCCTCGTTGGAAGACGCGCAAGATCGAACCGGCTTTGGTCTTCGTTTCGCCTGATGATAAAGGCAGGTGCCCGATAGTTAAAATACCAATACAATCCGCAGATTTGCAGGCTTTAAATACACAGATAGAGTCAGTTATCGAATCTGTCTGGAGCGGGAAAATCGGAATCGCAAAATGCGGCGATCTTAAATGTGAATGGTGCGCCTTAAGAGAAGTCGCCAGTTCGAGTTACTGAGAAGTGGTCTCCGTAAGGAGCGCATCGATAGTTTTCTTCATTGTTGCTAACGATGTTCCGCCAGCTAGAGGGATCTTGGAACCGGCTGGAGTGATGATGATGTTGTATGGAGTACCGCTTACGCCGGCATTTATTCCATCAGTGTACTGTGCTTCGACTTTGTTTTTGAATTGTCCGCTCGAAAGACAGCTATTGAAGGATACTGGATCGAGTCCGACATCTTTAGCCAATTGAGGTAATGTAGTTTGATCCAAGCCATCTGGGGTGTCGGAGGTGACGGAAGGCGTTGTCTCGTAGAAGTGCTTCTCAAAGGCCCAGAATTTGTCGTTTCCGCCGAGGAAAGCGGCGCATTCCATAGCTTGTGCTTCGTGTCCGGCGTTAGGATGCAATATCCCGTTGTTTGGTCGTGTTCCCGGTTTGTCGAGAGGGAACGATCTGTATATCCAAGCGACTTTACCGCCTGGTCCGTACTGGGTTATGACTTGTTCCATTACGGAGTTGAACGATTTGCAATAAGGGCAGGAAGGATCGGAATACTCCACGATCTTGATCTCGGCATTGGGATTGCCAAGGATATGATCAGCGGCGGTGACTGGAAGCATATTCACATCATCCAATTGGCTGTTCTGTGCCGTTTTGTTTGTGGATGGGACAGAGATTGGCTTCTTCACCCAAATGATGGCGATGGCGATCAAAGCGGCGGCGATGATGATCGCTCCGGGCAAAGTTATCGAAGAACGTGGTTGATTTGAGTCCATGGTGATTATTGTGATTGATTATGACCTTATAATAACATAAAGGCCTGCAGATGGATTCCTAAAACGGCAGAGTGAAAGTCATGGCACTAGATTCCGGAACTTCCCAGGTGCTGGTATCCAATTTCAATTCCTTGATAGTACCGAATTCCTTGTATTTCAACTTCCCGTTGCTCATGGCGTAGTCATAAAGTTCCTTCGTCATTTTTACGTCATTTATGCAATAGGCGATGAGCTTGTCTATCTCACCCTTTCTCCACATCTCGTTGGCTTCTGAACCATGTGCAGTCTTGTTGATGCCGAGGGTGGCTTCTCCGACGGTATCCAACTTCAAGCGGCGGCCAAGGACTTTGGCGGCTTCTTTCATGAGATCGAGGCTCTTGATATGCGTTAGGTCGCCAGGATAGTACTTATTTAACAGGGGAATATCAAAATGGTCGCCATTCCAGGTGATGAGCATGTCGGCCTGCTCCAATATCGACCAAAGCTTATTGAAATCATTTTCTAGGAAGCTCTTGTACTCACCATCAGCAGAATCGTGAATACAGACCACAGAAACATCGAGGTCGGCTGGGTCATTCGAGCCGACGTCCTGGAAGAAATTCTTGGTTTCTAGGTCAAAAGTTATCTTACGCATTAGGAAGCATTATCGATATCTGTCACCTCACCAGTCTTCAATTGTTTACATTTTAATTTTCCAGTCTTGGTCTCTTCGTCGCCAATAACAATGACTTTCGAAATACCACGCTTGTCGGCATTGCTGATCTGATCGCCGAGCTTCTTACTAGTAAGATCTACGGCGACTTTCGTTCCTTTAACACGTAATGATTGGGCGACATCCAAGGCGTAAGGAGCATTTTGTTCGCCAACAATGCATATTGCGATCTCAGCTGGCGGGCGATTGGCTGGTAAAGTCCCATATGTTTCCATGAGATCGCGCGCGATGACGTCGCCGGCACCGAATCCTACAGCTGTAACTTTGTCGTTACCGAATAATGCGAGCAGATCATCATAACGTCCACCACCAAAAACAGAGCGGCGATTGATCGGATTCATGTCATATACTTCAAAGACGATCCCAGTGTAATAGTCAAAACCACGCATCAATGTTTGATCGAAGCGGACATTCGTAATCCCAAGCCTTTCAAGTCCTTTAATAACCTCACGGATCTCTTTTAATCCGACATGTTCTTCCTTCGTTTGAGGCAGACGAGAGACGAACTCCTCGAAGTTCTTGGAATTGAGCAAAGTGAGCAATTTGTCAGCCTGCTTTTCCAAGGCTTCTCGTTGAGCATTGTCCATGATGGCGCTTATGCCGAAAATCTCCCGAATACCTATCTCGAAGGCGTCAGGCTTCATCTTGTCTTTCTTGTCGATGATTTTGGCGACTTTTTGCGCCATGACCTCGTCCATGCCAAAAACCTCGCCAGTCACATAGTTCATGACTTTGCGGTTGTTGAGGCGGATCTCAAAAGCGTTGTCTTTCAAGCCGTATGCGCGAGTTATGTCGTAAGCCACATTTATAACTTCAATTTCGGCGTTAATAGAATCGACTCCGAATATATCCACATTCAACTGCCAATGCTCGCGCACGCGGCCTCTCTGTGGTTGTTCGTATCTGAAAAGATTTGGAATGGAGTACCAGCGCAAAGGGAAGGTGAGTTCGCGCTTCCTGGCTGCTACCATTCTAGCGGCTGTTGGGGTCATCTCAGGGCGAAGCGTGACTTCTCGGTCACCACGGTCTGTGAAAGTGTATGTCTGTTCATTTACTATCTCCTCACCTGATTTGGCTTTGTAAAGTTCAGCCGGTTCCAAGACTGAGGCGTTGTATTCCTCGTAGCCGAACTTTTCGGAAGTGGTTCTCCATATGTCAAAAATACTCTTCTCCACAGCCATTTCTTCGGGAAAAAAGTCTCGGACGCCTTTGTAAGCGTCAGTTCCTAGTTTTTTTGCTTTATCTGCCATGGGGGTATTCTAGCAAGAAGTGGGGAATTCAGGAAGACTGCGTGATGATTGAGGGTATTTATAGTATCTGTTACAATTGAATCAATTATGGGTCTCAAACAGTGGATATGTGGGGATGAGAAATTTAAAAAATCAGATATCCTATTGGTTGTATTTTTTAGTTTCATTTTAGCTGCAGCTTCATATTACGTCTTCGTAATTTCGGAAAATAGCCTATTTTATGATGTGGCGCAGACAAGTCGATGGCTAAAGATTTCTGGTTTGATATTGAGCCTTCCTGCTACCGTGATGATGATTATCTTCCATTTCGCCGGTATCGATCGTGGCGGAGGAGACGATTTGGCAAGCTATCTTTGGGAAATTTTTACCTCTCCTGTTTTGGCTTTCATGCTTTGGTTTTGTCTGTTTTATATCATTGCAAAAATTGGCAGCAAGATCTTTAAAGGTAAGTACGCGATATTCAAGCATGTGCCCGCCATTATAATTATAGTCTTTATAATTATTCCTTATCTCCAATTTTTCTTTAGCAAGAGCAGTGGTAATGTATCCGATCTATGTCTGTCTGGCGCTATGAATCATCAAATGATGTCTGGGTCGTTTGATAACGCTCCGGCGACTGAATTCACGGTTGGTCCAGACTACTGCTTTGCTGATATAGTTAGAAGCCGGAATTTTATTTCATCAGAGCAAAAGCTTGATTTTTGTAATGGTTTATCAAAAACGAAAATAGTAGGCAGTCAAGGTGATGGTGGTGGGCTGTATAATATTCCGGCGGGATTATCTTTCCGTGATTACTGTCTGTTTGATTTGGCTCCTCTGGAAAAAGGCCCTCTATGCGATATGGTTGGAACTGATAGCCCGGATAAAAAATCCCAATGCATAGAGTTTTTTGATAATAAGGCAGATCGGGGGAATATAAAGAACTTTTATCCGAAAGATGATTTGGCTATTTTCAATACCATTAAGAATGCAACTTCAAACGATCGGCTCATATTCCAAACTGTAACTCCTAGTGACGTCGACGCATCGACTACTAAAATGATAAAATTTGCCGAAAGTCCTATTTCGCGAGGCACGTTTCCGAATGATTTTCCTATTACTGTCTCTCGGATTGAAAAAGTCTACTTTTCTCCTGGCGATTCATTTCTAACAAAAGGTAATATTTCGGGGTCATTAGGAACGTTGAAAACCGTGAATAAAAAAATAAGTTTTAGTCTGACTGATAAGCTCGAGCTTAAATCTGTAAATGGTCAGACGGCTAGCGAATATTATGGGACAAAGTTGCCAGACACGCAGATTGATCTTGCTGTCTTTGATTATTCCGTAGTAGGTGCAGGAAAATGGCAAATAGCCGCATATGATTCTGGAGGTAAAATGCTGTACTCTCTACCCAGTTGGATGAAAATTGAAAAGGCGAAGACTTCGGTTGTCATTCCCATAAATGATCGCATGCCTATATTACAGTTTGCGATCTTTGGATATGATCAAGCTGCTGAGTCGGTTACCATTTCTAATGTGCATTTTGCAAAATCAGATGCGTTTCAGATTAAGGGAGCTAAAATGATCGGTTACAGAGTTAGTTATAATGTTCAAGATCCGGCCAAGAGCGCTCCCGATATTTATGTATATTATCTGGATCAGACTGGATTTAAATATGCGTACTAACGGCACGGATTGTTAAGGCGTTGACATTCAGGGTGATTACGGTAGGCTGGTGGCAGAAAGGAAAACTATGCATGATCATAAATTGACGGGTCTTACCAACATTCTGGCTGAATTGAGGGCCGTCCCTGTTCCGGACGACTTAATGTCAGAGTTGGAAGCGGCGATTGCAGGTCGCGATATTGCAATAGGCCGAACAGCATCAGATGCTGATAAAGCTTTAAAGATCGGTCGCAGACTGCTACCGTTTCTGGACAGGCTTGTCGAAGCATGGGATCCCAGCACGTACGATGAGAGCGGGTCTCCGGTACGGGCAGGGATTGTCGACGGGCGCAATGATTTCCGGGAACTGTTTCCTAAGATACCGCTTCAGTCTGAAGACAAGATGCAGCCAGCATCGACGGCCTAATCGACGTTGAATACGCTCGGAACAGTAAATGATCTTCTTGTTACATTACGCGTGGTGCCGAATCAGATTCGGCACCTTTTTATATTACTGTTTCGGATTCCAATCCTTTCTCCTGGCTCTAGCTCTATCAAGTTCAGTCAAGAATTTCTTGCGCAAGCGAATAGATTTCGGAGTGATTTCCAAATATTCATCATCTCTCATCAGTTCAAGTCCACGCTCGATCGAGAGTTCAAATGGTGGTACGAGCGTCAAAGCCTCATCTTTTCCAGAAGAGCGCATGTTAGAAAGTGCCTTACCTTTACAAGGGTTTACTTCAAGATCGTCACCTTTGGAAGTATCACCTATGACCATTCCTTCGTAGACTTCGATGGCCGGTCCGATGAAAAGACGACCGCGATCTTGGAGATTCCAGAGAGAGAAGCCAAAGGTTCGGCCGGAAGCCATGGAAGTCATGGAGCCAGTCTCGCGCTTCTCGATAGTTCCGGCATGCGGCTTGAAGCCAGTCACACGTGAAGACATGATACCTTCGCCTTTGGTATCGATAGTAAATGCGTTGCGATATCCCAGAAGGCCGCGTGTAGGCATCTCAAAGACCATGCGCACTTGATTGCCATGGGTCTTCATGTCGTTCATGATACCTTTGCGTTTGCCGAGGGTTTCGATAATGGCGCCAGAGTATTCTTGTGGCGTGTCGATAATGACTTCTTCATAAGGCTCCTGGATATCATCGCCAGATTTGGCCGAGTCACTGCTTGCAGTGATGATCTCGCCGTTTGCTCTTTTAAAGATAACCTTCGGCTGGGAGACTTGGAGTTCATAACCTTCACGGCGCATATTTTCGATAAGAATGCCGATGTGAAGCTCGCCACGACCGAAAACTGTCAGATATTCATTAGATGAAAAGTCGACTTTGAGACCGACGTTCGTTTCAAGCTCCAATTGCAAACGCTCGCGGATCTGTCTTCCAGTCACGAACGTTCCTTCGCGTCCGGCGAATGGGGAATTGTTGACTAAAAATTGCAAACTGATAGTCGGCTCATCAACCTTGATAGCTGGCATTGGTTCAGATGTTTCATTGTCAGTGATAGTTTCGCCAATATATATATCCGGAACACCAGCGACAGTAATAATGTCTCCAGATTCAGCTTGAGGAACTTCGATGCGCTTTTTTCCGTCGAATGTGAAGAGTTTGGTGATCTTACCTGTGAATGACTTGCCATTTATGTCTTTTATCCAAACATCCTGACCGTCTTTGATAGTGCCTGAATATATTCGGCAAACTGCCAAACGCCCAAGGAAGTTGTCGTAACCAAGGTTGAAAACTTGGGCTGTTAATGTATTTGAGGCGACGGAACCGGGTACGCTTTGAGCGCCGTGAGCCGGCGGCAAAGCGGAGCTGGTTCCAGAGCCGATGTGCGCATTAGCTGGCGGAACATTTTCAAGTATTGTATCCAGCAAAGGAGTGATATCTTTGAACTCATCGGTCAACTTCTTTTTTGCTACTCCTTGGCGGCCAATGGCATAAATAGTAGGGAAGTCGATCTGGGAATCGTGAGCTCCAAGTTCGATGAATAGTTCCAGGACTTCGTCATGGGTTTTGGCGGGATTGGCCGCCTGCTTGTCTATCTTGTTGATGACGACAATCGGTTTGAGGCCGAGCTCGAGAGATTTCTTCAAGACGAAGCGTGTCTGTGGCATAGGACCTTCCTGTGCATCGACGACTAATAGAACGGCGTCGATGGAACGAAGCACACGCTCGACCTCGGATCCGAAGTCAGCGTGACCTGGTGTGTCGACAATGTTGATCTTGGTGCCTTTGTATGTGATCGAAGTATTTTTGGCGTAAATCGTAATGCCACGTTCCTGTTCAAGAGCATTGCTGTCCATTGATCCTTCGTCGCCGTGGCCGCATTGGGTCATGATGGCATCCGTCAAGGTGGTCTTGCCGTGGTCGACGTGGGCGATGATTGCGATATTGCGTATTTCCATAGTAATTGAATAGTGGCTTTTGCCAAAAAGCGAAGTACCGGTTGATTTAAAAGGCCGGCCCAGTGCCGGCGGCTAGGATTTAAGTAAAGCATAAAAAGATAATCTAGGCAAATAGGCCATCGCAAGTTCTAGTCTGAATCACTACATCCTTTAAACACTTCCCTGGGCGTTGAATAGTTTAGCCGTTTTCTCGGCCGATCGTTCAAAAGCTGGACGGCTTTGTTGATCTGGTATTGTGTAACAGTAGCAAAGAACATTCC
>CAIQIZ010000002.1 GCA_903872035.1 uncultured bacterium | reverse complement strand
ACTATGAAAAGCGCAATATCGTCTCTGAACTACTTTGGAACCTTTCTGTGAAAGACAGAAAAATCGCTCAAGTGAGCTATAGAAGTCCGTATGACATACTGGCAAAAGTTCCAAAAAACGGTGATATTTTAACTCTGTGCGGGTAGCGAGAATCGAACTCGCGTCTCAACCTTGGGAAGGTCGCGTTCTACCACTAAACCATACCCGCTTTAAAGACCGAACCAACTCCACAGTCCGCGCCACCATCCAACTGATACGGTCGTGCTTGCACCTGCAGTAGCGGCTGTTTGACCAACATCTCCTGTGATGACTGCCACCGATTCGCCGTCCCGCACCGCCCGATACTTGGTGCGCAACTCCGTTTCGATGCCCTGATCCGTAGACAATTCGCTTACTTGCGAATCTAGGTCTTTCTGACGCGCCTGCAACTTTACCAATTCCACCCTGGCCCGCGCAAGCTTGGCGTCGGAGACAACGGCCTTTTGGTGGATGCTCCAAGTCGCTTTGATTAAGACAAACAAGATTACGCAAATGATGGCCATGGCCAAAGGAGACTTCATTATATGAAATCTCTTTTTAGTAGCGCGGTAGTTGCCGTATTTCATTGAACCTATTATACTAGACTTATGTTGTTATTTCACGAAAAGACAAAGAAAGCGGTCAGTTTCGGATTCATGATCGTATCAATACTGGTCATCTTGAGCATGATCTTGCTGTATTTCCCTGTTTGGAAATACTAGTTATTCGTGCCGCATCATCTTCACGAAGACTTCTTGCGGTATGTTGACCGAACCGTGGTCTTTCAAGCGCTTGCGCCCTTCTTTTTGTTTCTCGCGCAATTTCATCTTACGAGTGATGTCGCCTCCGGAAAGCGTTGCAGCGGCGTCCTTCTTCTTGCCAGAAATCGATCGTGAAGAAATGATCCTGCCAAGAGCCTTGGATTGGATCTTATAAGTAAATAGCTCCCTAGGCATTATGGCGTGCAGACGCTCGACTGTGTTTTCGGCTTCTTCAGTGACTCGTCTTCTAGATACGACACGGCTGAAAGCCACTACAGGCTCGTCAGCGACCAATACATCCATACGGACAACGTCAGCGGGACGATTCTCGGTGATGTCATAGGAGATCGAAGCATAACCCGAAGAAATGCTTTTTACCTCATCAAAGAAATTCCTCATAAGCTCTCGAAGAGGCATGAGCGAGGTGAGCATAGTGCGATTGTCACCAAAGTTTTCAGTGGCTGTGACTTCGGCTTCATGTTCGTAGAGCGACTTCATCAGCCCTCCCAGATATTGTGGCGGCGTGATGATCTTCATGGTCACTATCGGCTCAGAAACCGTGGCGATGTCATGATCTTCGGGAAAAAGCGGCGGAGAATAGACAGTGACGGTCTTGCCGTTCTTCAATTCGACAGTGTATGTGATGGAAGGTTGGGTGACGACCAATTCTAGGTTGAATTCGCGGCGCAGACGTTCGGTGACGATCTCCATATGAAGCATGCCGAGAAATCCACAACGATATCCTTTACCGAGAGTTCCAGAGGCTTCTTCTTCATAAGTGAATGAGGAATCAGATAACCGGAGGCGTCCCAAGGCCTGACGCAGAAGCGAGAGATCATCTTGGCTTTCAGGATATAGAGATGCCCAGACGACTGGACGTGGGCTCTTGTAACCCGGCAATGGCGGCAGACTGTCGCGATTTGAAGCAACAGTATCTCCAACTGAAGCGATACCAGGCTCCTTAATTCCTGTGACGATATAGCCGATTTCGCCAGAATTCAATGATTCAGTCGGAGTATTGTCAGGCTTGAAGACGCCGACTTCTATAGCTTCGAATTCCCTGCCAGCTATCTTGAAGATGAGCCGGTCATGCTTCTTGACAGAGCCGCTCATGACTCGGACATAAACGATGACGCCGGTATGATTGGAGTATTGGAAATCGAAAATGAGTGACCTAAAGTACTTAGCGTCACCCCCCTCAGTCGGCGCTGGCACTCTCTTTATAACTTCATTCAAAAGATCTTCCACCCCTTCCCCAGTCTTACCGGAAACTTTCATGACTTCGGCGGGCTGGCATTTCAATAATTCACAAACTTCATGGACGACTTCTTCTGTGCGAGCAAGTGGCGAATCGATCTTGCTGATGACTGGAATGATGGTCAAACCGACTTCGCGAGCCATATTTAACGTTGTGAGGGTCTGAGCTTGCACTCCTTGGGTCGCATCAACGAGAAGGATCGAACCCTCGACAGCTTTGAGAGATCTAGAGACTTCGTATGAGAAATCGATATGTCCGGGAGTGTCGATGAGATTCAGCACATATTCAGGATCGGCTCCGGAACTCATGCCAGTTTGCCGCTGGCGATCAGAAGATCGTGCCGGCGTAGGCCCCACAGCGCTCAAACTGTCATGAGTTCCATCGCCTTCCTTCTTTGGCTTCCACCTCATCCTGACAGGCTGCATCTTGATCGTAATCCCCCTTTCCCTCTCCAATTCCATAGAATCAAGGACTTGTTCCTGCATCTTACGCTTTTCGATGGTGCCAGTAACCTCGAGCATGCGGTCAGCCAAAGTCGACTTGCCGTGGTCGATGTGCGCGATTATCGAGAAGTTGCGGATGAAGGAAGGATTCATAGATATTGAATATAGCAGATTACGGGTGATTTGGCATTCGCAACGCCGTCCGCTATACGCAATAAAAAGCCGCGGACTTGGCCGCGGCACTTGGCTCTGTTTCCGTTCCAATCGCTCACAAAGTCTGCGGAGCGAAAGGTAAGGCAGGATGGTAACAACCGGTGACGTTCTTGACGGCAAACTGCCCAAGGAAAACTTTGAGATGCTTGAAATCACTAGCGGGATGCCTACCGAACAGCAGGGCTATCCAGGGAAATGCGACTAGATCGTAATTGAGCGTGCACCTGACGAATGAGTCGACCTGCTCAAACTGACTCCTGTTCCACCTTCCCTCTTCTTTGACTAGAAGAGTGAATTCCTCTCGGCATCGAGCACGGAATGTGTCCAGTGGCATATCGACACCCGGCATAACCAGGACTTTTTCTTTGCTGATACTGAGCGGTCCAGCCCAGAAATCATTCTCGTTGATCCATTCAGACGCCTCTTTTGAGCGAGCTTTCGGCTGCTGCAATGCAAGCTCTCGGATCAGGTCTTCTGGAAGAATGAGATAATGCTCGTCACAAGGCATGGGACATTCGGTCCTTGCTTCTATGATCATGATATCCCCAGGAACTTTCCATTCAGATACTCCCAGACAGAGACCGACGCAAGCTTCGCCGACCCAAGGTGGAAAATCAAGCGCCCCTCCATGCGGAAAATCTGGTGCTTTTACGATTCGTGTTATTTTCATAATGTGCCTTTCTGTTCTTGTAACAGCATAAGCACAAACGAAGAATAGTCAACATATCACCCAGTAGGTGATCCTACTGGATCAAATATGCTCGACTTCGGCCGGAGGCACCGCCACCTTCCAAATCTTGTGGTGCAAAGTGGTCCAAACGTCGACTATCTGTTGATTACGGACGACGATCAAAGAAAGTACGAGTACCACCAAACCGATGATGGCGGAACAGAAACCTTGTAAGAAGACTCCCCAAACTTTGGTCAATGGAAATACGGCGGCAAAGATCCGCAGAGACAGATAGGCGGCATAGCCCATGATGACTGAAGCGGTAAACGTTTGAAGCAATGTTGCCAAGACTGGTTTAGTGAATCCTTTGTAGACCTTTTCATATGTCCACCAATGTAAGATAGTATTGACGGTCACCCCAATGGTATAAGCCAAAGCCAAGACGATGACGCTTGTACCAGTTTGACCCTGGATCTTGAGGAGGCTTTCTAGGAAATATCTAAAGGCTGGAAAAGCAAAGAAGGCCTTGTCCAGCAAGTATCCGGAAATAACGATGACGGAAGCGGAGATGGCGTTGATGACTAAAGGTCTAGCGGTCTTACCTTCGGCGTAAAACGACCGGACAAAAAGCACGATGAGGCTCTGCCCAATGGTTGAGATGGTGAATAATGCCAAGGTAGCAGCGGTCAATCTGGTGTCTGCCCAATCGAATTTTCCGGCACCAAGGACCGTACGGATTATCTGAGCGCGGAGAACTACGAAAAGAACCGTGAGCGGCATGGACCAAAAGATGATGTGTTCAGCCGAAGCGATCATCTTGGCTTTGAATTCGGTTATATTGCCCTTGAAAAGCATGCGCGAAAGCGTGGGAAAGACAGCTGAGGAATAGCTGGCGCCGATCAGGGTCAGAGGCACAGACTGCAGATTGAAGGCGAAGTTAAAGACAGAAATAGAACCGACGGACATGAGCGAGGCCAGAGAGATCAAGACGAAAGAAGCCAGCTGGTTGGCTGAAAGGGTCACGGTCCTTGGTAAGGTAGTAAGAACGATCTTCTTTATATCTTTCCAAACGATCAGTTTGGTGAATTTTGGGACGAATTTTTCATGTACCAAAAATGGGATCTGGATGGCCATATGGAGGAATGCCCCGCCAACCACTCCCAAAGCCATACCCGGTATACCAAACAAGGGATACCCAACGAGCACACCTAGGATGATGCCGGCATTGTAAACCACGGGGCTCGCGGCATAGACCAAGAAGCGATGATGCATCTGGGTCAGGCTGGAAAGAAGATTGGAGAGCCCGAGAAAGAACGGCGAAAGAAGCATGATCCTCATTGAGAGGACGAGCTGCGGCAATGCTGGGTCGTGGGCAAATCCAGGCAAAGCTATAGGCACCAGATACGGAGCAAGAAAGAATACAATAGCCGAAACGATAGCCATCAAGGAAAAGAACACGGTAAATATTCCATCAGTAAAAACCTGACCTTTTTCCTTGGATGATTCGAATCGATCGATGAAATATGGAAGGAGGATCGACGCTGAAACCAATGAACCGACCGTAGCAAAGATGAGGTCTGGAATACGAAATGCCGCGTAATATACATCGAGGGCATGACCAGCACCGAAGGTATATGCAAGCAATTTGTCTCGGACCAGAGCCAAGATGAGCGAGAGTAAAGCGAACGCGCCCAAGAGATACGCGGCCTCATGAAGACCGCGTATTTCCTGTCCAATGAAGGAGAACCAGCGCTTTACCATTAAGAATATTCTAGCACACTGGGTGCAGCAACTCTATCATCTGCTCTTCGATGGGATCGGCAGTGACTGACGCTTTTCTGGACTGGCCGGAGCCGGCGATTGAGGAGTGTCGTTAAAGATAGGACGACCGGTCTGCAATGCGGATAGAATCGCTGCAACTTCCTTGTTATCCGGGTTGGACTTGGCCAACTGTGTGAACTGTGCAATAGCATCGCTATTGTTACCCAAACGACTGTCGGCTAGACCAAGGAAATACTGTGCGTTTGCATAATCCGGTGCCAATTTGACGGCTTGAGACAATGCACCAACTGCTGACTTGTAGTCCTTGTTATTATACTGGAGGATTCCCAACTGGAAGTAGAGGAGTGGGCTGCCAGCATTGATGCTGATGGCATATTGCGCGGCAGTGATAGCTTCCGGTAGATTGCCTTTGGCAGCATCGACTTGCGAAAGTAGGTAGATAGCGTCGAGATAATTGTTCTTGACTTGAAGGGTGGCACCGATGGTCTTTAGGGCATCATCAAGCTTATTTTGCGACGCTTGTAATTGGGCCAGGTTGAGATACAGAGACGGGTTTTGAGCATTCAATGCGATAGCTTTGCTATATGCTTGGACGGCACTAGTGTAATCATCTTGTATTCCATAGCTCGCACCAGCCGCTGAGACTCTGGCTTCGGAGACATAATTGTAATAATTAGACGGATCATAGGCGACAGCATTTTGGGCATATGTAGAAGCAGAATTCACCAAAGAGACCACCTGATCCTTGACTATCTGTGTCGTCGACGCCGGTGTTTGAGCGTTCACGGTGCTAACCAGTTTGGTTGCTTGAGCCAAAGCGACTTCCGCCCTAGCCTGCCAATAGATATCCGAGAGATCGATAGCGAGCGCCTTCTTGAAATATGTCTCCGCAAGATCAGGATTTCCTGCTGTAGTCAGTTGTTTGATCCCGGAACCGAAATAGCTCAAGGCGACCGTCTTCTTGATATATACAAGGCTCCAGACAGCCGCTACCACAATACACAAGACCAGAAGCGAGGGGAGGAATTTGTACATGCGCGTTCCCATTCCCGGGGTAAAGTTGAAAGCTGGAAGCAAGTTGTATGACACAGCTCCGCCCAGAAATATTCCAGAGAGGATAAATGCTAGGAACATCACGGCATGCGACGGTACGAAGAACATAGCCGCCAACCATAGCAAGACTGCAGCCGAGAATGATGAGACTATCATGAAGCGCTGGCTTGGATCGTTCGACAATCGTCGCAACGCCCTTGCACCGAGAATGCCGAAGAATACAAAGAAGAGGATCCAGAGGATCATTCCAACAAGACCTTGTGCGGCGACAAAAGTCGGAATCAATCCGAAACCATTACTGAATTCGACTCCCCAACCATCGCCTTGATTTACTCCAACTGGTTTGTACGCCAGATATGCCTGGGCGAAATGATTTGGACCTATGCCGAATATCGGATAATTCTTTATTGAACCAGCGACGACATCGAGCGTCATCTGCCACGGCAAAGATAATTCCGTATTCTGCGATGTGACCTTGGTAAGGACTGGTGCCGACCAGGAAGTTCCACGCCAAGCGAAGAGAGCGGCTACTACAAATAGGATAAGAGGCACCCAGGCGGTACGTCGGACTAATGACGTTACAAAACCTCCCTCTGCTTTTGGTTTATCCATGGACTTGCTTATTGACATGAATATAGTGAAGGCGAGCAAAATCAGACTGACAATGAACCAGAGACTGGAACTACTGACTAGGAATAATCCTACGGCTCCAACTAGAGTCAGAACGCTATAACATATCTTCATGGTCCGAGAAAGCGGCAGGAACAAGAGAGCTGTAAGGGAGATGAGGGCTACGACAGCTGAATAGATACCAAAACTGGTCCAGCTTCCGAGAACTGTATCCGTGAGAGAATTGAGGATCGAAAGCGACGCAAATTTCAGACCGAAGATCAGACGCAGCAATTGGAAGATGAAGATGACCAGATAGACTGAGACCATAGAAACATACATCTGGATGGCCCTCTCGCTGCGGCGCACAGTCAGTACATATGCTACCAATCCGGAAACAAATAGGACGGAAAGAAAACTGGCTGTTCCGATCTCAAAGCCCTGCCCGAGAAAAGACTTCATGAAATGAATACTGGTTGCGGCAGATACGAGCATGGAAACAACCAAAAGTATACCTGTCCAAGATACGCTCTTGGGAGGCAACGATAGCTTTCTTTCTTTCATCACGGTTATGCCGCAGAAGATAGCGGAAAGAAGCGTTCCGACAGCGATGAAAAGAGTCTTCATCATATCCAGAGCGAAATATGGCGATGGCCAAAATACCAGTGGCGCCAGTATGACAGTGACGATGAAGATATTGAAGGCTATCGACTCGGAACGAGACTTGCTGACGGAAACGGATTTGGCCGCTAACGTCGTATCTGTGAATGTAGTATTTGATTCCATGATTAGATTATCTATTTATTAATTTATAACATCTCCAATTATAGCAGATAATCTTTTGTGCCATATCAACAATCCACAGGTAATCCACAGCTTGACTATGTTCATTCTATGCTTCATTTTTCCAAAGAAAATGCCCCGGTTTTTCCGGGGCATTTCCATTTCGCCATACCGTAAGCCGAATTCTGTTCCCTCCGACATAACATCGGAGATAGACAACCATTTATCTAGCCCCTCGATCGCTCGCGGGGTCAAGCGGTTCTTCCATGCTCCGCATGGAGGCACCAGATCACAAGTTCCAGATCACAAATTGGAATCTGTAATTTTGAATTCTGGGATCTCCGTGCGAAGCACGGACACGACCTTGCACTGAGGTAAGGATTTAGCCGTTGCACTCCCTATATTGCTATAAGGATTCGCCCCAATGTCCGACTTGCGTCGGATTCGGGGCGTCCGCTCATTTTCATTCACGGACGTCACTGTTCGCACCTCGTGGTATTACCACCATAGGCGTTACCTATTACCCTTCTCCCCGCTCCGCCAAAGACGGCATCGGGGCAGTGTTCGGACTTTCCTCACTCTACCAAGCCTTGCGGTCTGATAAAGCGCGGTTGTCTGGTACAGCTGAATTTATAATACCATTAGTAAAAACATCTGACAAGGTCATGTATTCAGCGCCGAATAAGGTAATTTGAAAGCATGGGGGTACCTATTTCAGTTTGAAGACACTTTAGTCAACTAAAGTCCGTCGTCAAATAAATCAAGAAAAATTTTGAACCTCCAACTTTAGTTGACTAAAGTGCGTGCCGGCGGAGAATAGCACCCCTCTCCTCCTCCAACGAAAAAACGCTAGAAACGATAGAAAATGCGACACTACTAATCGTTCTAGCTTTTCTTAACCTTAGCTTTCTTTGACTTACCTACCAACCAAGAGCTTGACTGGACTTTTCCTCCCTCACCTATATTGTAAATCATATCGCAACCAATCTCTTCACAGACCGGTATTTCCGGAACGTTTTTGTTTGTCCGATCACCACCATTGGCAAAGATATGTGGCCTGACGAATCGCAGATCTTCACAAACGCTCATATCTGACGGATCTTCCGGGTGCGAAGTTATAACAACTCGATCAACGGCTTCGAAAGCTTCAATGACTTCCCTGCGTTCTTGCTCCGGCATAAAAGCGTATCCCTTCTTGGCGCGCAACCAATTATCGTTATTGAGGATGACTACTAGCTCATCACCAAGCTTTTTGGCTTCGTTGAACATCCGGACATGGCCGATATGGACTGGGTCGAAACCACCGCTTACTGCCACGACGATCTTGGCGCGCTTCTGGGTGGACTTCTTTCGGTGATTCTTTAACATGTCCTGCGCTTTTAATTTCTAATTTTTTACACGATCTCGCAAACCCCTGCCACACAGGCCAGCTCTTTCTTGAGATCAGTCTCATTCTGCTTCTCATAAGTGATGATCTTGGAATAGTCGATATGTTCCATGTGTTTGGATAACTCCTTGTATGTCTGTTCGTCGATCTCTTCGTAAGGCGCCAGCTTGTAGACGTGGTCCTCTCGAGGCAAAAATGAGAGACCTCCGACGATTTCCCAATTCTCATAGACCCAATTGGCCACCGTGATCCATTCGTCATTACCAACAGAAATGGTGACAGACGGGTTATGTTCAGTGAAATTCACTTTGACCATCTTCCAATACTCGAGCTGTTCGATGGCGCTCTGGTCATTCTTGAAAACGGTTGTGCCAATTGGAGCCTTGACTGGAAATTCCAAGACATAAGTAGTGGCATTCTCCGCTGTCTGACCGACTTCCGGGAAATACGGCACACCCTGATCCTTGAGCATCTTGAATAGCGCATCAGTCGAAGCGATACGGGCTCGGCGGATATAGTATCTGGCATGACGCGGATGCATTCCAGATGAGCAGTCGAATGTCTGAGAACCATTACCCGACGGTTTGACACAGGTCACAGCTGTCGACTCGGAAATACCGAACCTCTTGGCATACTCTTTGTTGACGCGGATAGCCTCATCACGCAATCTCTTCATTACTTCCGGCTTACGGACGGCTGGGCAATCCCACTGACCGGTGATGGAAACTCCGAGGAGCCGTTCTTTTTCGCAACGTTCTTTCCATTCTTTGGATAGATACTCGAAATGAGTCAACATAGACTGATATGTACCGAGAATGGCGGCAATACGGATCTTTTTCATCAGAGACTTTTCTGTATCCTCGGCTCGAGCAACCACCTCAGAAAGATTACAGAATTGTTTGGACTGGAGAATGATCTCCCCGCAAGGATTGGTGCCGATCAAACCGATGATATGTTTGCCATTGGAATCGAAATATCCATGATAGCTCTTCAAAACCTTGATGCGACGTTCAGGCAATGACGCCGCCAGAGAACCACGATTGAATATGCCTCGTTCGCCAGAACGGCTCTCTATAAGAGCCATCCATTCTTTCAAAAATTCTTCATTCGACGGTTTATTTACATACACAGCTGAATTGTTAGCCAAAGAACGATGCGGATGAGTCATATAGAAAGCACCCTTCTTGGCATCGCGGATCTCTGGATCATCCAAGTCGGAAAGCGATATGAGGGCGCTTCTCCTCACTCCTCCAGCCACTATGCATTCGCCCATCATACAAATGATGTCGTGAACGTCGATATTGCGCAGTCGTCGGCCCTGACGGTCGAACATGATCTGTCTAGTGAACGCCAACAAGCGTCGGAGTGGTTCTGGTCCAGAAGCCTTGCCTCCACCGGTCTTTAGTCGGGCACCGAGCGGACGGATCATTGAGAAATCAAAATCAATATCTTTTCCAGCAGCCCAAGCTGTAGAACCTATGACGAAGGCTTGACACCAACCTTCTTTGGAATCAGCGATGACATGGGCCTTGATTTTTTCCCCGGTCTGGATCTGGATCTGCGGGAATCTTTGCACATTGGCGCTTTCAGCAGAAAATCCGACACCTGTGCCGTTCATGGAGATATACATGATCTCTGACATGTCCTGAAACGATTCTGGAGCGATATAGGAACAGTTGTATCCACAAACGTTGGTCCGACGCGCCGCTGGTCCAGCGAATTGGAGAAGGCGCATAGAAGGGATCGCTGACTGGGTCAGAATAGATTCGCGGAGCTCTTTGTATTCGGTATCTTTTAGCTTGTTGCCGATATTCTCGCGCATGAACCCAATGTAACGATCTACCGTCTCTATCCATGTCTCACGACGATTTTCATTATCGATCCAACGAGAATAGGTCCTGTAATATACGAATTCTCCCAAAGCATTGCGGAAATATTTTTGAGAATCGGCTGCCAGCTTTCGCACATGTTCCGGCACTTCCGTACCTTGGGCACGGATCTTGGCCCGTTCTTCGCGGTATATAACATAGTGTTTGGCCGTCTTAACGTAGTCAGCACGCATGAGCTCGGCTTCGACGATATCCTGAATACCCTCGACTGTCGGTACGAAGTTGGAAAATTTCTTCTTGATACGAACTAGCTCAGCAAAGACTTGACCAGCAACCATACTGGCTTCTTCCATCGATCCTTCCTTGACCGTATTCATGCCTTTCCAAATAGCACTGGTGATCTTGGTTAGATCAAAAGGCAAAATTCGACCGTCTCTCTTGATAATCGTCGGGATGGAAGGAGCCTTACCCGCTTCCTTCGTAGCGGTTTTTTTCTTCTTTGGCATATGTGGGTCGCAAATCCCTTCCTGGCGGCAGGCCGGGTTGCGCGCGATGCTAATTATTTATAATTGTTTCCGAACAGTGCTACTACTATTTCTTTTACTGCCATTCTACCTCTCTTGGTGCGACAAAAAAAGTGTGGACAACGATTTATGTCACAAAATTTCTATTTGTCATCATAGCCTTCTATTGAAGGCTCCAAAAATCTTTCCAACAAAGAGGTTACTCACCAAGCTCAATAATTGAAATCCAACTTTGTTCCCACTATTATGCCATATCTCTTGGCTTGCCCGGCATTGATTTCGAGGACATACAGGACTGGAGACGGCGGAAGCAGCAGATCCGGATATGACAAAGGAGAAACATGTGGACTCACTCCGATGACTTTCTTATCCGCACCGATCCAAACAATGTCCAAAGCAAAACGCATATCTCTCATCCAAAACCCATAGCTTCCCTTTTTCGAAAACACAAAGATCATGCCCTGACTTAGCGGAAGCGAATCTCGATCACCTAAACCTTGATTCTGAGCTGCACTTGAAGTCGCGATCGTGGCTTGGATGATGCCGTTGGGAGCGGTTATTTGCACAGAATCAGGATCTGGAGTGGATGAAGCATTATCTGCAGATTGGAGACTGGCATTTAAAGCCTGGAATTCGGAGCTGGACGCTTCGAGTTGGGAGCTCTCATCGTGTCCGATGATCGAAGGCGACGATTCGGGGCTTGGAGCCTGAGATCCGTGATCTGGAACCACGGCTATAGAAATACTCGGCTCAGGTATTGGTTGATTGATCGGCTCAGAATAAAAATTCACAATCAAACCGACCAAAGCAGCTATAACAACAACCGATATCAATGGAATGATTTGGCGAAGTTTCATTATCATGTGCGATCTTTTTTCATATAAAGCACTAGGCCGAACAAAGCAACAATCGCTGGCCAGAAAAATCCTAGGCTAAAATCAAAATTTAAAGTCCAATGCGAATTGTAGAATAAAAAGAACGCTCCGAGCAGGATACAAAATAACGGCATTGATGAATTATTTTTCATAAATGGTTATACTGCTAATACGATATCTTACCATAATAACGAATAATTATACCATGAACAACATCAACTTTTGGTCCATTTGCGTTGCTTCAGTCGTTTCTTTCGGTATAGGTGCCCTCTGGTATTCACCGATCCTGTTCGGCAAGGAGTGGATGTCGCTCACCAAGACGACCGCGGCGGATATGGAATCGATCAAATCTCGTGGACCATGGAAGGCCTACATCGCCCAATTCATTGCCGTGCTGATCAGCTTTTCCGTCATCGGATTTCTGGCTTCGGCTAATAATATCGCGACTTCCAGCGATGGTGCTTTTCTCGGATTCGTCATCTGGCTGGGTTTCGTCGCCACCGAATCAGTCGGCATACTATTCTGGGAACGTCGCCCTCTCAAGTTGGTGCTCATCAATTCCATCTGTTCTCTAGTCTCATTAGTAATCGGTGGAGCCATCATCGGAGCTTGGAAATAATAGATTGAAACATTTTGACAGATTTAGCGTTTTTGTCGTAGAAGTATCTGATAGTCAACTATTGAGCTATTTCGATCGTAAAAGTAATTGGAGAAACCAGCACCTGCCGGTGCTATTTATCAGCAATAATTCATCTATTTCCTCGGAATCATCTATTCCAAAACACCTTATCAGCATTAACCATAAAATCAACAATCATAACGAATACTTGACTGGATTGGCGACCTCGACGACCTATTACTTCGTCGTGGGATCAGCAAATCTCGGCGGCCAACTTAGCACTAGTTCTGTCATGTCGTTCACGACACCAGCCATATAGGAGAAAGGGGTTATCAATTCACATAGACATGGTCGATAGCAGAACCGCCCAAGAGACGGTTTGTGCTATTTTACCTATCTCCGATCATCTGATACAATTATTGTATAAAAAGTCTGTCGGCTATAAAAATATTAAGTTTCTAATAACAACATGTCTCCAATAATCATCAAGACTGTGATCCTCTGGGCCGGCTGGCTGCTCTTCATAGGTGGAACGATCTATATTTTGCTCCGCGGAAAAACGCTTTTAAATATGGTTAAGGGATCACTCATCGGCAGGCTCACAGTAGGTCTCATGGTCGGCTTCTTCGTTGAATTATTATCAGTGCTCATCCTCTGCACCGTTCTCCTATCGATGTCAGAGCAGAATGTCTATGTCGTTTTACCGTTCTTCTTGGCTTGGCTCATCGTCTTCTTCATTGCCTGGAAAGTCATGCGCAAGACCAGACAATCTATCGAAAAGATGGTCGCGGGGAAATGATATAGCTATTTGCTGTAACTGGCGGAGGGTAGGAGATTCGAACTCCTGGTGGGTTGCCCCACACGCGCTTTCCAAGCGCGCGCACTAGACCGCTATGCGAACCCTCCGTGCCGTTCTAGATTAACAGATACGCGGGAAAGATTCCAATGATCTTTGAAATTGTTGGAAACAAAAAACCGGGTGACCCGGCTTGGCGATCGTTTATGCTGATTCAATGACTTTGCAGGCCTCGACATTGAAACGAAAATACTTTCCGACATTCTGGCTCATCCAATATTCGATGGCTTTGGATTTACCAGATACAATGAGTACGTTGATGAAATCAGCCCAAACTACAAAAAAGAACCGCTTCCCCTGTTGCCACTCGTACCATTCTCAGCCAGCTCTGCTGGCGTATATACTTTCATATCCGCTACATTCTTGGCTAACAGATCATCGAGATACGAGGTTAGGCTGAAGATCCGATCAAAATCCTGCCTATTCGTCATGATTTTGAGCGCGCAGATATAAAGCTTATCTCCACAGAATTCGAAGCATAGCTTCTGGGCGCGGTCGATAAGATCGGTCATGACATCTGGCGTGAATATCTGATAAGCCTCAATCTCATATCCTTTGGGGACCATCAAAGTAAAGTACTTATTAAAATCGCCTTCCAATCTGACGCGCTCTATTCCAGACAATTCTGCCGATAATTCTCCAAGATCGACGTCTATTAGAGTTATGTCGGGCATCACGCTAGCGAAAGAGGTCTCAAAGACAGTGAATGTATAGGTGTGCGCGCTTTTTCCAGAACCGACTGTAAAGTTAAAACAAAATATCCTTGACGCTCTGCCTTCGTGAATCCCAGTAAACACATCGTACACCAGCTGACTATGACCCGTTTGGAAGAATCTTCCCTGTACCGAATCCAGAGATCCGGTCGGAGAATAGGTGAATCCGATCGACGTTGCATATTGTTGCAGGAATTCCTTCCGTATTTTTGACTGAACATGCGTGTAGCCGGCTAGCGTGATCCCTAGAGGCACCATCAAACACACAAATGAAAGCTGGAAATAGATGATAGCAGCAATCGCGGCTAGATCAATAACCACATACAGAAAAATGTAGAACTTATCATTCTTCTTGATATAAGCATTCGTGCTCTGATTGACGTCTTCGATTATCGGTTCTTGAGGATCCATAGAGATCAATGAAATGTTCCCATCACACGCTCATCCCGCGCAAAATGGCGATCCTCTCATCAGTCGGTGGATGAGTCATAAATAGTTTAGCAATGCCTTTGGAAGCATGTGAACCGAACGGATTGGAAATGTAGAGATGGGCCGTGGCATTATTGGCGCTTTGCATGGGCTGGTCGAAAGCCTGAATTTTCTCCAAGGCTGACGCCAAGCCTTCGGGATAGCGGGTGAGCAATGCTCCGTCGGTATCCGCTAGAAATTCCCTCTTGCGAGAAATTGCCAACTGGATAAGTTGAGCGATTATCGGCGAAAGGACAACAAAGACTATGCCAACGATGGCAAGGATCGCTCCAAGCTGTCCACCACCTTCCCTGTCATTTCCACGGCGACGTCCGCCGCCGAACCACATGCTTCTGGTGAAAATATTAGCCATGATAGCAATGAAACCAACTAGGACCACAACTACTGTCGAAAGCAGAATGTCGCGATTGCCTATATGCGAAATTTCGTGGGCGAGAACGCCAGAGAGCTCATTCTTATCCATCATTCCTAGCAAACCAGAAGTCACAGCGATAGCCGCATGCTCCTTATTCCTGCCAGTGGCGAAAGCATTGGGGGCCGGATCATTGATGATGTAGATCGCTGGCATCGGCAAACCGGCAGTGATTGAGAGGTTTTCCACGACACGGTATAACTCGAGATTTTGTTCTCTATTCGCCGGCACTGCCCTAGCCAAGGCCAAAGAAATCTTGTCAGAATACCAATAGCTGGTCACATTCATGACCAAAGCAAAGATGATGGCGATGATAATAATACTAGGATCGTTATAGTAATAGGAAATGAACCAACCTATAGCGACCACGATCACAATGAATATGGCCATGAGGAGCCAAGTACGAAAGACATTCTTCGATTGTTGAGTGTAAAGTGTAGCCATGAATATAAGCAAATGGAGGACAAGACTTTCGGTGAGAGCGCTGTGGGCCAGCGGCGAACCGGAAGTCTTGCCCTCCAAAAAGCTTAGAACTTGACCTGCACCGGTTCCTTGGCTGCAGCATCGGCAGCATCGAGCTGGAAGAATTCCATAGCTACGAAGTGGAAGACACCGGCGATCATATTTCCAGGGAATACTTGGATGGCGGTGTTCAAGTCGCGGACATTGCCGTTGTAGAATCTGCGGGCCGCTTGGATCTTGTCTTCGGTATCGGTCAGTTCGCCCTGCAAAGAGAGGAAATTCTGATTGGCTTTGAGGTCAGGATAGGCTTCGGCGATGGCAAAAACTGATTTCAAAGCACCAGCCAGCGTCGCTTCAGCTTGGCCCTTGTCGGCGAGCGAAGTCGCTCCCATGGCCGCCGCGCGAGCTTGGGTCACCTTCTCGAAGGCTGTGCTCTCATGTGTAGCGTAACCTTTGACAGTATTGACTAAGTTAGGGATGAGATCATACCGACGCTTGAGTTGCACGTCGATGTCAGCCCAAGCCTCCTTGGCCCGATTGACCAAAGTCACTAGGCGGTTATAGGACAGGACGATCCAGATGACGATGATGACTATTACACCTAGGATTACGTATGTCATGATATTATATTTATAGATTTCAGATTCCAGTAACCAGATTCCAAATAAATTACAGATTGAAAATTGGAATCTGTGATCTGAGATCTGAAGCCTTATTAATGCGTTGGTGCTTTGCTCTCATCGATACCGGCCGGACCCTGAACGAAGGCGAAGGACTTGACCATGCTGGTGAAGTCACCATCGGCAGTGCTGACGATAGCTTTGTTATTATTCTGAGCTTGAGTCAGATTGGAACCTGAAAGCTTCTTGCTTTCCGGCGCCAGCGTAATGGAAGCAAAATGGAATAGATAGCAGATATTACCTTGCTGCAATGAATACATCCGGTCAAAATATCCACGGCCTTGGACGCTATTCGACATAGTGATCATATTCAGAGTATTCGAACCGACAGTGATAGTTCCTCGATCCTTGATAGTTGTCACAGGTGGGAAACTGCATTTACCGGGAGCAGTAGTGATATCAGCCTGAAGCTTGGCCACGGTCGAGACCTGATTGGCATCTATAGGCATGATGAAGGTCACACCAGCATCGGTGTTATCGGCTTCCCAGACAGTCGGATAATTGACAGAGAATCCGAGTTCGGCATTCTGATATTGAGAATTCTTGCTCGAGACCTTGGTGTTCTCGATGACTGGTACGACTGGCGCAGAACCGTTGACTGGAGGCTGACCAGCTGTATTCCCATTATTCGATCCACGACCAAAAACGATTATGCCGATAATGACTAGAACTACGACGATCACTGCTATAAGTGTCTTTTTCATATGATAATTAAAGATGATTTACTATTAATATTTAGCTTTTAACGACTTTAAAATAGGTGCCGCGAACGACACGTATTGATGAATACTATACCACTTATTGTTGTGAGCGACAATCAAGGGACCAGCATATTCACCACGCTCCCTAATACCCCATTCCTTGTTCGCCTCCACCATGTCCACCAGTTTCCTTCTTCTCTTCAGGCTCATCGGCCACGGCAGCTTCGGTCGTCAAAAGGATTGCAGCAGCTGAACAAGCGTTCTCAACACCGAGTCTAGTGACTTTGACCGGATCAACGATACCGGCAGCGATCATGTCAGGAACGATCTCATCTTTGAGAGCGTCATATCCCAGAGCTCCTTTGCCATTCTTTACCTTGTCAACGATGACAGAACCGTCGTCTTTACCAGAATTTATAGCGATCTGCTTCAATGGGGCCTCTAAAGCCTTGAGGACAATGGCATAGCCTAGCTCCTGTTCCTTGGTCATATTCTTTCGGAGTAAGAATGATTTCTCGACGTCACGAGCAGCGCGGACAAGCGCCACGCCTCCACCAGAGACGATGCCTTCTTCAATGGCCGCTTTGGTGGCATTGACCGCATCCTCGATCTTCAATTTCAGATATTTCATCTCAGTTTCTGTGGCTGCCCCGACACGAATGACAGCAACACCACCGGCGAGCTTGGCGATACGCTCGTCCATCTTCTCTTTCTCATACTTTGAATCCATGCTTTCACGCTGTTTCTTTAATTGATTGAGCCTCTCTTCAATATCTGCCTTCTTGCCTTTTCCGCCAACAATGATCGTCGAATCCTTTGTGGAAATGACTTTACGAGCTTTGCCTAGCATTGCCAAAGTCGCCTTTTCAAACTTGATACCCGTATCCTCGGAGATTACCGTAGCACCTATGGTAACAGCTATGTCCTGAAGAATTTCCTTCTTGCGATCGCCGTAGCCAGGAGCTTTGATGGCTAGAACGTTGAATGTTCCACGTAATTTATTGACCACGAATGTCGTTAGCGCCTCACCATCAACATCTTCGGCGATGATCACCAAGTCTTTCTTGCCGGAATTAGCCAACTGTTCAAGTAATGGCAATACTTCCTTAATAGTAGAGATCTTCTTATCCGTTACCAGAATGGCCGGATCATTGAAGACCGCTTCCATTCTCTCGGCATTGGTTATCATGTAAGCCGATACGTAGCCTTTGTCGAATTCGATACCTTCGACGATCTCTGATTCAAGACTAGTAGATTGAGATTCTTCGACAGTGACAACGCCATCCTTGCCAACTTTCTTAATAGTATCTGCGATGATCGATCCCAATTCTGACGATTCAGCGGCGATAGTCGCCACTTGTTTGACTTCTTCATCAGATTTGATCGGTGTGGCGAGTTTTTTCAGCGAAGCGACCACGTCCTTGGCGGCAGCCTCGATACCAAAGCGGATACCCATAGCATTCATGCCCATGGTCGTATGCTTCATGCCTTCGGCGATGATAGCTTGAGTCAAAATAGTGGCAGTGGTGGTTCCATCTCCAGCTAGATCATTGGTCTTGGAAGCTACCTCTTTGATTATCTCTACTCCCATATTCTCAAATTTGTCCTTCAGGGAGATCTCGCGAGCGATAGAAACACCATCGTTAGTGATAGTCGGCGAGCCATAACCTTTGTCGAGCACCACATTACGTCCACGAGGACCAATCGTGATCTTCACCGCATCAGCCACAGCGTCAATGCCTCGTTTCAAGGCCTTTCTGGCGTCTTCGTTGTAAAGTATTCTTTTTGCCATCGTATTTATTTGATTATTGCTAATATCTCCGACTCTCTCACTATGTAGTATTCATCCTCATCTATCTTTATCTTATCTCCCCATTGAAAAAGGACTTCATCGCCAACTTTGACCATTGGCACAATCTTCTTACCATCTTCGATTCTTCCCGGACCAACAGCTACGACTTCGCCGCTCTTGCTACCCTTGTCTTCATTTACCGTAACAGGAATGATGATGCCGGAGGAAGTCTTCTTCTCTTTGCTGTCGACGTTCTCCTTGATGAGCACACGATCCTGTAATGGCTTTATTTTCTTTGATATATCTTTCATAGTGAGATTTTATTAATCTGCTGATAATATCGGCTTTATATAGTGATTATAGTCAGGAACACTTATAAATCAAGCGATGAATCAAGCATTCATCTTGATATTGCATGAATAAACGACCTATGCTATGCTACTTTTATCAATGAAGTCACTCCTTCCTTACGTCCAGATAATATTGTCTGTTGTTCTGGTTACGGCCATACTGCTCCAGCGAACGGGGGCGCAGGTTGGCGGTGCGTTTGGTGGAAGCGATAACTTCAGCTCGGCCTTCCATACACGCCGCGGGATGGAGAAGGGACTATTTACGATTACAATTATTGTTGCAATACTCTTTGCTGTCTCTGCTCTACTTAATCTCATTTAATAAACCGATTTACAAATTTGTTATCACATTAAAATTAGATTTCAGGTTCAGGGCAGATTCCAGATATCAGATGTCAGATTCCAAATAAGTTCCAGGCACCAGGCTCCAATCTGAAATCTGGTAACTGAAATTTGTTTGGAATCTGGAAACTGAAATCTGTTATCTACTGCTGGAATCTACCGATCTTAATACTGAATATTGTATCTTGCTAACTTGACCGACCTACAACCTCAAAAAGAATTCCGCCTAAAAAGCGGTTCCACCATATTGAATTACATCAATCGTTTCTCCGCCACCGAGAAGGTTATTTTTGGACTTCTAGTCGTGATCGCCACTGTCACTGCTTTGGCCATGGCCGACGGCATCAATTCATTTTTCATGATCGAAATACCCAGCAATAACGGCAAACTGACCGAAGGGTTGGTCGGCCTTCCACACACGATCAATCCTATCCTGGCTGTCACAGACGTGGATCGCGACATCTCAGCTCTAGTCTACTCAGGCTTGACCACTTATAAGGATGGTGCTTTTATCCCGGATCTGGCCGCATCCTCGACAATCTCCTCTGACGGACTTACTTATAGCTTCACCCTGAAAAGCGGCCTACACTTCCAGGATGGCACCCCTCTCACGACTGACGATGTGGCTTATACCATTCAAAAGATCCAGGATGCGGCTCTAAAGAGCCCTCTTCGAGCGGATTGGAAGGATGTCACCGTCAAAGTAATCTCACCAACTGTCATCCAACTGACTTTGAAACAACCGTACAGCCCATTCATTTCCAATACGACCGTGGGCATCATCCCAAAGCATATCTGGAGCGCACTTAACGATGACCAGTTCGTCTTGAGCCAATACAACATAGAGCCGATCGGCTCCGGTCCATACAAGGAAAGCTCCATCGGAAAGACCAACGGCATACCGGATTCCTATTCTCTTTCAGCCTGGAGCGACTACTATGATCAACACCCCTATATCAGTTCAATGACTTTCAAGTTTTATGCCGACCAGGAAAAAGCTTTGTCAGCTCTAGATAGCGGTTCTATCGACAGCCTTCCATCGATTTCGGCGGTTGATGCTGCTCGGCTTGCCGCTCGGCTGTCGTCAAATACTGCCGCCAGTTACCGAACCATAGCCGCTCCACTACCCAGAGTCTTTGGAGTCTTCTTCAATCAAAATCAGTCGCCAGTCTTGGCCGACAAGAACGTCCGCATGGCCCTGAACATGGTCGTCGATCGTAACGCTATCATCAAATCTGCTCTGAATGGATACGGCAAAGCCGTAAGCGGTCCGCTTCCATTCAGTGTGAGCGGTGTCGCCACTCCTGACCTGAATGCTGGCTTGGACTTGAGTCTAAAAACCACATCTTCGACTTCTGCCGCCACATCGTTGCTAGCCGCTCAAAATCTCCTGGAAAAGAATGGTTGGGTAAAAGATCCTACTACTAAAATTTACGGATTGAGTAAGAAGGGTGTAAAGACCATCCAGACTTTGTCTTTCGATATCTACACTGCCAACACACCAGACTTGAAACAAGCCGCCGAGATGGTTCGAAAATCATGGACGGATCTGGGAGCGTTGGTCACTGTCAAGGTCTTTGAGCCATCGGACCTTTATCAGAACATCATCAGTACTAGAAAGTACGATGCCCTCTTATTCGGTGAATTCATCGGTTCAGATCGGGACCTTTTCGCCTTTTGGCATTCTTCTGAAAGGAACTCCCCCGGTTTGAACGTGGCGCTTTATACCAACAGCAAAGTCGATAAGCTATTGGAAAGCATCCGCAACACCACAAATGATTCGACTCGTCAGAGCCAATACCTGCAATTCAGTCAATTGATAGCCGCCGATCTTCCGGCCATCTTCCTCTATATGCCGGATTTCATCTATGCTGTTCCGAAATCATTGCACGGTATAGATCTAGGAACGATAGCCCTCCCTTCGGACCGATTCAACTCCATAGCGGATTGGTATGACACAACAGAGAGAGTATGGAAAATATTTGCACATAATCAATAATCACATGAACAACGACAACAATAAACCAAACCCCCAATTTAACAGAAACAACGGCAATCCCCCGCGACCTCGTTTCGATTTCCGTCGCCGACCGAACCCGCCACACAATCCGACGCGGATTTTACGCACTGAAAACAAGGAGCTAGGAGCTAGGAGGAAGGATGAAGGAGGAACGCCGCAATTCAACACGAACACTTCTCGACCTGCGACATCTGCCCTTCCTTCTTCCTCCTCCCTCCTTCCTGCTTCTTCCAATGGCCATCGTATCGTCATGGGTAGAGGCGCCCGAAAGCGTTTTGAAACTAGACCTAATCTGCCATCCGGAATTCGACCGGTCGGCGTAAGGCCAATGAATCCTCCCGCTGTAAGGCCCGTTGGTGCTCCTGGGCACGTCGCATCCGGACAAGTTGTATCTGCGGCGAGAGTCGAGCCCAAGCATGCCGCCCATATCGCTGGCGCTCGCATGGATGTCATCCGCAAAGAAGGTCGCCCAATGAAACGCGGCCGTCCGGCACCGACCCGAATGACCGCCGTGGCTAACGCAAAAGATGGAGACGTTATCCCGGCTTTAGCTGCTGATAGTATCCGCATCATCCCTCTTGGCGGCGTCGAGGAGATCGGCCGAAATATGACTGCTATCGAATTTGGCGATGATATCATAATCATCGACTGTGGCTTCCAATTCAAGGACGAGAATACCCCAGGCATCGACTACATCCTGCCAAACACCAAATATCTCGAGGAGAGACAACACAAGATCCGCGCCCTCATAGTCACGCACGGTCACCTTGACCATACCGGAGGCATTCCCTATATCATGCCGCGCATAGGCAATCCACCTATCTACACTAGGCTTTTGACGTCCGTCCTCATCCAGAAACGCCAAGAGGAATTTCCACATATTCCAAAGCTTTCTATGACACTGGTCGAACAGAATCAGACTGTGACCATCGGTAAGCTCAAGGTCAAGTTCTTTTCCGTCACACACACTATTCCTGATGCTATGGGAGTCATCATAGAGACGCCTTATGGATCGATCGTCCACACTGGCGACCTCAAGATGGACCACATGGATGGAGTACCGACCGATGAAGAGGTCGCAGAATACACTCGAGCCTTCAAGAACGAAAAAGTGCTCATGCTCATGGCTGACTCGACTAACGTGGAGATCCCTGGATTCTCCGTGCCAGAAAAGACCGTACATAAGAACTTGGAGGAATACATCAAGAATTCCACGGGTCGTCTCATCATCGCCACCTTCTCGTCGCTTCTGGAACGTCTGCTCAAGATGACCGAATTCGCCGAAAAGTATGGCAAGAAAGTAGTCATCGAGGGACGCAGTCTGAAGTCCAACATCGAGATCTGCAAGCATCTCGGACTTTTGCATGTGAAAAATGGAACGATCATCTCTAATGATGACATGGATAATTATCCGCCAGATCGGATCGTCATCTTGGCTACTGGCGCCCAAGGCGATGAATTCGCGGCGCTCATGCGTATATCTAACAAGACTCACACCAAGATCAGACTCAATAATCGCGACACCGTCATCCTTTCTTCTTCGGTCATTCCCGGAAACGAACGTGCTGTGCAGAAGTTGAAAGATAATCTTTCTCGCCAAGGCGCCCGCATCATCCACTACCGCACTGCTGAAGTCCACTCGACTGGTCACGCCTACCGCGATGAGACACTCTGGATACATCGCCAGATCCGTCCGAAGTTCTTCATGCCAGTCCACGGGTATCACTACATGCTCCGCGTCCATGCTGATGTTGCCAAAGAAGCCAATGGACTCAAAGAAGAAGATGTGGTCATTCCAGATAATAGCTCCGTGGTTGAGATCCAAAATGGTGGAGCCAAGATCGTTAAGCTCCGTGAGAAAGCCCCATCAGGACTTATGTTAGTTGATGGATTCTCAGTTGGCGACGTGCAAGATGTGGTCATCCGAGACCGCCAAGCTTTAGCGCAAGATGGTATCTTCATCGTCTTTGGGATCATCAACGCCTCGAATGGTCATTTGAAGAAATCACCAGATATCATCTCCCGTGGTTTCGTCTATCTCCGTGAATCTCAGGAATTGCTGCACAAGGTGCGTTTGCTCATTAAAGATACGGTCGAGAAGGCCACGCGTGGGCAGAATCCTATTAACGTAGACTTTGTGAAAGACTCTATTACGGATGAAGTGAGCAAATTCTTGCTTCAAAAGACAGCAAAAAGACCGATGGTTATACCGGTGATACTGACGATCTAGAGTCCCGCCAGCGGATCTATCATCGTTCGTTGGATATTGTCGGCCTGCGCCACTACGCTGTTGCCATAGGTTGTATTCCCTTTGACCAATCCACAAGCACGGCCAGAATAATATTTACAGGCAGCATTTCGTTCAGATGAATAAGTGCCGCCAGAAGCGCCGAGGTCTCCCAGATATATAGCGGCGGCCATGAAGGCGTGGGCTGGATTCCACGGATCTGGAGTACTAGAAATTCCCAAGGATGAAGCGATGCGATCTTCGAACAAAACCCAAGTCGAAGCGATGAATTGAGCAGGTCCCATGGCTCCGCCCCAGCCTATCTCTAGCGGACAAGAAACTACCTGTCTGGTCGGGTCTCCACCTATCTTATTCAATATATCCTTGAAAGGCGGAATGTCTCTGGTCGGGTTCATGACTTTTGAAACTGCATTTCCGGTTCGAGCGTTCACACCGGCTCCAGAATTGAAATCGGTCACATAACAAGCTCCGACATTCTTTCCCAATGCTGATTCTTGAGTGAGAATAGCCAGAAGATACGCCGGCCTGACGCCGGTTTTTTGACTAGCCAAAGTGGCATATTGCAAGGCTTGACCGAAAGGAATGGCGGCGGCATCACGCAATGAAAATAGTTTGGCACGAATCTGCGCGGCCTGCGCCTGCTTTTGCGCTATCAATGCCGTCTTTTCTTTTTCAGTTCCTTTGCTGGCAGCCAGCAAGACTTTCTGTTGCTTTTGATCAGTTTGAATGTTGGCTTGCTCTGTTTGAATGGTGTGCCGTGCGTCCATCTCCGCATTTTGTCTAGCAGTCAGAGAATTCTTCTCTCGTGTAGTCGAAGCTTCATCATTACGTAATTGTTCAAAAGTCGATTTCAACCCATCCTGTACGGATTGGAAAGAATCGATGTCAGTGAAGAACCCGGCCAAAGTCTTTTGAGAGAGGATCACCTCTGGTAATGAATAGGTGTCGAGCTCGTGTGTTTTCCGCAAAATCACCGCCAAGGTGTCTTTGCCCTTGGAAATGTGATCTTCCAGATCGTTGATGTGACTTTGCTTCTGAACAATATCATTCCCTAGAGTCTGGATAAGCAAAGTTTCCTGTTTGATCTTCAATTGAGCCGATTTGATCTTGGCGTCGAGCACATCTATATCGCGAGTCAAAGATGAGCTCTGGGCCTGAGCATTCGCCAAATCTTTGGCGGCTTGCTTTTGATCAGCCTCGACTTGAGTCAATTCGGCCTGAAGCTCCGCGCGCTGGGCCGGAGTCAGAGTTTGAGCGTTCACCTGCGCCGAAATGCTATAACAGATAACCGCCACAACGAAAATGGTCGATAAAATTAAGTTGATTTGTTTTGCTTTCATGACTGAAAGAGATATTATAGCGCATTTTGGTGCCTTACTTTTAGGAGACATCAATGAGGACGTCGTGGCAATTTATTCAATTAATTCAGATAATGGGGCGCGCTTAGACTTTACCGTTAAGTAGGCCGATCAAATTTCCGCAAAGATGGTTTGCCAACTTTGCCAGAGAATCAGCGAAAATATGTAGAGTATGATTTGCCCGCAATTTCGCTCCTCAGGGGGATACCTATGTCAGTTTGAACCAACTTTACATAAGTAAAGTAAGGCTTCGTATTTTAGTTCGATATTTTCTGGTTGCTTACTTTACATATGTAAAGTGCGTTGAGTCGACAGAGCAGCCCCTAGCCGTGTCAAAAAACGCATAAATCTACATGAAAACTACAGAATCAAAGTTGCAACTTAATTGAATTTTCTGTCCAAAACTTTTCGCCCAATCGCAAAAGGTAGATTGCAGTGATTTCTTCTTCGTCATAAAATGGCATTCGACATATGAAATATTTTCGAAAAAGACAAAAACCTATACCGGATCCGAACTTTGTCAATTGGAACACGATTGACAGTCAGCGATTAATTGACGCTTTTATGGTCATACGCGACACCGATCTTATGAAAGCTTTTTTCGATGATCTGATGACAAAATATGAGCTTGAACAATGTATCCGCAGATTACAAGCCGCTGAATTGATCCTAATGTCGGCACCTTATGAACACATAATTAGCGCGACCGGCCTGAGTTCGAAGATAATCGCGCGTATCTCAAAACAACTCATAAACAAGCGCGGCGGATTCCAAGAGGTTATGCAAAAAATGCATCCGAGAGGAATGCATTACACGGACTAAATTACTTCTTCTCCGCAGGCTTTTTGGCGTCGCCGGACTTCTTGTCGCCCTTATCACCACCCTTTCCAGCATCGCCACCAGCCGGTGCAGCCCCCGCTTCACCTTCCTTGACTTCCTTACCCTTGGTTTCGACTTCGATGGCCGTCATGTCGATAGCAGCAGGAGCCTCTTCGACTTCTTCCTTGGCAACAGAGATGGAGGCAACGACTTCATCAGGACTGATCTTCAATTCAACACCCGTCGGCAACGGAAGATCCTTGGCCAAGATAACATCTGTCAATTGGACAAGCTTGGATATATCAACAGTAAGATCGTGCGGCAGATCGCGAGGGGCAGCTTCGATCTCGATCTCGCGACGGACTTTAACTAGAATACCGCCGCTATCCTTCACGGCCGGAGAAATACCAGCAAAGATGAGAGGAACGGCCACCTGGACCTTCTTGCCCTTTTCTATGACATAGAAATCAGCATGACGAGGCTCACTGGTCAACGGATGAACATCTACTTCGTGGATGAGGGCTTCATGCTCATTACCAGCAGCATCTTTGAGGATGATAACTGAGGATTCACCGGCCTTTTTCCAGACTTTCTTGAATTCAGGAGTAGAGACGATAACCGGCGTAGTCGCCTCCTTAGGGCCGTAAAAAACGGCCGGAATCTTGCCGGTTTTGCGCAAAGCCTGGGGCTTTTGCTTCATATCTCGCTTTTCTATCGTCAATGACAACATGAGAGCTATTATACACAGTTTGAAATAATTCGCAATTTTTCCTCTACGGTCTTCTGCATGGCGAGCTTGGCCGGTCTCATATATTTGTAGGCTGCGATCTCATCGGGATTTTCCGATAATGACCTGACAAGACCGCTACGGTAAGCGACGCGCAGCTCGGTATTGACGTGGACTATAGCTACACCGCCTAGGATAGTGCCTTTGATATCGTCAGCTGAATTTCCAGAAGCACCATGAAGAACCAATGGGATCTTTACGGCTTGATTTATCTCCTTTACACGCCCAATATTGAGAGCGGGATCACCACCACGGATCATGCCGTGAATATTGCCGACTGCCGGCGCCAGAAGATCGACACCGGTTTCCAAAACGAATCGAGCCGCGTCTTCCGGTTTGGTCATCATGTCTTCACCGACAGCGGCACCTTCTGGAATAGCGTCGAGCACTTTCGAAGAAGTCCCGATAAAACCGAGCTCTCCTTCGACCAAGATATCGCGCCCAGTTTTTTGCGAGACCTGCCTTGCATAGTCGACACATTTCTTGGCTACAGCGATATTTTCTTCGAGCGAGAGTTTGGCACCATCGAATATCACAGAATCATAGCCGGCATCGATAGCTTCTTTGACTCGATCGAATGAATAAGTGTGGTCAGCATTCAAGAACACCGGTTGGCCGCGCTCCTCGCGGATACTTTTGATGATGTCGGCGATCTGTTTTGGGCCAACGTAGTCACGCTCGCCTTCGGAAGCGCCGACGATGACTGGCACATCCATTTCTTTGGCGGCATCGACAACAGCCCAAACACCGTCGAGAGTAGATATGTTGAAATGACCAATAGCCTTCTTGTTGGCGGCCGCTTCTTGGATGTATTCTCTGAGCGATTTCATAATACTATTCTACCATGTTACGAACATAAAATATGATACAATATCCCCATGTTGCGCAAGCAAATAGACATATTGGCTATCGGCGATATCACCAGCGACGCTTTCATCCGTCTCAAAGACGCACATGTGAATTGCAAGTTGAATAAGGAGGACTGCGAACTATGCATGCGATTCGGCGATAAGATCCCTTTTGAATATGTAAAAGTCGTCAAGGCTGTCGGCAATGCCGCCAACGCTTCCGTTTCGGCCGCACGCCTCGGACTCAAATCGGCTCTAGTCTCCAATCTCGGAGATGATCTTAATGGCAGAGATTGTTTGGTAGAATTGCAAAGGAACAAAGTCGTCACAACCTTTATCCGAGTCCAGAAGAACAAACCCACCAACTATCACTTCGTCCTCTGGTACGATGTAGACCGCACTATCCTGGTCAATCATACGGAATTCGACTACCGCCTGCCGCCGACCTTTCATTCGCGCCTAAGCCATAGCCGTTATAACGTTAATGGTCTTCCGCCGAAATGGATGTACCTGACGTCAGTGGCCGCAAATACGTTGCCATATCATATGGAGATCGCCGACTACCTAGATGCAAATCCAAAAATAAAGCTCTGTTTCCAACCTGGAACTTTCCAGATGAAATTGGGTCTTGAGGAGTTAAAGAGGATATATGCTCGCACAGACCTGTTGGTTGTTAATTTGGAAGAAGCGCGAAGATTGCTTGGAATGGATGAAAAATCTGATATAAAATTCCTTATGAAAAGCCTAGCTGATCGTGGACCAAAATTAGTAGCGATCACCAACAGCATAAGTGGATCTTATCTTTTCGACGGAGATCATTATTATCACATGCCGACATATCCAGATCCGCGTCCGGCTTTCGAAAGAACAGGTTGTGGCGATGCTTGGGCTTCTACATTCGTAGCGGCTTTAGCGTTAGGCAAGACTCCACTAGAAGCTCTGACTTGGGCACCAGTCAACCCCATGTCGGTGGCACAATTCATCGGCTCACAGGAAGGCTTGCTGACCTTAGATCAACTTGAATGGTGGCTTCACAGAGCCCCGGATGACTACAAACCGAAGGAGATTTGAATCTAATCGGATCTGCAATAATTACCGCCTAGCCAATCCGGTCTTTCTTTCAAGCGCTCCAATGCGCCGCTCGTGTCCACGCCATAAAAGCTGGATAGTTTCCATAGTCGGTCTCATTTCTTCATATAACACATACTCTAATTTTCCCACTCGAACTTCCAAAGTTTTCATATGAGAATCTAGGACATACACCGATTGTTCGACCTTATCTAATCTGTCCTCGACTTTATCGAGCCTTTCATCAACCTTATCGAATCTTACGTCTACTTTATCGAACTTCTTATCCATATGATCGAAGCCGTTCTTGACCATGAGAGCAAGGTCATCAAGGGTGACTTTTGGGGTCGGGCTGATCGTTTGTTTTTGATTATTTGTCATAACTTTTTCAAATACAATTACTGACTGATAATTTAACTATCAGGCGTTTAGATTTCGACAGGTGCGAGTATTTTATCAGAAAGAAAAAGCAAAAGGCAACTAGTCAAACGGTAATAAATGATTTCATATCTAGCGCGACTGAAAAAACTTTTCTTTGAACTGAGGAAACTTTCCATCGATTATGGCTTCCCTGGCCTGCTTCACTAGATTGACGACAAAATAGAGATTATGAATGGTAACCAAAGTGGCAGCCAACATTTCTTTCGCACGAAACAAATGAGAAAGGTACGCACGAGTGTAATTTGTGCATGTATAACATTTACAAGAACGATCGAGTGGTGAAAAATCGCTGACAAATTCGGCGTTGGTGAGATTGATTGTGGATTTACCTTTTCCGTCCGAGCTGACGTAAGCGGCGCCATTCCTAGCGATCCTGGCGGGTGCGACACAATCAAAAGTATCCATACCATTTTCAATGCCAAGGATCAGATCAGCAGGTTCGCTGCCAATACCTAGGAGGTGGCGCGGCTTCCCTTCAGGTAATTCATCAGAGACCCAGCCAACGGCTGTGCCAATATCTTCTTTGTCGAAAGAACCACCGATCCCGAAACCATCAAAGTCCATAGCGGAGATTTGTTGTGCACTTAGGCGGCGCAAGTCTTCGTGGCGGCCGCCTTGGACGATTCCGAAGAGAGCTGGAAGACCAAGTACTTCCGCGGAACCGACGTCGGCGACTGCTGTCGCCGCGTCTACTTCTCGGCCTCTTCGGCCTCCGAAAGTTTCCGCTGAAGTACTTGTTCTCCCAGCTCTCGCATGGAAATTTAAGCACCTCTTTGCCCACCTGGTTGTCCTTTCGACAGCAGCTTTTTGTCGTTCATAAGACTCCGCCGGTAACAGACACTCATCGAAGGCGAATATGATATCAGCACCAATGGAATGCTGTATTTCGATTGATCTTTCTGGAGTGAACATGTGGCTAGAGCCGTCCATGATCGATTTGAAAGCAACACCATCTTCACTCACAACCGCCATGGGAATTTGTTCTGATATGTCATTGTCCGTCGCACTTCTTCCTGCTTCCTCCTTTGCTCCACCGCTTCGCCCTTCTGGGCGCCTGCTCCCTCCTTCTTTATTGATCTTCGACTTCCGACCCAAACCGTTGCTGCCAAGTGAAAATGCTTGAAATCCACCAGAGTCGGTGAACGTCGGTTTTGACCAATTCATAAACTTGCCCAAGCCACCGGCTTTTTCGAGTATTTCAGTTCCGGGTTGAAGATACAGGTGATACGTATTTGCCAAGACCGCTTGCGCCCCGACCGCGTCACGGACGAGCTCTGGCGTCAGAGATTTTATCGTAGCCTTAGTAGCCACCGGAATAAAAGCTGGCGTTTCGATCAAGCCATGCGATGTCTCAATTATTCCAGCGCGGGCTCTACCGCCAGCAACCTTCGCTTGAATAGAAAACTTCATTAGTTGATGTTCCTCCACCATTCGCTGACCGGCGCCTTTTTTATGATCTCGATGGCTCGATCGAGAGAATCAGTGATCTCGAATAAGTTCAGATCTTTTGGATCGATCGCATCGTATGACTTTTCCATTGAATCAATGACAAACTTCTTGAATGGATCCCAGAATTTTGAATCAAAGAGTATGACCGGAACACGAGGGATCTTTCCAGTCTGGATGAGAACCAATACGCTGAACAGCTCGTCGAAAGTCCCAAAGCCTCCCGGAAAGAAGACGTAAGCTTCACTGGCGAACATGAGCATAGTCTTTCTGGCAAAGAAATATGAGAATTTCAGCGAGTGTCGCACGTAGGCGTTAGTGATGTGTTCATGCGGCAGACTGATATTGAGCCCGAGCGACATACCATCAGCATCATAAGCGCCCTTGTTGGCTGCTTCCATGATGCCTGGTCCACCACCAGTCATCACAGCGTATCCGATTTCTCGAGATATCCGGCCTCCTAACAATTCAGCATTTTTATAAGACTCAAAATCATTTTTAACCAGCGAAGAACCAAAGATGGTCACAGACTTCGGGTATGCTTTTAAGAACTCAAAACCCTCCCGGAACTCGTGGGTGATACGATCTATATGCTTATCTATCTCGCCTTGGTGAATATCGGCTTTTGTAAACTCTCCTTCGTTGTGAATATTGTTGTCTGACATAAATATAGTATACAGGAGGAAGGAGGAAGGAGGAAGGAGGAAGGAGCAACCGGGAACGGAAAAAGGAGAAGGTTTCCCCTCTCCTTCCTCCTTACTGCTTGCTCCTTGTGCCTTATTAGGCCTTCGGGCGAGCCTCGGAGACGACGATCTTGCGACCATCGAGTTCCGAACCATTCAGCTTGCTGATAGCAGAATCTGCATCGGCATCTGAAGCCATTTCCACGAAGCCGAAGCCCTTGGAACGACCGGACATCTTGTCCATGATAACTGCAGCTGATTCAACTGCACCGGCCGCTTCGAAGTGCTTCTTCAGGGTGGCATCGGTTGTACCCCAGGCAAGACTGCCTACGAAAAGTCTCTTTGACATTTTCTTTTATTACCCGCAACACGGATCACTTAAGACACGCTAGCGGAATCTCTCGTGCATTAGATTGCTAACGTGTAAGTGACGAGAATACTTACACGACATTAAATTAGCATAGTTTGCAAATAAAAACAAGGCATTAAACACACTACGAAAGCAGATAATCCAAATAATTGCCTTTATGCACGAATTCGACTGCGGCCTTAGGATACGCCTCTTTCCATAGAGAAGGGACGACAACCATCTCCCTTGACCATTTGCATTCAATAGCCGTTAACGCTCCATCCGACTCTTTGATTATGTCGATCTCCTGCCCGGTATGCGTGCGCCAGAAATAATAATTATCGAATTTTCCCTCGATCCCGCTTTTTTTGACTAGTTCCATGAAGATAAAATTCTCCCAGAGCGCGCCTATGTCATTGCGCAATGATAAGGGGTTGAATTGCGAGATAACCGCGTTTCGCACGCCATTATCAAGAAAATAGTATTTGGCTTTCTTTGATATCTCATTCCTCAAATTGCGACTGAAACCTCTGACTTTCTTCACGATGAACATCTTCTCCAGAAGATCCAGGTGCTTGGCCGTCGTCTTGACGTCGGTTCCCGCCGTCTTGGCGACTTCATTTATAGACACCTCATTCCCGACTTGAAACGCCAAGCACTTGACGATATTCAACAAAGTATCAGGGGAACGCACAGCCTCCAGAGCCAGTGCGTCTTTAAACAGATATGAGGAAATCAATTCGGTCAGGATCTTTTTCTTTTTTTCAAGATCAGGCTCGTTCAACACTTCCGGATATGAACCATAGATGAGAAAATTCTCGATATCCCAACCAAGTTCGACGCGGCTGACTTCCATCTCTCCTTGGGAAAGCGGCAATAAAGTCATGGTAAAGTGACGGCCAGTCAGCGGTTCGCCTATCTTGTTGGATAGATCCAACGACGATGAGCCGGTCAAAATGATCCTTTTTTCCGGAAAAGCATCGATCATCATTTTGGCACCGAGACCGATCGAAGGTATATATTGACTAATATCTGGTATCATGATACCTCTAATTCAGTCAAATATAAGATATAAGGTTTAGTCTCCTCCCTCAGAGCACCAGCTGTTTGGCGATGATCGGGATCTCTTTGGTGAAATAATCCTTGACTGTCTTCCAGGTCACATCGAATCGGAGTTGCGGCATGACGTCTTCTTCAGCGTCGTCAAAATACACCAAGCTTTTCAAAATATGATTTAGATTTTGTTTAACCGTGTATTGCTCATCGATCCGCTTGATGCTCTCTTCTACCGGCAAGATATGCTGACTCAGCCAATATAGATCGATAAAATCACGTTTCTTTCCTCTCTGACTGATCGCAATAATCTTCATAACGGAGATATCGGATGGAGAGATTATATTCACAAATCCAACTTTGAGAAGATCCTCCGCGTTTTTGAAGAATGGATAATAAATCAAGCTGATTTTGGCGCCTAAGAATTCACCGAAAATCGTCCCCGAACTGATCGAGGTAGTTTCCCACTGGCCCATAGTGCTCAGTTGTTCGCTGACGGCTTTTTCATCAAATTTCGTAGTCGTAAAGAAATCCAGATCCACCGATTGCCTATGTCCAACTTGAAGAGCCAGGGCTGTTCCACCCGCAAGATACCAACCGCCTTGGTCAAACAAGGAAACCTCTGTGCAACGCAAAAAGGCATTTCTCGTTTTTTCAGGTAGAATCTCAAGGTGCAAATCTTCTACTCTAATCTTTTTTACTGTAGGACTAGAGTCCATAGATTTTTTGATTTAGGAGACAATTGAACTCGTGGTAGATTTAGAACTTCTTTGATCGTACCTCTTGGATATTGTCGAAATAACCAACGGACTTCTTCCGGCCTGCCAAAATCCAAGATACGCTCGATCACATATCTAGCGTGTTTCTGTGTGTCTATGGTACTGGGATCGACGTCCCAAAATAGGGATTGTCTGAATTTCATATCTATATTATAGCATATTTTTAGACAAAATACTCTTTATATTATGGCTTCACTTTGACCTTTCCGAGGTTATAGAGATTTTTGACTTCCGTAGCCGAAAGAGCGCGATTATAGACACGAACGTCGTCGATGGTGCCCTGAAAACCACCTCCTACTCCATCACCCCAACCATCCTGCACTCCAATAGCGAATAAAGCATAACTTGAGGGTGAGCCAGTGTTTCCTGTTGCCGTTTGTGCACCATTCAAATATATCGTTCCGGTCCCAGTACTTAACCTTACAGCGCACATCTGAGACCATTTCTTTACGGCAGGAATATCGGCAGTTTGAAGTTTAGTGTTACCATTGTCGCTCGACAGATAAATGTATCCTGCGGGAGTAGATTGAATAATAAATCTAGCGTTTCCCATGATCCAAGCATACGATCCAATCTGCGTCGGATAGATCCACGCGCAGACCGTGACTGTATTGGTTCCTATTATGTCAGTTGAGGAGACATAATTACTTGCGTTAAAGCTCAAAGCCTGCCCGATCTTTCCTTGCGCCGGCGCAGTTCCCTGATTCATATTAGTTAAAGTCCCAGTATTACCATTACCGCTCTTATCCAAAGTCGTGGCGGCCGTCGCAGATGTCCAAACTGTATCTTTACCATCAAACGTCCAATAGCCAACCAGGCCGGAACCGGAGCTTGTTGCCGGACCGCTCGCAACGTCCACTTTGGCTTTGCCGAAATTATAGAGTTGTGTAATTTCTGCGGCAGAAAGGGCGCGATTATAGACACGGGCATCGTCGATGATGCCTTTGAAATAGTATGAGCCGCCATATAATTGACCAATGTCCAACGCACCCGATGCGACTGTCCCAGTAATAGCAGTCGGTCCGGCGATCAATTGCCCATTCATGTACAGTCGTGCGAAGCTTCCATCATAGGTAGCGACATAGTGTGCCCAAACTCCAGTTGCGGCACAATTCCCACCAGAGTAGACGGTAGTCTGGCCAACGGTATTTGTTGAGATTGAAAATAGCGGATGACTGCCCGAACTATTCCAACAAATATCTATGTAATTATTGCCACTACTAGCAGAATATCCCATGATCATCCCTCTCGGATCCTGATCCCCAGCCCCTGTCTTTTTGGCCCAGGCGGAAAAAGTATAGGCAGACATGGCAGGTAAAGAAGCTGTTCTAACATATTGACCAGACCCATTAAACTGCAGAGCTTGCCCGATCGTCCCCACAACAGTGGAAGTCCCCTGCTGCATGCCATTCAACGTTCCGGTATATCCATTTCCACTCTTGTCCAAAGTCGTGCCATGAGTGGAATCGGACCAAGCAGTGTCCGTACCATCAAAAGTCCAATTACCGACTAGTCCGGAACTCAAACCTGTTTTAGGATAATAGCTAATGACGATGAGACCTTGAGCACCATTTCCACCAAGAGCGCTTTGTCCGGCTCCGCTGTTTTCTCCGCTTCCAGCACCTCCACCAGCTCCGTAGGATCCGCCAGCACCGCCACCCATACCGAGACCAGCTGTACATCCGCCGCCGGCTCCACCACCGCCAGAACCATGACTATAGTCATATTCGGTTCCCGTGGAACCTTTAGCTCCAGCCCCGTTACTGACTCCTGGTCCTCCTGCACCACCTAAACCAGCATCTCCACTTCCTCCAGTCCCACCAGCATAAATACAGCCACCACCTCCACCACTCGCCCCTCCAACATTTCCATCTCCATTCGGACCAGCTGCGCCACCACCGCCACCAGAATTCCAGCCACTAGTATCTCTCAAACCTCCGGTTCCTCCAGAGTTTTTGACTGTGCCGATTCCGCTAGCTTTCGCTCCTCCAGCTCCGCCAGTATTTCCAGAAAACCAATCTAAGCCACCGCCACCACCCTTGGCTCCAACGGAGGACGCTCCAAATGACGCGCCATTGAACCAAGTATCTCCTCCGGGATTTCCGGTTGCGGACTGAACAGGAGTACCACCGGCCCCGATCTGGTAAGTTATAGTTCCGGATAATGCAAGATTGGAAACTTTCGAATACGCACCACCGCCGCCGCCAGTTCCACCGTCACCATTATGTTCGCTCCCACCAGCACCGCCGCCGCCGATGACTTCTATCGTATTGTTACCATTATTCCAATCAGACGGCACCGTCCATGTAGTTCCGGATGTTAAGTAGATAACAGTTTTTGTCTGACTAGCGAGAGTAGAAGCCTTGTTGATCGTGGATTTGCCGGATGTGTAGAGCTGTTGGACTTCACTGGCTGAGAGCGTTCTATTATATACGCGGACGTCGTCGATAGTCCCGCCGAAATTGCAAATGTATGAACCAGAATTAGTGTATGTATGACCAATATCCGCAGCAACCGCCGCGGGTGAAGCGATACGGTTCGCCGATCCAGAGTACGATTCATCACTGACACCATTTACGTAAGTATGTCCACTGGTTCCATTATAAATACCGACCACGTGATACCATTGATTTGCTGTCCAAGTACTTCTACTCGACTTGGCAATAGTTAGAGGAGTGGCACCGTTGTCAGCTGTTTGAACCTCTAATGTTCCATCATTACTACCTCCACCCCAAGCTGGATAAGTGCCGAATATTAACTGAATATCGTTCGTAGAATAGTAATCACCCATACGAAAAACTACTCCACAAGGACTTCCTGATCCATAGACCGTTGGAAACTTTACCCAAGCCGACATAGTGACTGGTCCAGTAGCAATGGAAGAAACTACTGAATTTACACCGATACCAGAAGCAATCCCATCAAAACTCAATGCTTGCCCTAACTTCCCCGCCGTCGGCGCCGGACCACCGATAGCGGTGCCGGTATTACCGCTCCCAGAACGATCGCGAATTGTGTAAACAATCGGATAAGCGATAACTACCACACCTGAACCACCAGCTCCGCCTAATCCACAGCAATATAAATAACCGCCGCCGCCGCCGCCGCCAGTATTGGCCGTCCCGGCCGTTCCTGCATATCCACTACTGGTCCCACCTCCGCCGCCACCGTTACCTCCGTTACCGCCAGCAGATCCTGAACCGCCGCCACCGCCTCCAGCCAAATAATATGCTCCATTTATATTTTGCCCTACAGTTGAACCGGCAATAGGATTGACAATACCGGTACCACCGTTACCAGATTGTGATCCAGTCGGAGCTCCACCGGTTCCACCGGCTCCACCGCCGCCACCACCTGGATAATTATCCGTTCCCCAAGTACCTCCATTATTACCTTGTCCAGCCGTGCCTGTGCCAGCGGCATACGGCCCATATATGCTATATACTGCTCCACCACCACCACTACCGCCATGTAAACCTGGTCCACCGGCACTTGCATTGGTATATCCACCACCCCCACCACCATAAGCTGTAATTGAACCGAATACGCTATTTTGACCTGTAACACCGGCAGTTGCAGAACCAGCTTGTGCTCCTCCATTACCAACCGTAACTGTATACGCTTGAGCAGTAACTGCGTAGGCGGCATTATAAACTAGTCCTCCAGCTCCTCCACCACCTGCGGTAGATCCTCCTCCGCTACCACCACCGCCAACGACCAATGCCCTGACTGTACCCGCAAAACCACTAGGAACCGTAAAAGTACCAGTACTCAGAAAAGTGTGAATACAATATCCTTCGGATGAAGTCGACACCGTTCCACCGGTTGCCGGGCAGGATTGACCATTGGGAATATTATCTTGGGCGTCCATTGTCCAATAGCCGACCAGGCCGTTCGAAAGATTGGCGGCGGTAGTAGCTGAAGCTTTAGGGATCGGGATGAGTGGTAAGAGATTGGAAAAGGCCATCACAAATATCAAAGACGAGATACATATATATCTATTGATTGTGATAAGGGATTTCTTCATTTGATTATTAGACTGGAGCTTGACAATAATGTTGACACTGCTAAACTTAAATCTACAAATGGCCTTATGGCCCGGCCCCCGTGAACGTGAATTCGGGGACATCAGAAATGGCGTTCGCGCCCAGTCCCCCGTAAAATCGGGGGCATACTATTTTCTGAGGAAATATGAGATTCCTGACACTGATTTGAAGATAAGAAAACAGATGACCATCTAAAGTGGAGATTTTCATAATAAGCCTTCTCGCGTCGAAAAGACGTATCTGTGAAATAATCGCGGAATTCTCAACGTTCAAAATCTTCCCCAAATATACATAGTATCTTCCGTCTCTCCTACAACCAGTAAGAGGTATTCCAATAAGCGCGTCTCTGCCAAAACTCTTGATAATAACCACCGGTCTATCGAACTTCGTACCTTTTCCATCCATCTCCACTCCCACATTCACACCAACGGAACACCACCACACTTCACCTTCTCGATAGAAATGCGGCTCGATCTCGTTCAACTTTTTCTTTTTCTCATTCCACGCATTGAAATCTTTTGACATCAGAATCCCTTGTTCTGATATTATTACGAATCCATTATTATGACTCCGGCATCTTCCCAGTGCCAGTGCTAAGTATAATCCCCCATCTTTGTAAATACAATTGTTATTCATCCGATTTTTAATTTCTAATTTGAAATTTCTAATTTCTTTTCTCTATGGTGCAACTGGCGCAGCGGCACTTGTATCAACTGGGGCTGGTGCCGGCGCTGCAGGAGCAGCCGCTGGAGCTGCAGGCTCTGCCACAGGGGCCACTACCGGATCCGGAGCAGATGCAGGCGCTGAAGAAGGCGCTAAAGCTGGGGAAACTACTGGATTGCTCGACACAGTATTGGCAGCTGGATCAGTGATAGTAGTGGTTGGAATAGTCGTGCTTACGCCAGAAACAGTCGTGGTCATGCTCGGACTTGAACTGGCCGTGACCGCTGCCGTAGGATTGGTTGCAGGAGCAGCGCCAGTTGAAGGCGAGGTTGAGGATGTTGTCGAAACCGACGCTCCGCTTACGGTCGAACTTGTGGCTGAAGACAGAGCTGATGTATCGGTTACGATGAGATTCGGAATAACGGTGTTTGCAACAGACGCCGTATTTATAACGGCCGCAGTATTGGTAGCGCTTGTCGATGAAGCCACAACTGCAGTTGACGAAGCCGTGCCGCAAGGACCAAGTACTCTGTCCCAATTACCATTCCTTATAGCCACGCAGTAGATCGATCCTGTGGCTTGATCGGTCATTTCCAAACCTTCAGAGATAGCTGCTACCTTGGCTTCGACACGATCGATGTAGGCGATATGCGCAGTCAATCGGTTGACGACCCAATTCCCTGCCACGGCGATCAGATTTTGCACAGCATTGGCGATAGCCTGAATGAATGGCGTAGAAGAAGCTAGAGCTTGTGACGTGCTGGCAAAGAAGGTGCTCGAGGTCGCAGATAACGCATCGATAGCGTCGGCTAGATAAGCTGTGGTCGAGGCCAGATCAGCTGAAGTCGAAGCCAAGCTTGAAACATGAGAGTTGATCAAGGTGATTTGAGAATTGATAGATGCGAATTGTTGATCGGCTGTGGTCGACGCTGTGCTGGAAATAGTCGAACCGGAAGTTGAACCTCCGCTAAAGCCAGCTCCTGAAGTTGTCGAGGCAGAATTAGATGTAGTAGAAGCCAGATTGGCAAGCTTCAAATTGATAGCAGTGATCTGCATGTTGATGCCAGCGGTCTGCGACTGTAGATCATTTGTTGTCGAAGCCAAGACCGTTGCGACTGAAGTGAATCCTGAGGTTGTTGAGGCCAAATCCATAGTAGTAGACGCCAAGCTCGATACTTGAGTACCGATAGAAGTGATTTGCGTGTTTATTGCAGCGATCTGTTCATCGATAGTCGTAGTCGAGACCGTAGTCGTGCTGATCACCACAGAGATGACCGGCGCAACATAGTAGACTCTGTCGATGAAGGCTGTGACCGCCACGGAGCTTGCACCATCAAGCGAAGTCACCGACTCCAAAGCAGTACCGACTGTGTATCCAGTCTTCGTAGCCTTTGTCGCGACACCCGGAATAGATGACGGAGCCAAGCGATCACCGACGGCGATCGGTCCGCCTTCGAGGTTGACTAGGACTGGAACGCGACCTGTCAAAGCTACTGGAACATTCTTGGCAGCCTTCTCGACATTTCCGTTGAATCCGCCAAGGACGAGACCTGGAGCAGTAGAGACAACACCTATGATCACTGGTGCGACGGTTGAAGTGACTGGAGAAGTACCTGACACTGAAGCAACCTGGGTAGTACCCGTCGTTGAAGCCAGCGGATCAGTACCAGATGCTGAAACCAACGAAGCGGTACCTGAGGCTGACATCACCGAAGTGGTACCAGTCGTTGAAACTGAAGAAGGATTGGCATTGTATCTGGAGACATAGATCGGATTGGCCGGATCAGCCATGAGCAATTCGCCAGGCATCAAAGTAGTGTCAGTGGTCGGATATTGTTCGGCCAAGTCGAGGGCAGTAACGGAAGCCGCTTGAGCATATATCGTGCCGGCCGTTCTACCCGCAGTGGCACAGTTGTTAGCCGCTCCGCTATTTTGCACACAGAGCGCTCCGTTACCAATGATGACTGAACCGAAAGGTATGTTGGATGAAGAAAGGATAGCAGTAGTGGTGGTACCGAAGAGACTGCGCAAGTTCTTCAGATTGCCCGCTCCGTCTTCCTGTCCCCAGATAGTCAGAGCCTGATTTCCATTCAATTGAGCGCTGTAACTTTCCACAGTGTTGTTGGCAGCTGATAGGAATGGCATGTCCATCCAAGAGACCGTACCAGCATCAGCATCGAAGGTCATATTCCCCAATTGAGCGTTGTCGAGGATGCTCAAACCGTTGGCTACGAATCCGCCGGAGAATGTTGAGGTTGCGGATGAGTTCAAGGCATTGAAGTTATCAGCGACCGTCAAACCGACCACCGAAAGTTTGGCATAAGGAGAAGTGGTCCCGATACCGACATTACCACCATTCGGCTGCAATAATAGATTGTAAGCAGTCGCGTTAGAGTCTACACGCTGAACCTGTTGAAAGACATCGCCAGTACCTAATACACCAAAGATCATTCCGTAATTTCCTAGCTGGTTCCCTGAGTCCGATTTGAATATTCCAAAGCTACCACCATTGCTACCTAACGCAGGAATAGTATCGTTGACTGACTTCATAACAGTCAACTTATTTCCAGGAGAGTTTGTACCGATGCCGACGTTGCCACCATTATCTGGAACTACGAGGGCCGGGGCAACTCCGCTTCCATAATTCACACCATCAATACCTCCTTTGACGAAGAGTCCTGTTCCGCCTCGGCCATACGCTCCACCATTTCCGCCCGCGGCATAAAGTCCTGCGCCACCACCAGACACATAAGTTCCAGCGCCGCCGTTGAATATTCCTCCTGCGTCGCCACCATGATAAGCTGCCTCGCCCGCGCCCTGACCGATCACGTTCGACCAGGTATTTCCATACCAACCGACCCACCCTGCTCCGCCACCAGTGAATGTTGCATTACCATTGGTCGTTCCCTGTGCTCCGGCCGCGGTCTCCAAGGCTCCACGAGGCGCAACTGTTCCGATACCAACATTACTAGTGCTAGCAATAAACAACGATGATGTAGCTGTGAGCGACCTTCCGGCTGCGCCGTAATACGGAACTTGACCAGCCGTTCCCAGAGTGTTCGTCGTAACCACTCCGTTTTCGACCTCATAGATATTTGCGCTGGCCAAGTACCAACTAAAGACGTTGCTGGCCGCGCTCGAAACCCAAACGTGTCCGCCAGAGGAGAAAGTACCCGTGCTACCGGCATGAGAGACTCTGATGTATTCTTCCCACTTGCCTGTACCAGCCACCGGCGTCAACCAATATGACGTACTATCAGATCCTTGCGGATTTTCTGCCAGGACAAATGTATAACCGACCGGAAGCCAAGCTTTGAATCTCTCCACAAAAGTGGTATTGGCACGCGCGAATATCGGCAAATAGAATCCGCCGTACCCGGGTGAAGTTGAGTTACCGTTATCAACAATCTGCAAAACATAACCTGAAGTATTTGGCGCTGTCGAGGAAGCAACCCTGTTAATGACGACTCCATTGCCTCCGGAATTGTTGTAGACATTGACACCGTTATATCCAACAGCGAAATCCTCATCGTCATAGAGAGACTTGCCGGCACCTATAGCGGTCCAGAGCGGATTCCACATTCCTACCTGGACGTTATTAGAGGCCGGACCAAAATTAGGGAGAGTAGTGAATCTCGACGCACCAAAGGCATTGAGGGTTCCATTCACACCAACTGAACTTGCATCTATCGCTATGGTCGGTGTTGCGCCATAACCAACATTAAAGCTATTAGCTGTAGAGTTGGTGTAACCGGAACCAAAGGCGGTGGCTAGTTGTGCTGTGGCATTAATGTTCTGACCGTAGGCGAATGATGAATCTCCTGTGGCTGTTATTGCTCCATTAAATGAATCTCCGCCTGCAAATGAACCATTTCCAGAGGAAGTTATGGGATGCATCATACCTTCACCGAAGGCAAATGATCCGATGCCAGATGAAGTTATGTCACCCAAAACCGCGGAATAACCGAGAGCGACTGAACCTGCACCATAAGATAAAATATGTCCCCAGTTGACCGCTTCACCAAAAGCCAATGACCCGCCACCTCCAGAATTTATCGAGGAAACAATCATCGTCCCTGCTCCTCCGGTAGTATATCCTCCGGCAAATGCACCTGTACCCGTGGCAGCGATTTGGCCGGCACCCGAAAAAGAAGCTCCGTATCCCATTGCCATACTTCCGTTACCACTGGCAGTGATATTACTATTATTATCGGTCGTATGACCAAAGGCTATGGAATTGTTACTGGCCGAGACATTGGTCCCGCCGATCATTAAACTATTCTGCATAGTGACATCACCGGCGTTGGTGATCCTCATCCTCTCGACTCCCGCCGTGCCAAATGTCGTAAACGAACTCGGTGACAAACCATCGATCTGGAACTGACTAGTATCGTTATTGTAAGCTATAGCAGCGCCAATGAGAGATCCGTTATAGTAACGGAAACTCGTTCCGCTTCCAGCGGTAGGATTATTCAAAGCCATGCGGGTGTAATGATTGCCACCAGTAGTATTTCCCCAGACAGTCAACGAATCGCTGTTCAGATTCGTGGTTGTGCCGATCATGACGTGACCATCCGTACCGTCGATAGTCATGCGCAGCGAGGTAGAATCTTGACCGCCAGCATATAGCCTAAGAGGTTGATTGGCTACGGCGGCCTTGATGTTGAGAGGTCCTACACCACTATGTATAAGACTGCTTCCGATAAAATCCTGAACCAAACTAGTGCTTTGGGTAACCAAGGAAAGAGTATTAACAGCGTCTTTCAATACAAGCTGCACGTCATGATGAACTCCAGTGCTTTGATTTTCAACCGTAAGAGCAACATCAGAATCAAGATCTTTTCTCACATGCAATATGCTTGACGGTGTCGACGTCCCGATGCCGACGTTGCCACCAAAATAATTCACACCGGTTCCAGCAGAATAGATATTATAGGTATTAGCAGCTCCCGAACCTGATTGATCATTAACATACAGACCATAGTTATTTTGAGTGGTTCCACCCAAAGTGTTAGTTGCGCTGTCTATCATCACTCCATAGCTATTTGCGACTGTGCCATGCTCGTTTGCAACTCCTGCTTCAAAACCGATATTCGCGTCAACAATTGCCGCCCCTTTGTTCGTCGACCAACTGCCGAGACCAGCCAAGTAATTTATCCGGCCTGTTCCATAATTTGTTGTTCCAAAATCACCTCCCATCATATAACTAATTGGCCCAGAGCCAAAATTCGTAGAATATCCATCAACGGCCTCAAGACCGTTGAACGGCCCCGTGGAATCAGAATTGATATATGGTGATGAGTCTATGCCGTAAATCGAGGTAGAGGCAGTGCCAGTATGTTTATAACTTCCCATTACAGACAAATTCTCTTGAGCAAATGCTGTAGATAAATCTCCTGAACGATAGTCGTTTAATAACAGAGTGGATGGAAGATTACGGCGTGCTTGCTGATTGACTGGGTCACCGGCAATTCCTGTATATGTGTCTACTATTCCATAATTACCAATAGCCATGTGTCCAGTAAATTGTCCGGTGCCATTAACGGTCAAAGTATTAGATGGTGAAGTTGTGCCGATACCAACATTTCCGTTCTGATCGATCCTCATGACTTCTGCGCGAGCCGTGGAGTTTGCTGGCGTTGTACTAAAGGTCAGATATGTCGGCATAGACGTCGGAGTAAACACGTCCGATGCATATCCTTCAACAGATGCGGTGTTCTTGACCGCGGTCGTCATGGTACCGAAAGTCAGGAATCCTAGGCGTTGTCCACCGGCAGTTGGCAAAGCGTTGATCAAACCTTGCATGCCGGCTCCACCTCCAGCTCCCAACGCTCCATCGTTCATGAATCCAGCCACGCCATTGGTGCTGTTTTCGACAAAGAACTTATATGTGCCGGTATATGTAGTCGATGTGCCGATATAGACGCTACCGCTGGTGGCGATACGCATACGTTCTGTAGGACCGCCTGTAGCAAAATCGATAAAGCCAGTAGCGTTATCGGCCATAAGGTTCAAACCATTCGGAGCGTTCGAGTAGATATTGGCCATGTTCCCAAGTTGCGATCCGTAACCACTGAAGTTGGTGCCAGACAAACCGAAGCCGGCCACATAAGAACTGTTGTATGCAAAGTAATTAGTAGCTGCACTTGAGCCGGCATTGGGATTTCTCAAATCCATAGAGGTCGACTGGTTTTGATCCTTTGCAATAGTCAACATATTGTCTGGAGTGGTCGTGCCGATGCCGACGTAGCCGGTATACATTATTCTCATCGCTTCCGTCAGTGCAGAATCGCCAACAGCTCTGCGAGTAGAAAAAGCCAGATCACCGACGGAATTTCCAGTGCTGTCCCACCAATATCCTTTTATCGCGGCAAAGCGCTGTCCGTTGGCACCGAATAGAGCGCCTCCTCCAGATCCAGTAGTTAAGTTCGCGCTTTGATCCAAAAACAACAGATTGTCTCTCGACCCAGCCTCTGTCAAAGCTGGAGTATTTTGTCCGGTACCTGCAATGTGCAACTTCGCCGTCGGACTCGTCGTCCCGATCCCGACATTTCCCCCAACCTGAGTTAGAACAGTGCTCGGATAGAATGTCGTGACTGCCGCAACACCGCTCGCAGTTGCTGAAGAAGCTGTAAAGACACCATTCAATGTGCTGTCATAATTCATCGTCACATATGCAGTACCAGGCTGCGCACCTACCGTTCTCCTTATTCTGAAAGATAAAATGTATAAACTTTGATTGGCTTCAAGCTGGAAATTGTTTCCGCTATATACACCGGAATCTGAAATTGGCTGAACGATTTTCCAAGCACCCCCGGTCTGATCATATCCTGAAGCAATATCATAAACTTTTGAAACGGAGAAACCGCCGTCGCTAACAACAATCGACATGTGTACAGTGTGAGCATGTGTTGTTGCAAAATTACCGATATCAACCGTATTGTCGACGGTCGTTGGAATCGTCCTATTTAGAATCAATGTTTGTTCTGAACCGACACGTAAGCTGCCATTCACATCTAGAGTCGCTCCAGGAGTTGTGGTTCCGATGCCGACATTTCCACCGTTCGGGTTGAGTAACAAAGGCGTCCATGTTGCTCCCTTCTGTTCTGCTTGAATATATCCTGACCCATATGTTCCAAGGTTCGTGTCGTAACCCATGTAAAGCATTTGCCGAGGATTGGCGTTGACATTGATTTTTAGGTTTCCCACCTCAGATGTATATACGGACGCTGGTGAAGTAACAGTCAACGCGGCATCTGGCGTAGTTGTCCCGATGCCGACTTTTCCACCATTAAAACTCAACACATTGTAATCCGTCCCATTATTCCTTTGAGTAAAATTCCAAGCGACATTGTTCGCAGTGACAGCATCAACAACATTCAGATTATAGTTCAGCGGACTACCCAGATAATCCAACTGAAGGAACTTGCCTGAGTCATTGGTAGTGACTTCAACCTTTGACACTGGGCTAACCATCCCGATCCCCACATTTCCTCCTAGGAAAGTCGCGGCCGGACCAGTGCTGTTCTGTTGAACGGCGAAAGTCGGAAACGCTGAAGTGCTGGATGCCGATAGTTGACCCCAGGGTGTGGTCGAGCCGATGCCCACGTTGCCGCCAGAATTGATGCTGAGCGCCTGAGTCGTGGAGTTGTTCGGGAAGAAGCCGAAGGAAGCATTCGCCGGCGTGCGGAATTCCATGAGACCTGATGAGACGCCGAGACCGTAAATATTCCCTGCACCATCATTGAAAAGGCTAAGTTTGGTATTAGCGGCGCTGCCCGGAGTGTTATTTCCATATGAACCTCCCAATGAGACGTTCTCAGGAGTTGCGGTTGCCTGAGTAATATTTTGACCGAAGAGCGCGTTGCCATTTACGTCTAGATACGCGGTAGGAGTACTGGTGCCGATACCGACATTTCCATTTCCCAAGATAGATAATATGGAGTTAGTCGAACTGGCGGTGGTGACATTGAAGATATTGGTGCTGGTATTGTAAGTCGTAGTCGCCGCGATAAAGTTGCTCGCACCAAAGATCGTCAACCCTCCGCCTATTCCCAACGAACCGGAGAGATACCCGTTACCGCTGACCGCCACGGCTGCAGTACTGGCGGCGGTCGTCAAAGTTCCAGTCGCACCAATCTGTGGCGTCCAACCGGCAGTCAAAGGTGCTTGACCGTTTCCGATGCCTCCTTGATAGAAATCATTTACCTGCATTCCTAGAACCGGAGAAACGATCCAATATCCTATAGGCAGCCACCAGATGAAACCTCCATTCGAACCGGTGTAGTAATATTGTCCATTGTAAATTCCGGCGTAATAATACGTGCCGTTCAATGATATTGGACTCTGTGCCCCGGTCACCGTAACAGGCGGAATGATATTTCCATTTCCAGCGACGCTCAACATTGATCCGGGAGTGGTGGTGCCGATGCCGACGTTACCGCCACCTGTAGCTAAAATAACATTTCCATTCGCTCCCGCAGGGTTTATATAGAAAGGTATTGAATTGGCAGCGGCGAAGGCAAAAAATGAATTACTATTATCATAGTACATCTGTCCTTTCTGCACACCACTGTGCATAAAATCGATTGTCGTATATTGGCCAGCAGAATCAACTGCCATGGTGTGATCAGAAGCAGTTTTAAAGACATGTAACTGATCTAACGGACTCGTCGTCCCGATACCAACATTACCTGTTGTTGCCTTCAATATCATATTCGGCGTCGCCCCGTTTGCTTCCCTAAAGATGATATCCGCGGCTGACGGTCTGTTGATATAAAGATTCTTATCAGTCGGGCTGCTCAAGAAGTTGAAATTGTTGGCTACAGTCGCAAAATCGCCGTTCATATAATAACCGGCGTAATTATTGCCTCCAACCCATTGACCGGTCTGAACGATGCCTGTGCCCGAACCAGTAACAGTGAACGGGGCAGCCAAAGTAGTGGTGCCAACACCTACCCTTCCATATGAATCGATGAACATAGCCGTCGTCGTTCCGGTTCCAGCCGTCGAGCTAGCAACTATGAATAATGGAGTGGAACCGCCGACAGTCTCCTGAATAGATAATGCCGCCCACGGCGAAGTTGTCCCGATCCCGACGTTGACCGCATTCGCCCCCGTGCCGCCCAAGACTAGACAATTGGAACAGCCGACAATAGAGTTGTAACCAATAGCGGTTGAATTAGTCAAAGTTGTGGAGGCGGCAGAAGTAACATCAGCGCCATAACCGATAAAGGTATTGTTCGCGCCAGAAAGAAGAGTGTAACCTGACTGATAGCCTACGGCCGTATTATTTCCGCTTGTCGTATTGTGGAATAGTGAACTTGCGCCAATAGCCGTATCAAAACCGCCCGTGTGATAATAACCTGCAGTGTATCCGACGGCGGTATCATATCCGTTCGTCACTCCCGAATAAAGAGTTCCTCCACCTATAGCAACATTTTTTCCTCCGGCACCAAGACTATGAAGACTGGTGTTACCTACAGCAGTATTAGTATCACCTGTGGCAGTCAAATTACCACTGTTACCAAAGAAGTAGTTAAAAAGCGTTGTGCTTGCTTGTGCCAAAATTTGTCCGTTATACCCATACGCCCCACCAGCAACCATATCGAGTTTTTGAGCCGGAGCCATCGTCCCAATCCCGACGTTGCCTCCATAACGGTTCAAGACCAAATTAAAGAATGAACCTCCAGATGTCTGGATAAATCCATAAGGTGTGGCGTTCCCATTTTCCACACCCAAAGAAAGAGTTTTACTATAAGTCGTAGAATTTAGAGTATTGATATCCAAATATGCAGTATTTGTATTGTTAGAGGTCACACCGAATGGAGTAGCAGAACCACCAACTACTTCTGTTTTGTATCTCGGCGTCGTCGTCCCGATGCCGACGTTGCCGGTGCTACCATCTATTGTCATAGATGTAACATAAGTCAAGGTTGACGGGTCACCTCCGTAAGCTATAGAGTTTGTTGACCTTTGAATTGCGAGATTAGAATAACCTATCGTTCCAGCTCCAGAATAAGTAGTTATAAATCTCGTAGCACCCAATGTTGAACCAACATCATTTGCCAAATATAGTACTCCGCCGACACCCCCGATTGTACCAGTTGATAGCATTGCCGAGGAACGAAGTGTCCCTTCGGTAAATCTTCCAGCGCCAACAACATCCAATTTCATTGCTGGACTCGTCGTCCCGATGCCGACGTTGCCTAGATTATCTATTCTCATTCGCTCAAGCAAATTATTATTGTTACTCGTCCAGAAGGTCAGTCCTCCATAAAGTTGTGAATTTCCTCTATAACCGGAAATTTGCGCCTCGACCCCTCCACCGTACTTCGATTCATAAAATTGCAAAGCGCCGATTGCATCTCCCGAACCGCTTAAACTACCTCTACTCAATCGTAATGTTGAGGTTGCGCCCGTGACTTCAGTATATACATCCAATAATGCCCCTGGACTCGTCGTCCCGATGCCGACGTTGCCGTTGGCTTGAATCCTGAACAGGCTGGAGACCACATCAGTGGCGGTAGTGGACGAAACATTAAATAAATCGGTTTGTGACCCACGAGTACCGACAACATCCAATAATGATCTAGGGGAAGTCGTACCAACACCGATGCGTTTTAAGTAATCAATGTTCAGCGCCGTCTCATTGTTGACCTGAAACTTCAAAGCCAAAGTCGCTGTCGGTTGATACAATGTACTT
>CAIQIZ010000001.1 GCA_903872035.1 uncultured bacterium | reverse complement strand
CATCGCGGACTCTGCAAATCGTTCAAGCAGAAAGTCTTAAATGCAATATTCCTCGAGTCCACGATTGCTCCAAAACGTCAAGAAAAGTAGTCAAAAAATGCCACGCAAAATGGGTATTATCCCAAAAAGTTACATTGACGTCTTAATATCTGACAGCATGCCGCTCGCGGGGATTAGCTTTCTGACGAAATTTAATTACAAAGCGATCGTTGATTGTAGATTCAAGACGGTAAATCTTGAGCGGGTTTAAGCATATTCGTGAGCCTTCATGAGACTATTCTAATATCTCAAGAAATCTGGGCCATGAAAAAGATTCTATTTTTGACCAATACTGATAACGGCGCATCCGAAGAAGATGAAATGTTGATAAAATTTCTGGCCGATGATTTTGACCTAGCCGTTATGCATCCACGTGATTGTTCGGGTAGTCTCCAGAAGGTGGACGGAGTAATTATCAGGAATGTCTGGCCAACGCATGAATACAATGATGAATGGGAGCGGGCAAAAAAAGCGATCCTGGACTCAGGACTTCCAACATACAATCCCTTGACCGGAAGAGGAGATAACGCTGGAAAAGGTTATCTGATTGAACTTTACGAGAAGGGGTTTCCAGTTATCCCGTCAGTTGATAATATCGAAAAAATAGGGAATCTGCCGGAGTGCGAATTATGCTGGATAAAGCTCAAAGATAGCTGTGATGGGATTGGTTCAAAGAAAATGAAGCGAAGTGAATTAATGAAGACCAATTTACAAGACTACATCGTTCAGCCGTTCGTCGAATTCACTTCAGAGCCCTCTTTCTATTTTATTAATAACGAGTTTTCATACTCTATAACGATGCCCAATCGGTTAGCCGACAAAGATATCACTCTGTACGAACCCCTGAAGAGTGAACTAATTTTCGCGCAAAAATTCGTCGACTGGAACGGATTGCGCTGCGGTATTCAGAGGATAGATGCGGTCAGAACTCTATCCGGAGAGTTGCTTTTGACTGAGGTGGAAGATATATCTCCGTATCTGTATCTTCTGGATATTGATGAATCTGTACGGTGTAGAGTAGTTACAACAATCAGAAAGTCAGTTTCGTCCGCTTTCTCACAAGATCAATCGAGGTAGATATTATTTTTACACCTCTAATCAAACAGATTGATCAGGTACGTATCTATCGTCCTCTGATCTAGATCGTAAAAATTCTTGCCTTGATTGTGGAGGTCTGTTGCGAGCCTTATCCCGACATATCTCCAATGCCACGGTTCGTAGACATAGTAAGAATTATTCTTTGGATATGAAAGGACGAAGCCGTATCTGTAGGCATTTGCAACCATCCAACGATAGGCGGCAGTTCCGTCAAAACGATCGTCAAGAGCACCACCCAAACCGGGACCGATGACATCGACCGCAGTACCTAGCTGGTGTTCGGAGTAACCCTGATCGGCGGAGAATGAATTGGCCGTACCCGCGCCATAGATCACGGTGTAGTCGCCCTTGAGTGCTTTCTGTTCGGCAAATGAACGGTAAGCGGAATCGACATATAAGGTGACTCCCGACGAAGTTGCCGCATCTATCATGGCTTCAAGACGAGGCAAGGCTTGGGTGAGAAAGAGAAGCTGCTTTTTGCTGCTATATTCGTAGGCATCGGGGATATTCGCGAGGTGAGCTGGTACGTAGTTCTCGTTCAAGAAGTAAGCTTTGGAATATTTTACCAGGAGTTGTGGATCTATCTGGGCCAGTTTCTGGATATTGCTCAAAGTACCGGAAAGATTACCGACCTGGCTTTGGTAATTGCTGAGCTGTTGTTGGACGACACCGACATTCTGTTGTTGGGCATTCAAGGCGTTGGCCAATGAGCTGTGGGTCTCATTGATGGCGGATTGGAGTTGAGCGGTGGTCGAGGAGAGATTGTTGGCTAGCGACAATACGGAGGATTGCAACAAGTCGATCCTAGCTGTAATGGAAGTGAAGCGTAGATATGTATACGTGCTGGCGCCGATCAAGATGACAGCGACTATGACGAAGCCCCAGAGATTTGGTTTCGGGGCGCTATTTAACGTTTTTGTAGGTTTATTTATGTCGTTCATATGATGTCTTGTTATTATATACCTTTTTTTGTATTGACCAAACATACCATTTTGATATAGTGGCGGCAACACCTGCTGGAACGCCTATATTTTACTGGCGTTAATCGGCGTGCCTCTCCGGTACGTTTCCTCAAATGTTAAATAAATTTCGTCGCCTCGTGAGCAGGCGTCTTGTTATAGAGATTGCTGTAGCCTTGATCTTGGTTATTGCTGTGGCTTTTTCTGCCAAGGCTCAAGTCAGTTCCGAATTCAAAGTCGTCTACTCATTGGATAATCGAGCAACTGATCAAGAAATTGTGAAACTAATTAATGATGCCGATCAATATGTTTACTTTGCCATCTACTATTTCTCTAAAGAGAATATCGCCCATGCTCTGATCCGAGCCAGGCAGCGTGGTGTGAAAGTTTGGGGGATTACTGATGCGGCTGCAAGTCTGGACAATAATAGAAAGGTTGTCGAAAAATTGCGAGCTGGCGGGATTGAAATCGAAACGCAGAAGCATCTCGATGGCATAATGCACATGAAAGCTGTGGTGTCAGATAAAGCCTATGCTTCAGGCAGTTTCAATTGGACTCAGGCCGCTACTGAAGCGAACGACGAAGTTCTGGAGATCGGAACGAATAAGGGTGTGCACGACCAGTACTTGTCGATTATCAGGAAGGTCTTATTAAAGAATCAATAAGGCCATGAAGATATTCAAATATATTTCCGTGGCTATGGCTGCTGGTTTCGTCATCATAATATTGGCAGTATGGCTCATTTTCTTTAGAAGAGGGTCGCAAGCTGTTCATACGAATAATTTTGTCGAACAAGGCTCGACCAATTCAGATTCAAGCGGTGACGATCCAAATTCGCCAGCTGACAATAATAGAGCGGCAACAATTCCCAAATATGACTACACTGAAGCGCCAAAACACATAGGTGAAAAAGTTACTATTAAAGGGACGGTTCTCAAAGTCTTCACTTCAAAGAGTGGTGTGACATTCTTCGACTACTGTAAGAAATCGAGCAAGTGCCCATTCTCGGCGGTTATCTTTGCTTCAGACTTGCCGAAATTCAAAGATGTCTCAAGATACGCGCGGCAATTATCGATTACGGGAATTATCAGGTCTTATCAGAATCGGGCGGAGATGATAGTAAATGATCCGGAGCAGATTGAATAAGTTGACGTAAGTCCGCCATAAAAGTAGACTTAAAGCAACATGGTAATTCTTATCGCCTTGGCAGCTTTCGTCGCTACGCTCTGTGGCGGTTTGATGGCGCTTCGATTCAAGGACAAACTACACCTCATACTAGGCTTCAGCGCCGGAGCAGTCATTGGCGTAGCCTTCTTCGACCTATTGCCGGAGTCGATAAATTTGGGTTCGAAGTTCTATGATATCGGCACGCTGACTTCGATAACCGCGATCGGATTCTTGGTTTACCTTTTACTTGACCGACTGGTGTTCCTTCACGCGCATGCGCATAGCCATGATCACGGAGACCACAGTGAAGAAGTCGAAGGCAAGCAGATCAGCCGAGGTATTCTTGGAGCCGGCAGCCTTTCGATCCACAGCTTTCTGGACGGCGTGGCTATCGGCTTAGCCTTTCAAGTGTCAGCTGCTATCGGCGCCATCGTGGCTGTTGCGGTTTTGGTCCACGACTTTTCTGATGGTATAAACACTGTCAATCTCATTTTGAAGAATAGAGGAGAAGGGAAATTCGCTTTCAAATGGCTGATAGTCGACGCTTTGGCTCCGGTTGTCGGCGCTGCTTCGACGTTATTTTTCAGCCTACCGGAGAAGTCCTTGAGCGTGGTTCTGGCGATTTTCGCCGGTTTCTTCCTTTATATAGGTGCCAGTGATCTTATTCCAGAAAGCCACCATGCTCATCCAAAATTCTTGACTACGGCTATGACGATCCTTGGTGCCGCTGTATTATTCACGGCTGTGCATTTTGCGAATATATAGGGGTGCTATAATAGTTCCCAATGAGCAAAGGCACACCCCTCAGTTCCAAGCTTTGGAATTCTTTTGATGTATTGTTGATCGTCGCGTCAGCTGTAGGACTCGTCCTCTCATTCTTTTTCCATGAATCAGCCGCCGACAATGGATTGGCTGTGCTTTCTTTCCTCGGTCTAATCCCGGTGGCTTACAACGCAGTCGTATCGCTTGTGAAGAAGCAATTATCGGTTGATCTTTTGGCAGCTATCGCTTTGATCTTCTCGCTTCTGGCTCAAGAATGGTTTTCTGGCGCTTTCATAACTCTGATGCTGGCTTTTGCTAGATTATTCGACCGAGTCACTGATACGCGCGCCAAAGCGGTCATCGCAAGTCTCATGAAATATCATGTGGAGAAAGTTCGGCTGCAAGTCGGTGAGACAGTCAAAGAAGTAAATATCAAAGATGTAAAACCTGGCGACAAAGTCATCGTCGAAAGCGGAGATCGGATGCCTGTAGACGGAAAGATCATTTCTGGAACGGCTGATGTTGATGAGTCATCGCTTACCGGTGAAAGTGAACTGGTACCAAAGAAGCCGGGTGATATGGTCCATACAGCCACGGTCAATGAAGCCGGGTCTCTCATCGTCAAGGCTGAGCGTGTAGGTGCTGACACAACTTTGTCTCGTATAGTCAACCTCATAGATGAAGCTAGTCGGAGCAAGAACAAAGCAGAACGTTTTGCTGATAGATTCACTCAGTGGTATATCGCTCTTACCCTGGTAGCTGCTATCGCCATGCATTTCATCGGTCTTACGCCACGAGTCATTTTGTCAGTTCTTTTGGTCGTCTGTGCTGACGATATCGCCGTCGCCGTTCCTTTGGCATTTACGGCGGCTATCAGCCGAGCCGCCAAACGCGGTGTGATCATCAAAGGTTCGGCGGCTATGGAGCAGATGTCAAAATTGAAATATATTCTGACCGACAAGACTGGAACGCTCACGCGCGGCAAACCGAAGATTGTAGATGTGAAGTCTTATGGTTCGATCGCTCCCGAGAAGGTCATGGAATTTTGCGGGATGGGTGCATCGGAATCACGCCATATGGTGTCGCGAGCCATTCTGGAATATATGGAAGAAAAGCATCTGAAGATCCATGCGCCTCATGATCTAGAAGAGATTCCTGGAAAAGGGATAAAATTTAGTCACGAGAACGATCATATGTTGTTCGGTCGCCTAACATTCATGAAAGAACACGATGTGCACGTGCCTGAACATTTGGAAAGGGATGTGAAGCTCGAGAAAGATGCTGGTCATGGCGTATCAGTTCTGGCTGTGAATAAGGAAGCGGTAGGTCTCGTTGCTTATGAAGATGAATTGCGTCCACGAGCCGCGGAGATCATCAAAGAGACGAAGGTCTTAGGCGTCCGTGAATGGCACATGCTCACCGGTGACAATGAGAAAGCTGCAGCTGCTACTGCCGCCAATCTTGGTCTTGTTGATTATCACGCGAACATGACACCGGAAAGTAAGGTGGCTTTTGTCAGCAAGTTCGAGAGAGCTCGCGATCCTGAAGTGGTCGGATATATTGGTGACGGCGTGAACGATGCGGCTTCGCTCGCACTCGTTGATGTCTCTATCGCCATGGGAGGCATAGGCTCTGATGCAGCCATAGAAGCGGCCGACATCACGATCATGAAGGATCATCTCGGTCGTATTCCTGAAGTCATGCGCATATCTCAGAAGACGGTCCGAGTCATGTGGTGGAACTTCGCCATTTGGGGTATCACAAATATTATCGGCTTAGGCTTGGTTGCATTCGGTTTCCTTGGTCCAGCTGGCGCTGCCACTTACAATTTTCTAACTGATTTTTTGCCGATAGGGAATGCTTTGCGGGCGGGGAGGGGAAAGAATTGAATAGAACGGCTAACTCCCGCTAGGTGGCACCTCGGCGAAAATGGCGCTAAAATAGATGGATTACTATGCCTCAATCATCTCATCCTGATTTAAATAAGAAGGCACCTCCCCAAGCATCTATTGGTGATGTTATGCGCCAGTACTGGATTTCAATGCGGCCGATAAAATGGCTGTATCTGGTCACAGTCGTCGCTTTTATATTTGGTACGCTATTATCCAGCGTTATCACGCCTCTCTATTTCCGTAATTTCTTTGACATCCTAGCTTCCTCAACTTCTCCTGCCAATTCCGTTCCTGTTTTGATAAGGATCCTAGTCTCTATTCTGATCATTAACGGGGTAGCCGTTGTTTTTCGTCGTCTGGGAAATTATTTCGACAGCTATACCTCGACCCAAGTCGCTATCGATCTAAGGCAGCGGTCCTTCGGATATTTCATCGGCCATTCATTCGGGTTCTTCTCGAACAACTTTACCGGCAGTCTGGTCCAGCGGATAAACAGGTTTGCCAGATCATTCACCAACATAACCGATAGATTGTATTACAATATCATCCCGACACTTGTACGTGTCGTAGGCATCCTCATCGTGCTGTCGCTAACTTATCCGACTCTGGCCTTAGTGTTGGGGATCTGGATAATCTTCCTTTTGAGCACGTCCTTCTTGTCGGCGCGATGGAAGCTGAAGTACAGCCTGCTCACAGCCGAGGCCGACTCTCGTATCTCCGCGTCGTTGTCGGATGCAATAGGCAATCACGCTACTATCCAGCTTTTCAATCAGAAGCCATTTGAAAATGAGCGTTTTGGAGAGGTGGTAAAGGAGCATGGCCGTCTTTGGTTCGCGAGATGGAATGTGGATATGGTCACGGACAGCATCCAAGCAGTCTTGAGCGTCTTTATCCAATTCGCTGTTTTCTACATCACCTTGAAGTATTGGGGAATGGGTCTCGCCACTGTCGGTATGTTCGTTTTGGCACAATCTTACATAATCAGCCTGAATGACGACCTGTGGATGGCCAGCCGCATAATCCGTGATATATATGAATCCTTTGCCGACGCCAAAGAAGCCGTGGACGTCATGATGCTCTCCCACGAGATAAAGGATTCATCTCATGCAGGGAAACTTTCGGTTTCAGCTGGTGCGATAGATATTGCAAATGTTGGTTTTCATTTCAATGAAAACATCGGTGTGCTCGATGGTGTCAGTTTGAATATAAAACCTGGCGAACGCATCGCTCTTATCGGTCCGTCCGGCGCCGGTAAGTCCACTCTCGTTAAATTGATCCTTCGTCTTTATGATGTTGAAATAGGTTCGATCAAGATCGACGGTCAGAATATCAAAGAGGTAACACAGGGAAGTCTGCGCGAATCCGTGAGCTTTGTGCCGCAGGACCCGATCCTCTTCCATCGGTCACTCAAGGAAAATATCAAATATGGAAAGTTGGATGCGACAGATGAAGAGGTTATCCAGGCCGCAAAGTTGGCGCATTGTCACGAATTCATCACCAGTTTTCCTTACGGATATGATACTTATGTCGGAGAACGCGGCGTCAAATTGTCAGGCGGCGAACGCCAAAGAGTCGCTATTGCTCGTGCGATATTGAAGAATGCCCCGATCTTAATCCTCGATGAAGCGACTTCAAGCCTGGATTCTCACTCGGAGATACTTATTCAAGACGCGCTAGATGTCCTCATGAAAGGTAAGACTGTTATGGTCATCGCGCACCGATTATCTACGATCCGTAAAATGAATCGGATCGTGGTTCTTGATCATGGAAAAATAATCGAGGAAGGTAGTCATGATGAATTGCTGACCAAGAATGGTATGTATGCGCATCTTTGGTCATTGCAGTCGCATGGGTTCTTGAAGGAGAGCAAGGAGTAGTCTCTCAAATAATCAAATGACTCTTTTCAAAGAAGCCGCAAAATTCTATAAATTTCGTAATGAATATCCAGACACGGTTATCGAATACATCAAGAATGAGTTGTCCCTAGATCGGAAGAGCGTGCTTGATATTGGGTCCGGAGAAGGTCGTCTGGCGATTCCACTCAGCAAATTATTCAAGAATGTTATGGCGATAGACATAGATAAAGGAATGCTCGAAGAGGGAAAGAGAAAAGCTGGCTCGTTGGGCATTCAAAACATCCAATGGATCTGTAAGAACGGCGAAGAATTGGAGGCAGAAGAATTCAAGGATATACAAGTGGTGAGCTTCGGTAATGCTCTGCATTGGTTCGATCAGGAGAAGGTGCTGAAATTCTCTCACGAAGTACTGCCTAATGACGGAGCTATTGTCGTAGTTGGCGGCACGACAATCTGGAGGGAAGCGCCGGAGTTATGGCAACAAAAGACGCTTGAGATCATAAAGAAATATCTTGGTCCTGAAAGATTGACGGTAAAGGGAAAGTTTCAAAAACCGAAATCTAGCTTTGGTGATTCATTGAAGGTAGCCGGTTTTGGCAGAGTCGAAAGACATGAGTTCAATTTTACGCGACGTGTTTTGGCTGCCGAAGATGTCGTCAATCTCCAATTCAGCATGTCATATGCGGCTCCAGAGCTATTTAAAGACGAAGTAAGTGAGTTCGCGGAAGAATTAAAGTCCGAGTTATTAGAGATCAACCCCACTAATGAATTCGTTGAAGAAGATCGAGGGACGGTAGTAATTGGATGGAAAAGTTAGTGTTTGGGAATTTTTACCGGTGAAGCCGGCAGTAGTCTATGTTGGTTACCAAAAAATCTTCATTGACAGGAATGTTGTAATTTGTTGCGTGATGATGAAGAAATATGGCTCTGCAAGGCCATTGATAATATCATGCAAATCAACTTGTGTGAATGAAAATTATTTCGGGTGGCACACTGGGAGCGTTGCCTATTAAAAATAATAAAACCGACAAATCGGCGCACTTTTAATAGAAATCTTGAACCACCGATGTAACATTTCTCGTACCAATAGAGTTATAACCTATGAGTATGAAGAATAACCTGGGAATATATGCATCATTAAAGGACGAGGACGTTATCAAGCAGTCACTGCTTGAACCGGACGTCTTTTCTATCATAGTAGAGCGCTATGAAGTCCCATTTCGCCATGCGGCTAGGCGTATACTAGGCAGCGAGGATGCCGATGATGCTGTACAGGAGACGTTCGTACGTATGTACATGCATGCCAACAAATATGCCAAAAAGGAGGGTGTAAAGTTCTCTTCTTGGGCTTATGCCATATTAGTCCGTGTTTGCTATACTATATACTCAAAGAATAAGCGTCATTCGACGTTTAGCTTGGATTCCCAGATCACTGATGAAATAGAGGACTTTTCGGTCAGAAATCTTCGAGAATACGGTTTTGATGCCAGTTATCTATTATCAATGGTGTCGAAATTACCGGCGTTGCTCCGTCGAACCGTAGAATTATATGTCTTTGACCACAAGTCGGAAAAAGAGATAGCTAGGATGGAAGGAGTCTCTTATGGAGTAGTTCGGACCAGGCTTTCTAGGGCTCGAGATCGTTTGCGAGAGATCAATTTAACCAATCATTATCTATATGGACCCAAATCTTAGACTCTCAAAAAACCTTTCCTCAGTCCAAATAGAAATCATGCGCCGAGTGCGGGTGATCGCTTTTATATATAGAGCTATCGGATCTCCAGTTGTGGGAAGCGTCGCTGTCCTTGTTCTAATCTTCGTGGCCGGCATGATGGTTTCGCTCGAACATATCAAGGACAACATTTTGGCACAGACGGATTGGAGCTCGCGCGTTTCCTACGGTGTGAGTTCATTCGAACATACTCAGATTGTCGTCCAAGCCATCGCTGTCGGTATCGTCGTTCTTGGTGGTTTCATAATGTTTAATTCTGTCCGCACGGTTCGTAGATCAGGATTTGTTTCGTTGTTCATGTTGAGAAGGGTTGGATAATTTAAAAAGTGCCACACCCGCGGGGGAGTGGCACTTGATCTGTCGAGGCATATTACTGCCTGAAGATTGTCTTTTCTCGATCAGGACCCACAGACAGTACTCGCGCGTTCGTTCCAGTCCGACTTTCGACGAATCTCACGATTTCCATGAGGGCCGGTGGCAGATCTTGTTCCGAAGTGACCGTGCTAATGTCACACATCCAACCAGGGAATACCGTGTAGATGGGGCAGCAATGCTTGAGCACGTCTGCTCGAGTAATCGCGGTACGAAGTTTGGCTCCGCGTGTAAGAGTCGTCTTTCCAATCTTGTAATCTGGACCAGTATATTCGTAGCTAGTACAAACTTTGATTTTCGGACATCGGTCCATCACATCGAGCTTGGTCAGGATGATTTCCGAATTGCCGGTGATTTCTCGCGAATAGCGGAGCAAGGGCAAGTCCAACCACCCTGTGCGGCGAGGCCGTCCTGTAGTAGCTCCGTACTCGTTTCCGGCGATGCGGGCGGCTATGCCAAGATCGAATTCATCCGGCTCGTCTAGTGTGAGATGGGCGAATTTGATTGCCTCCCACTCTTTGACGGATTTGAAACCCTCAGTCGTCGCTGTCTCGACAGCTTCATTTCCACACCAGAGGTCTGATCTCAACCCGCCCATTTCAGTAGGGAATGGACCTTCGCCGACTCGTGTCATACAGAAGGCTTTGACGATGGCCAGCGTTTGGTCGATGTCTCGATGACACAGACCGATTCCTCTGGCCAGACCTTGGTCCGAGCAGTCGGACGATGTTACGAATGGATAGGTTCCGAAGTCTATGCTGAGGAGCAGACCTTGAGCACCCTCTGCCAGGATGTTCTTCCGTCCGAGCGATTCACGGATAAGCGCGTCAGTGTCCATGATCATGGATTCGAGCTCTAACGCGGTGGCTAGGTATGCCTGGCTGATCGCGTCAATGTCGAATAATTTGGTGGGGGAATAGAACGATCCACTGCCCAAGTCGCGGTGCTGCATGATCTGTTCGAAGGCTTCAAGGTCACCGTATCCTCTTATTAGAGCCGTGCTCTCCCTTAAGCTTTCCCTTAATCTCTCGACGAAAATGTCGGGATTTTGGAGGTCGTTGACGAAGAGTGCGAGACGATCATAGTACTGTGCGTATGTTGGACCGATGCCACGACCAGTTGTTCCGATCTTGCCTGGGCCGGAATTTTGCATCCGGTCAATGGCGATATGTTGTGGCAACACCAGTTTTGCATTGTGGGCGATATAGAGACGTCCCTCATAATCGATATTACCGGCTCGAAGTTCGGAAAGCTCTCGAGAGAGCTGACGCGGGTCGAGAACTACTCCGTTACCTATGATATTGATCTTACCGGGACACATGATACCTGACGGTACCAAGTGAGCGATGAGTTTCTTGCCGTCAGCTTCGATGGTGTGGCCGGCGTTAGCTCCTCCGGTACCACGCGCGATGATGTCCGCCCATTCATGAGCGAAGTAATCCACGAATTTTCCTTTGCCAGTGTCGCCCCACTGGGAGCAGACGATGGCTAAGGTCTTTACATTATCTAGTAGTTTCATTTACTGTCCTTTCCTTGTTACTGCGTTTTGTCAGTGACATCCACATCGTGCGGATGCGATTCTGTCTGACCGGCCGCTGAGAGCCAGTGAAGGTCGGCCTTTTTTTGGAGCTCCGGAATCGAATTTGCTCCTACATACCCGAGTCCGGCGCGTAAGCCGCCGACTTGTGTTTCCAATACTTTCGTTACGCTCCCTCTGTAGGGAACCGTGCTGACGACGCCTTCGGCTACCAGCTTGTCTTTCGGCGTATCCCCTTGGCGGTAACGTGCCCGCGCCGCATAGCTTTCTTTCATTGCCTCGAGGGATCCCATGCCCCGGTAGACTTTGACACGCCCCCTGTTGGTTTCTTTGAACTTACCGGGTGCTTTGTCGGTGCCTGCCAGGACGAATCCCATCATGACGCTAGAAGCACCAATCGCGAGAGCTACTGGTATGTCACCAGATTTTGTGACCCCGCCGTCGGCGCAAAGGGGTATACCCATGCCTCGTACCGCTTTAGCGCAGTTGTAAACCGCGGTGACTTGCGGACAGCCAACCCCGGCGATATCCCGAGTCGTGCAGATCGAGCCTGGTCCTTGTCCGACTTTGATTCCGTCAGCTCCCCATTTGGCGAGGCGCAGGGCGGACTCCGGTTCGGAAACATTTCCGGCGACTACGTCTCTGCCGGGGTACTTCTGTTTCAAGCCTTTCAGGCTGGTAAGCATCTCTTTGACGGGGCGCATGTCGCCGTGAGCTTTGTCGATGACGAGAACGTCGCATCCCGCTTCGAGCAACATTTCCGCGCGCACCAATTCTTCCGGGCCGACATCGATGGCCGCGCCTACGCGCAGATGGCTGTCGGTGTCGACGTTATACTGCGATGACAATCCGAACATCAGCCGTTTCAGATCGGAATAGACGAACATGCCCGTCAGCTCTCTCGTTTCGTTGATGAGGGGCAGGACTTTCTTGTGTTGTCCGCTCAATATGGCGTAGGCTTCCTTGGCCGATGTGCCGGAAGGAGCCGTGACCAGATCCTTAAATGGTGTCATGGCTCGCGAGGCGGTCGTCTTGGGATCGGTGCAGAATTCAAAGTTGTTCCTGGTCAGCAACCCGACGATCTTTCCGCTATTGCTCAGCACAGGAAAACTGTGGAAGTCGAAGCCGCTCTTCAGGCTTCGATCGAGGATATCTCCCATGGTCTCGTCTTCTTTGACGCAGATGGGAGTTTCTACCATGCAGTTCAGGTAGCGTTTGACTTGCCGTACTTGGGCGGCCTGTTGCTCGGCGGTCAATGCCTTATGGATGATGCCGAGCCCTCCGAACATGGCCATAGCGATGGCCATCGACGCTTCGGTTACCGTGTCCATTGCGGCACTGACTAGAGGACAGTTCAATGGAACGTTTCGTGAGAAGAACGACGTGATAGAAGCGTCTTTCGGATCGCTGTCCGAATAGCCGGTCTTCAATCGCACGTCTCCGTAGGTCAAGGCTAGTCCCGACCTCTCGATTTCCGCGAAGAAACGGTCAACTTTTGCGAATGCCTTATCTTTCTTCATTATTTCAATCTTTCATTTTGGAGGTTTATTGTTGTGAGTCCTTTTCAACGAACTCTATCTATACACTACGCAGAATCTGTGTCTTTGCAAGAGGTGTCAAGAGCCGGCGGTTTTTCTATAGAATACGCATTTTGCTTGACTTCTGCAATCAAATAGTATATAGTAGTACCAACGTATCTTTCTCCTATTAGGTCCTTTGGCCGTAAGCGAGATTCTTACGGATCTATGTCACCACACTTCAGAGCCGCAGCTCCTCAACAGGGTCCGGCCAGAAAATTCAACTATCGTGATCGCCCAGCAAAAGGCGGTTTTGGCGGTGGAGGGTCTGGCGGACGCGGTGGCAGCCGTGGAGGATTTCATGGCGGAATGGGCGGCCGTTCAGGCGGTAGAGGAGGCGGTTTTTCTAGGCATATAGATACAGCCAAATTCATCAACAAAGCTGTCGTTACCGAGATACAGGTTGTTTTCAAGCCGGAGCACGCTTTTACAGACTTCAATATAGACGCCCGTCTCAAGGCCAATATCATCGCTAGGAAGTATCTTTTACCTACACCGATCCAAGATAAAGCTATCCCGCATGTCTTGCTTGGTGTTGACGTAGTTGGGATCGCCAATACCGGAACCGGCAAGACCGCGGCTTTTCTCATACCTTTGATAAACAAAGTTCTGATCCAACCGCGCACAAAAGTCCTCATCGTTGTGCCGACTCGTGAACTAGCTGACCAGATCACCGATGAATTCCGCAGCTTAACGCCAGGTCTGAATATGCAGGCAGTCTGTGCTGTGGGAGGTGCCTCTATCGTAAATCAGATCCGTCAGCTTTCGCGCCAGCCACAATTCCTCGTCGGAACACCCGGACGTTTGCGTGACCTTATCGACCGTTCAAAGGTAGATCTTTCTCAATATTCCACTGTCGTTTTGGACGAAGCTGACCGAATGCTCGATATGGGATTTATAAACGAAATCAAATTTATGTTAGCCAAGATGCCCGCTAGTCGTCATACGCTTTTCTTCTCGGCCACTATGTCTAGCGAGATTCAAGCGCTCATCAGACAATTCCTGACGAATCCGGTGAATATCTCGGTCAAGACCGGCGACACCCCGGCCTCGGTTGACCAAGATGTTGTCAGAGTTCCTGTAGGAAAGAACAAGTTCGATATCCTCTGCGAGATGCTGCGCAAGCCGGATTTCAATAAAGTCCTCATCTTCGGTAAGACCAAGCATGGCGTGCAGCGCTTGGCTTTGCAATTGTCCGCCCTCGGCTTCAAGTCAGAATCTATTCATGGCAACAAGACTCAACCGCAGAGACAAAGAGCTTTGAATCTCTTCAAAGAACATCATATGAATATCCTGGTCGCTACTGACGTAGCTGCTAGAGGGCTGGATATTGCTGGAGTCTCACATGTCATCAACTATGACCTGCCTGCTACCTACGAAGATTATGTGCATCGTATCGGCAGAACAGGGAGAAGTGGTCTTAAGGGAAGGGCGCTCACATTTGTGTAAAGACGTTCGTATAAAACAATAATACACCAAATTGGATAGTTGCGGCGTAGTAATGAATACTACCAGCCGCGATTTTTATTGACCATCAATCGTCATGACTTCCACCATTTCTCTGCACAACTTGGTAAAGAAGTTCGGAAATACGGGCAAAGAAGTGACGGCCGTGGACGATTTGAATTTGGAAGTAGAAGAAGGCACGATCACCGGTCTTCTCGGGCCAAATGGGGCAGGCAAGACGACGACCATTCAAATGATCCTGGATCTCATCACTCCAACTTCGGGGACAATAAAGATATTTGGATTGGACATGAAGCATCACCGTGAAGAGATCTTGAACAAGGTTAATTTCTCTTCGCCTTATGTTTCATTGCCTAGCAATTTGAAGGTCTGGGAGAATCTCTACACATTCGCGAGGTTGTATGGTGTTGCCGATATAAAGGACAAGGTCAACGAATTGGCCGATTTTTTTGCTATACGCGATCTGTTGCCCAGAATGACGGCGACCCTTTCCACAGGTCAGCTTACTCGCGTCAATCTGACTAAGGCACTATTGAATGACCCAAAGCTTCTGCTTCTTGATGAGCCGACATCATCGCTTGATCCGGATATAGCTGATCGAACAAGGAAGCTTCTATTAAAGATAAATAAAGAACGCGGCATTACTATGCTTTATACTTCTCACAATATGGAGGAGATAGAGGAACTCTGCGACCGGGTGATATTCATTAACAAAGGGAAGTTACGTGATCAGGGAACATCCTCGGAATTGATCTCGAAGTATGGTCGCAAGGATCTTAATGAAGTGTTCTTGGCAATTGCCAGAGATGAAATATAAATATATGAAATTTTACCGCATCAAAGCCCTGATAATCCGCCAGCTATACCTCTATCCGAGGAGCTTTCCGCGGCTCATGGATGTCTTCTTTTGGCCGGTCCTGGAGTTGTTGGTGTGGGGGTTCCTGTCTGTGTATTTGGAGAAATTGAACTTAAATAGTGTGAACATTGCCAGCATCCTTCTTGGCGCATTGATTTTCTGGGAATTGTTGAACCGCTCGCAGAATGCCGTGACTATCGCTTTTTTGGAAGATGTTTGGGAAAAGAATCTATTGAACATCTTTGTTACTCCGGTAAAGCTCGTCGAGTTCGTGACATCGACAGTCTTCTTGGGATTGGTACGCATCATCACTCAAGGCGTCATCCTGGGATTCATTGCCTGGCTCTTGTATCAATTCAATGTATTCCAATTCGGGCTTTACACCATTCCTTTCATCATCTCGCTCCTCTTGTTCGGCTGGATCCTGGGAATTTTCGTCGTCGCCATTATTCTGCGTTATGGGACAACTGCCCAAGTCTTGGCCTTCGGCATCATCTTCCTTGTCCAACCTTTCAGCGCGGTGTTTTACCCAGTCTCAGCTTTACCTACAGTGCTCCAATATGTGGCTTACATATTGCCTTCGACTTATGTCTTTGAAGGCATGCGCACGATCATCGCCACAGGCACTCTGCCGCTAATGCCTATGGTAATTTCATTCGCCTTGAATGTGGTCTATTTGGTCCTGGTCATGTGGTTCTTCTATGCGATGTTCCGGGTCGTGAAGAAGAAAGGATTGCTGTTAAAGTTAGATCAGTGAACAGTGGTCAGTAATCAGTTAACAGTAAACAGTTATGTGGCAGGTAGTTCAATCAGCCGACGATATGAATTATCACTGTTTGTGCAACAAACATAACCACCAGATATGCCGGCATCTGGATATAAAACTTCGGCAGCCACTTAGTACGCGAACGATTCACTGGCCAATATTGCGTATGCCAGGGGAATTCTTTTCTCATGAGCCGCGCCAGAGAATCCGGTGCGCGCCAATTCAGAATGAACCAGAGCGCGTCTTCGAAAACAGCCACGCCGATCCAAACAGCCGGGAAGAATATGAGAGGTATGATCTTTATGCTACCCAGAAGCGGCCAACTCGGGTTTATAACCCAAAAGCCGTGTCCCGAGACGCCACCGACCAGCAACCATTCACATGTCATGATGGATGTAAGCAAGAAGGCGAATATGAATAGGTGGTACGGCGTGACGTGCTTCTTCTGCATCAATCTACAGAGCCAGCGAGTGTGAATCTTCTTGCCCCAGAATGGATGCATGAATTCTGTATCGCCCCAAGGGCCAGTCTTGAATTTTTCCAGCCAAATCTCTACCAATGCAAGCGGCAAGGCTATTATGAGGACATTTAGGATATAAAGCTGGATCATATTACATTTACATCTTCATAGGCTCCATTTGGAAATGGAGCGACCACTCGACTCCATATTTGTCGGTCAAGGTGCCGAAATATCCTCCCCAGAATTGTTTCTCAGGTTTCATGAAGATTTCACCGCCTTTGGATAGTTTGGCAAAAACATCGTCGACTTCTTTTTGATTCTCGCATTCCATCATGATAGTCACATTATCGCCAACCTTAGCTTTATCGCGCATCATATCTGAGCCGATAAGAAGCAGGTCGCCTTTGGTGAGGGTGGAGTGCATGACAGCATCTTCGGACGGCATAGGCGCGCCTTTCATCTCTTTCTTCATTTCCTCCGCGGTGTCCGCTGGCGTATCACCGAAGATCATGAATTTGAGTTCGCCGCCTATGGCGTCTTTATAAAAGTTCATAGCTTCACGGCATTTGCTGTCATTGAAACGAAGAAATGGGCTAAGTTTTGACATAGGGTTGAATGATTAATGGATAATGACTAATGGTTAACGCTGGTAATGTGCATATTATGATAGCAATCATATTACGAAATGGATGCCGATTTCGGTTCGCATTGGAACGGTGAATGATCGAATCCTGCACCTCTCCATCATTCATGGTAGTATTTATATTACTATTCAAATCCGCCATGCCTGAATCAGCCATTTCTGTCAAAAACTTAACAAAGAAATTCAATCATTCATTCACAGCGGTGAATGATATTTCTTTCGATGTACCAAAGGGCAGCGTTTTCGCATTTCTCGGGCCCAATGGGGCGGGGAAGACGACCACTATCAAGATGCTCACGACTTTGCTCCACCCGACTTCGGGGGTTTTGCGGATAAATGGAATGGATCCGGTCAAGCACCCTCACGATGTTCGCCAGTCATTTGGTATCGTTTTTCAAGACCCGTCTTTGGACGACGAGCTTACCGCATACGAGAATATGTTCTTCCATGCCGGTCTTTATGGCGTGCCGCGAAGCGAGTCGCCGCAAAAGATCGAAGACCTGATGAAGTTCGTCGAGCTCTGGGACCGCAAGGACAGCATGGTCAAGACTTTCTCCGGCGGCATGAAAAGGCGCTTGGAAATAGCCCGTGGACTTCTGCATACGCCAGCTATCCTATTTCTGGACGAGCCGACGACAGGTCTAGATCCTCAGACTCGTAATTATATTTGGTCGTACATAAAGAAACTCAATGAAGAGCGCGGCCTGACGGTTTTCTTCACGACTCATTATATGGAAGAAGCTGAACGATCTGCTCAAAGAGTCGCTATCATCGATCATGGAAAGATCGTCATGGACGATACGCCCACCAATATCATTGCCAATTCTGGCGCGGCCAATCTCGAGGAAGCCTTCATCAAATTGACCGGCCATGAGATTCGCGAACAAGAGGCTGGCTCCATCGATCAGCTTCGTCAGATGAGGCAGATGTGGAGAGGAGGCAAAAAATAATATCATGAAATCAAACGCAGCATACGCAATCTATATCCTGTGGCTTCGACAGATAAAGCGGTATTTCCGCTCGAAGTCGCGCATCATCGGATCTCTCGGTCAGCCGATAGTCTTTCTAGTGGCGCTTGGTTTTGGTTTCGGCTCGATCTTTGCCAAAGCCGGTGGTGGCAACTATATACAATTCCTCTCGCCTGGGATCATCGCCATGAGCATAATGTTCTCGGCTGTATTTTCAGGCATCGAACTAATCTGGGACCGCCAGTTCGGATTTCTCAAAGAGACAATGGTGGCACCAGTCTCGAGGCTGACGATCATGTTCGGCCGAACTCTGGGAGGTGCGACCACCTCGACCATTCAAGGTGTCATCGTTTTTCTCATCACAATTGCTATCGGATTCAGACCAGACATCGCAGCAGTTCTCTGGGGACTGCTGTTCATGTTCGGTATCGCCATCGTCTTCACGTCTTTCGGTACGGCTCTGGCTTCTACAATGGAAGATATGCAGGGATTCGGTTTGATCATCAACCTGGTGAATATGCCGTTATTCTTCCTATCTGGCGCGCTCTTTCCTTTGACTACGGCGCCATTCTGGATTCAATGGATAGCGTACATCAATCCTTTGTCATACGGAGTAGATGGTCTGCGGGCCGCTTTCACAAATGTTTCCCTATACCCTATCGGTGTCGATGCTATCGTCATCGCTGGAATAACGGTGCTATTTATGAGCATAGGTTCGTGGCTATTCAGTAGGATGGAGGTGTGAGCGGTCGCTGGCAATCTGTTCGCTGTTGATTTGTTCGATTGTCACTGCGAGCAACTTCCAGTACGATTCGAGTTCTTTGAGTCGTGTTATCCCGGCTTTTGTCATGAAATAATATTTTCTGGGCGGTCCAATATCGGCTTCATCTAAATGTTGGGTGATCAGCTCTTTCTTGCAAAGTTTTCTTAGAAGAGGGTAAAGCGTGCCTTTGGGACAAGAGAATTCTGTCTTTTCTAGGAATTTTAGGAGCTCATCTGCGAACATGGATTCAGCATTGATCGATTTGAGTACTACGAATTCGAGAAGGCCATGTTTCATGGCTGCAAATGAGAAGTTGTTCCTGGATTTAGTATTCATTCTCATAATATACTCTCTTAGTGTTGTGGCGGCAAAAGTTTGAGCAATTGGTTGCGATGATTTTAGGCCGCAAAATGCGGCTGGGGGTGCAGGTCTTTCCCAAATGCCCACTTTACGAATCTTGTCACAGCAAGATTGCTCGAAATCTGATTCCCAAATATGGCCTAAATACAGGCCTTATTCGCGGAGAGAGTCCACAAATCTTGCTACAGCAAGATTTGTAATAGAGGCTTTTCAAGGAGAGATCTACCCCCCAGTCCTGACTGTTAGTATCTCAATATTTCTGTCTGAAGTCGTATATTCTTAATCATCTCGACGTAATTCGAGCCGAAATAATCCATAGACATTGTTACGTGAAAGAGTACAATAAATTCATATGTCATCGAAATTTCCTCTTCATCTCTTCCACATATACTTATCACCATATACCGCGCACGCCATTGAAATCGGCGGTCTCGTATATCCTACTGTCGAGCATGCGTACCAATGCATGCGATACGATGACCCGAAAATAATCACCGAGATTTTAACAGCACGAAGTCCTGTAAAAGCGTGGGAGGTTTCAACTAAATATAAACATCTGCAGAAGCCAGATTTCAGGGAACATAAACGGGAGACGATGAAGAAGTTGATGCGCGCAAGGGTTGATCAGCACGAAGACGTCCGCAAAGCCCTTATCGATTCCGGTGACTTACAAATAGTGAAGCACATAGACACATATCCTCCTGGGGACGGATTTTGGGATGACGGACCAGATGGAAGAGGTGAGAATCAGATTGGAAAGATTTGGATGGAGATAAGGGAAGAGCTAAGGAAGCAGTAATTTCAATCTATTATGATCGAACTTGAATTAGAAAAGACATATTTAGCGAAATATTTGCCAGCAGATTTGGCTGATTTTCCACAGACGGAGATCCTGGATATTTATATACCAGTAGAAACGAAGCATCCCAATCTGCGAATACGAAAAAGAGGGGATTCTTATCAGATGACCAAAAAGATACTCTCGGATGAAGGCAATGCTTCGGAGGCAGAGGAGCACACGATCAAATTGACCAATGATGAATTTGATTCGTTGTCGACTATTCGCGGTAAACGTGTCCGCAAGATACGATACGCGTACGTCTTCAATGGTATCGATGCTGAAGTCGACGTCTTCCAAGATGACCTTAAAGGTCTTGTGATGATCGACTTTGAATTCAAGGATGTGAAGCAAAAGGCTGCTTTCAAAATGCCGGATTTTTGCTTAGTCGATGTCACAAATGAAGAGATATTGGCTGGCGGGATGCTGTGCGGGAAGAGATATGAGGATATTGAATCGGGTTTAAAAAATTTAGGATACAAAAAGATAATATAGGAAATTTATCATAAACGTTGAGGCGAGCGGATGTGAGGCCGCTCGCCAGAGTTTAGGGTGTTGTTTTCTTCTTGGGCCCGCATTGTTTTGCGAGGTACCCGAAGAAGTCCGCGACAGCTTGAAACAAGTGTTTCATCAACCATCGCCCGAACTTGGTCAGCTTTTTCAGCTCCCAAGCGACCACTTTATTGGCTGTGGCGGGTCCATTTCCTGTGACGGATCCGACTATAAGTCCCATTCCGTAGGACATGATAAGGAAAACCACAATACCAACAAACAAAGCATTAATAAGGTTCATTCAGGGAAAGTATAGCATAACAGAACACGAAAGTCAAGCTCTGTCTAGCTTCGGTAATCAACAGGCTGTTTTCCTAATACGGGTGCTATACTTGTTCTATGAACGAAGAATACCAACTCATCTTCATATTTGCCTCGGTAATTATCGGAGTCGTTTCAGCTGCATATTTTTATGTATCGGCGGGCATATTCGTGGACTTTCTGAAATGGCCGATCAAGGTCATCGCCGGTGGAATGTTTATTATCACCATAGGAGTCCTCTTGGCCGCATATATATCTTACGAATCATCTTTTGGAGCGACTCTGACGTTGCATGATATACCATTGTCGGCATTTTTCTATATCCTCTATATAGTCGGCTCGCTCATGATCGCGATCGGGGCCAGGGGATTCAAACATCGTCCCAGTTCGAAAAATACTGTAGTGGATGTTTCTTTGGGGAAGATAGTCTAGGAATCGAATCAAAGTCTGCTTGAATAATGATTGGTTTTGCACTAAGCTTCGAGCATGCCGAATTTTTCGTCGATCCAGAATCGCATAATATCGAAGTTGAAGAACGCCTCGTCTCTGCGCTACAGCGAGCTATGGCCGGAGAAAGTGCCGAACGACTTATTCAATTATCACCTGCAATTTTTGGTTAAAAAAGGATTTATAGACAAAAGCGCCGAGGGTTATTCGTTGTCAGAAAGTGGCATAAAGCATGTGGCTGATTTCAATCCAGCAGTCGCCGATAAAGGCTCGACCAACTTATTCAAGGTGAATGTTCTCACGGTCCTTTCGCGGATCAAAGACAAGAAGATTCAGATACTGAACCAGGTCCGTCACTCAAATCCATCTTTCGGAAAGGTCGGGGTCATGGGCGGCGTAGTCAGGAAGGGCGAGTCTGTCGAGGATGCCGCCGAACGCAAGCTCAAGACCGAGACGGGCCTCTCAGCCAAATTCAGATTGATCGGCATCCAACGTCGGATCATGTACGTGAAGGGCGAACTCTTTTCCGACGTAATCTTTCCCATAGCATATGCCGATGAATATGATGACGAGCTTATTGAAGACAGCGAGTACGGGCATAATAAGTGGGTGGATATAGATGAGGCTATAAAGAATGATTCATACAGATTCGATTCCATAAAGAAATTACCTGATGTGCTCACGGCCATCAAGGATGATTCAATTCTCAAGATGCCATTTTTCTACGACGAAGACACACAAAGTGGGGATTTGATCTAGCATCGCCAATAGTGAATTTAATAGCTGAGTTTTACCGAGGGTGTCCTCGCTATTCTTAAACATGGATATTGGTACGATAAGTGCAGAATGGAAAACTGAAATAATTATATGATTGACAATAAATATCCGATTAAACCACGTCACGTGGACACATCAAAAGAGCCGAAAGGTTTTGATAATCTGCTTGGGTATGACCAAATCGGGATACTGTGGAGCTTCTTTCAGTTCTGGCAGTATAAAAGAAACTGGGAGCCGTTCACGCATGAACAATACATAGCGTTCATAAGCGATTCCGGGATGATGGTAAATTCGACGGTGAGAAGCGGACTCATATTGTTCATTGAACCTAAACTCAAATCAATTCTCGATTGCGCAGAAATTATCGAAAAAGAAAGAAAATCCTGGAAGTACCAGCCGACGCATTATTTGATTTCTACTTATTTTCTTTGGAATCCGGCACAAAAGCAGCCGAAGAAGAGAGTATGATATTATGTAATAAATGATTATGAAATGCGCATTTTGCACAATCCCAGAGATTAAGGAACGTGAGATCATCGGCAATGATTTAGCTTGGGCGTTTCCGACCAATATACCGATCACTCCGGGTCACACGCTTGTTTCGCCACGAAGATGTGTCCCTACGCTGGCTGATCTAACTGATAATGAACGAGTGGGAATCCTTGAGTTGGCAGATGAAGTCATGGCCGCGCTCAAGAAGTCACACGGCGCCCAAGGATTTAACATGTGCTGGAATGAAGGGGTACTAGCGGGTCAGCATGTCCCACATTTCCATCTGCATATAATTCCCAGAAGTGAAGGGGATGAGGGATTGCTCGGTTATGATCCTCGAAGCATGCTTTATCGGACCGGAGACCGTGAGCCGACTCCTGAGAAGGAGCTCCGCGCTATTACAGACGCGATCAGAAAAGCTCTTTGAATCAAGGTTACAACTTTAGTGTTAAGGCCGCGGTGCAAATCGCGGCTTTTTTGTTTACTGAGGGTAGACCTCTGGAGGTGCGGCCTCGTCATTCATACCTTAGCGCCTCTATCGGATTCAGTCTGCTCGCTCGGCGGGCTGGATAATAACCAAAGACGATGCCGATAGCGGCCGACACTCCGAAGGCTAGGATGACTGAAGACATGGAAATGCTGGTTTGAAGGATTCCCAAATAACTGACGACATAGGCTGCCAACCAGCCCAAGGCAACGCCGATGGCACCGCCTAAAACGGTCAAAGTTACAGCTTCGGTCAGGAATTGAGTATTTATATCGTGGCGTTTGGCGCCGATGGCTTTGCGCAGGCCGATTTCGCGCGTACGTTCGGTCACGGTGGTGAGCATCATGTTCATGATGCCAATGCCTCCGACCAGAAGAGAGATACCTGCTACGGCGCCTAGAAGGATAGTGAAGGTTCCGGTCACGCTGGAAGCGGCTGACACTATTGAAGCTTGGTTCAAGACATTAAAATCCGCATTGGCTGCAACAGAAATCTTGTGGCGTGCCAAGAGAAGGGAAGTTATATCGTCCTGAACCTGAGTCATGGCAGTTGAATCAGTGGCGGAAAGCGAAAGGGAGGTAACGTAGGTTGAGTCGCCGATAAGGAAAATTTGCGCATCAGTCAAAGGGATATATATCTGATCATCTTGGTTGCCAAAACCGCTGCCGCCTTTGGTTTGGGTGACGCCGACTACTCTGAATTGAAGCCCGTTCACAACCAAAGTCTGACCGACCGGTTCGTTGGTCCCGAATAAGTCAGTTGCCGTTGTCGGTCCTATGACAGCTACTTTATTGCGGCTTGAGACATCTTGGTCAGTAATGAATAATCCGTCGCCTACGGTGACATTATGTACAGAAGTATAAGCGGGCTCCACGCCGGTCACGGTCGTATTCGTATTAGTTCCCTTGGCGGTGACCTGGTAACGGCTGGATATTTCTGGTGAGATTGCGGCGATATTTTGGACTTCGCTGGAAATGGCTGTAACGTCATCTGTAGTTAGGGTGTGCGAAGCGCCGCGGCCAGTCGAGACTCCGTAGCCAAATCCGCGAGTGGCGCCAGGCGAGACGACGATCAGGTTCGAACCGATGGACTGAATAGAGGACTGGATGGAAGCTTGGGCGCCTTGGCCGATAGAGACCATAACGATGACCGAGCTGATCCCGATGACGATGCCGAGCATGGTCAAAGCCGTCCGCACTTTATTGGCAGTCAAAGCGGAGAATGTTTCGTGGATGAGGTCGGCGGTGGTCATTGTGATTTTTTATTTTAAAATGATTTCAATTATTAGATTTCAGATTCCAACTTTCAGATTCCAAATAGATTTCAGATCTCAGATTACAGATTTCAAATTGGTACCTGTAATCTGGAAATTATTTGGAATCTGTTATCTTTGTGATCTGGAATCTTTTTTTATGTTTCATTCCTTGCTCTTTGCTTTTTCCAGCACATCTTTGATTATTCGTTTCTCGTGGCTGCTCCCATCTTCGACGATGAGCCCGTCACGGATGTGGATGATACGATCGGCATGCTCAGCCACTTCACGCTCGTGAGTGATGAGGACAATGGTGCGCTTGAGTTCCTTGTTGAGTTTCTGAAAAGTTCCGAGCACGACGTTCCCAGTCTGAGTATCCAAGTTCCCAGTCGGTTCATCGGCTAGGATGAGCGATGGGTCGTTCACCAATGCTCTGGCAATAGCCACGCGCTGAATCTGTCCCCCGGAAAGTTGGTTGGACATATGATTGTAACGGTCTTCGGCGAGTCCGGCGCTTTCGAGGGCCGCATAAGCCCGTTTTGTACGTTCGGCCACAGGAACATTGGCGTAGATGAGTGGCAAGGTCACATTGCGAAGGACGGTAGCGCGCGAAAGCAAGTTGAAAGATTGAAAGACAAAGCCGATACGTCCGTGGCGGATATCGGCCAACTCATCGTCAGAGAGCTTGGAGACATCTTGGCCGTCGAGAGTGTAAGTTCCGGAAGTTGGCGTGTCCAGACAACCGAGAATGTGCATTAGTGTAGATTTTCCCGAGCCTGACGGACCCATTATAGCTACGAATTCGCCGTCATTAATGGTGAACGAAACTCCACGTAGGGCATATGTCTCATTATCCCCATTAACATAAGTCTTTTTGATGTTCTTAATTTCTATCATATTGTTTAGTTGCCAGGTCTGGCCGACGCCGCTCCTCCTGCCGTCGTTCGTGTTGCGCCAGTTGTTCCGCCGCGATTGCCTCCTAGGCTAGAAAGGATGCTTGGTGCGGAAGTCGTTTGTGTCGAACCAGAAGAGATGGTGCGGGTGACGACTAGTTGTCCAGGTGTTAGGCCGCTTAAGATCACAGTATTGGTGTTATCAGAATCGCCAACTTTGACGATGACAGTTCCGGGCGGGGTAGCCGAAGATACGGTAGTCGTGCGTGCTTGTGCTGTGGAACCTGCGAACGAGCGCGTCGAGCTTGCGAAAGTGCGAGTGGAACTTCCAAATGCTGCAGTTGTGCTTGTTGAATATGTTCCACCAGCGAAAGTGGTCGAACCCGTTCGTCCGAATTGACGTGTAGTTGAGGCTGAAATACCGCTTTTCGCTAGTATTGAATTCAAGGTTGTCTGATCGAATGTCTGCACATAGCTGGTGTTGCCTTGGGTTTTAACAGCTGAGTTTGGCACCAGGAGTACATTATTCTCTTGATTGGTGACGATGGTCGTGTTGACGCTCATGCCCGGCTTGATCCGATCATCCGCGGTATTCACGAGGATCTTAACGGCGTATGAGACCACGCCTTGTGTAACAGTCCCGACCTGGTCGATTTGCTGGACGGTGCCGGTGGCGTTCAAGCTGTCGATAGCGTTGAAAGTGATGGTAACAGGTTGACTAGCTTTGACTTTGGCTGCGTCGACTTCATTCAAGGAGATAGAGGCGACCTTTTGCTGACCAACTATTGTGGCGATGGCGGTGCTGGCCCCAGCTTGACCGTATACGCTCACTGGAATGCGACCGATGACTCCGTCATAGGGGGCGCGGACGAAATAATTATCATAAGTTTGTTGGGCTTGTTGGACGCTAAGCTGTGCCGTTTGGATATCGAGAGGATCGGTTCCAGTCTGCAAAGTGGTGAGGGAATTTTTAGAGCCAGCAATGCTATTTTGCGCCGAGACAATAGATGATAGGTCGCTATTGGCCTGACTGGCCCATGAATTGATGTTGGTGGCTGCGGTGGAGGCGTCCTTGGAATTGTAATTCGGTTGATAAGTAGTGATATAGTTCAGAGCATTTTGAGCTTTAGTTACGGAATCAGCGACATCTTTCAAGGTCGTATAAGTATCGGCAAACATTTTATCAAGGTCGCTTTGGGAACTTGTGCGGGAAGTGCCCTTGAATTCGGCTAAACTAGAGTTGTATTGGTTCACTGCGGCGTCATAAGCGGTGCCGGACAAATCTCGATCAGCTCGAGCAGTGCCGCTTAGAAATGATGATTTTTGGTCCGATAAAAACCCAGTCTGTCCATAGAGCAAGTCTTTCATTCCGGACATAATAGCTGGTAGGTCCAGATAAGCTGTAGACGCTGTGTTGAACGCATCGCTGTATGCCTTATTGACTGCGTCGGTGGCGTTAGACATATCTGTAACTTTGGCTGGTTCCTTCAGTTTGGCTAAAGCTAATTTGGCGTTCTGTAAAGAGATGGCTGCATTTTTCGAATCAATAGTGGCTATGAGCTGTCCGGCAGTGACGGTTTGGCCAACGCTTACATTGATGGAAAGGATAGTTCCAGAGACTTGGCTCTGAATGTCTGTCTGATTGGAAGCGGAAACCTGGCCGGTACCAGTGACTGTCTGTTGTAGGGTTCCGAAGCGTGCCGCTGACAAGACGTATTGAGGCGCGGCACTGGCCGTAGTTGCAGAATGATAGAAATAATATGCCACGCCGATGATGACGATCACGAATATCGTCGTCCAACCTTTATGATTCTTGAACCAAGAACCGATCTTTTGAAAGAAATTTTTGTTATTCATATATATTATGATTGATAATTAAAACGTTATCGGGAAATCGTCGATGTCCCCGGACCTTGTTGACCGATTCGTCCTCCAGGATTTGGCATCGGCATGATGCGGATGAAGGCCGCGCTTATCGAACCATTGCTTTGAGGTTCTCCGACGATTATGACCGAGTTGCCGGGAACGAGATCGCTAGTCGACGCATTGCCATGCATGAAACGTATAGACGTAGTCGAAGAGATATTCACTACCTGTTCGGCGGAATTCGGTCCCTTTATGAGCAAACTTGGAAAGTGAATAGAAACGATATTTCCGATCGCACCATGAGGATTCACATCATCGCTATCATGAATGAATGGAGCGAATATCGAATCTGGACTAGTCATATATTGACCATGCGCCCCATTCCAATTCGAAGCGAAGAATCCTTGCCTGTATCCCATAAGGACTCCGGCTTGAAAGATCAGCAAAATTACTAATAGTATAGATAACGCCAAAATGATCTTTGATACAGCGTTTGATCGGAAATAGTTTTTCATAGGATTATGGCCGATCTTGAATTTAATAAGATCGGATAAAGTTGATAAATTGTTATAAAGTATGGCTAAGAAGACCGGTTCTTTGCATGGCGAATCGGTGAGCATTGACATCGTCTCGGTATTTCATGAACGACCGAAAAGAACTCAAGCAAATGAGGAGCAATGCAACGATGGCTACAATTGCGGTGAGCGGCAAGGCTTCCATTATAGAAAACAATAGGTTATTCCAATTCGACATAGCATAAGAGCTATCAGAAATGAATAGGGAGAAGTATTGACCAAATCCTGAAGATGAAACGGATTGGATCAAATAATTGATCGTTGGGATGAAGGTAGCGATGGCGCCGATAACAATCAATCCAAAACCAGAGCTCAGGGTTCTGGCTCTAGCGATCTCGCGTCGCTCGATCTTCCACATGACCTTTTGGCACAAGCGTTCAGTGGGGCATTCCCGGTCCAACATGGCAGTCGGTGAGACCATCAGATTTTCTTTCAGATTGTTCATGATGTGACTATTATGATAAGAGGTTAGGTTATGTACGAGATAGTGTCTATATATGGTGCGATTCGGAAAGTATATCACGGAGCTTGAATAAAGCGCGACGGTGCCAGCTTTTGACGGTATTCATCGGCCGCTTGATGACGACGGCGATCTCGTCGAAAGTCATTTCCTCGCGGTAATGCAGGATGAGCACGGCGCGATGGTCGGGATGGAGCGATTCTAATGCTTTGTTGACTACATCCGCCGATGCAGATTTGTCTAAAATATCTGGGGCCAAAGGTTCCTTATCTTCTAGGGTGTCGGCGAATTGTAGGTCGTTATCCGTGTCATCAAGTTCTGAAAAAACTGAAGCTTTTTTCTTTTTTAGAAAATCCAGGGCGGTGTTACGGGCTATGGTATAGAGCCACGGACGGAACTGGCGGTCTTTGGTGTATTTGTTTATGTATTTCCAAACCTTAAAAAAAGTGTCTTGAGCGATATCCTCAGCGTCTTCGGCTGTCTTGCTATATTGTCGGGAAAAGTTAAAGATCTGACGCATGTAGCGATGCATGAGCTCTTGGAAAGCGAATTCATCCCTTTTCCGCGATTTTTCAGCCAATTCCTCATCGCTTTGCCCAGAATATGGATTATCTTCAAGTAATGAAGTGGGCATACTTAATATATATCACGAAATCAGAACATCTGCGACAATTTCCAACCAGCCCAAACGCCAGCAATACCGCCTATGGTATTGCCGATGATCGATGAGAATGAAAAAAGACTGGCGCCCCAAAGAGCCGGGACATAGCCACCGATCGCTCCGCCCACGAATATGCCGATCCAAATGAGAGTTTTTGGGGACATGATAATTGATTATAACAGAAATATCTGTATACTGTATCAATCATGGCAAAAAGAGCATCAGTCCAAGCACACTCATCACGTTCTAGGAAGACGGCCAAGCGCCGAGCTGCCAAGTGGGTCCGCTTGCAAGCGAAACTGCACAAATAAACGAGACTGGCTCGTATTCTTAATATGTCTCAAAACAAGACCGAAATAGCTGTTTTCGGGGGAGGTTGCTTCTGGTGCACAGAGGCGATATTCAAATCATTGAAAGGGGTTACTTCTGTCACGTCTGGCTTTACGGGAGGAAGGACGCTTAGTCCATCGTATGAGCAGGTAAGCAGCGGCAATACAGGACATATCGAATCGATCAAGATCGAATTTGATCCGGCCATGATTTCCTACGATGATTTGCTGTCAGTCTTCTTCAATACGCATGATCCTACTACTTTAAATAGGCAAGGGAACGACGTGGGAGAGCAGTATTCGTCAGCCATTTTCTATTCTAATGAGGAACAAAAGTCGAAAGCCGAGTCTCTTATCAAGGAGCTAAGCGATTCAAAGGCGTATGAGGATCCGATAATAACTGCGGTCAAACCGTTAGGAGAATTCTATCCGGCAGACGAATCTCATAAGGATTTTTACGACAAGAACAAAGGCTCACCTTACTGCGAGATCGTGATCGAACCAAAGTTAGATAAGCTCAAAAAACGATTTGCGGAACTGCTAAAGAAGTGATAGTTTTTGTTTGAATAGTTCCAGTCTCAAACAGTAAATGAAAGGCCAAAAAATGAGAGTTCTTACTAAGCAGGACATCGTGGAATTCAAGAAGGCTCATAAACTCCAGAGAGTCAGCCTTCTAACGTCGGATAGTCCAGGAGCAGTCTATGGCAACGTGGTTACGAGCGAAGGTCGGCGCGATAGCGTAGGTCGGCTTCTAATGCACGAACTATGCGAGCATTGTCATGACATGATCCAGATCTTTATCATCGAGCAGGGCTCGATCCAGATGACCATTGGAGGGGTCCTTCAGCCGCCATTGTGTGTGGCAAATGTTGACTTCCAAATTGTCCACCGGAACGTGCCACATTCGGCTGTGAGTCTAGGGCCGACACCGGCTCTGGTTAGAGTTATCTCTATACCGGCCTGGCAGGCGATCAGAGTCCGACTATTTCAGCAGAAATAATACTGACAACCTTTCGCTATATTCCAACCTGATACTTTGCCGTCGCATGGTGCGACGGCTTTTTATGCACACATTCACCTCGCAGGTCGTATTAAGAATATGAATATTAATATAAATATGAATGAAGAAGATATCAAGAAGAAGCTAACACCTGAAGAATACAAAGTTCTAAGGCAAAAGGGAACGGAAGCCCCCTTTTCCGGGAAGCTGCTTCATGACAAACGGACCGGTACTTACCAGTGCAAAGTGTGTGGCGCCGATCTGTTCTCATCCGAATCGAAATTCGATAGCGGCACTGGTTGGCCTTCGTTCGATGAGGCTTTGCCAAGTGCGGTGGGATTGAAGCAAGATACTACCCATGGCATGGTCCGTACGGAGGTCGTTTGCAAGAATTGCGGCTCTCATCTAGGTCACCTATTCGACGATGGTCCAACGAAGACGGGGAAGCGGTATTGCTTGAATTCGGTTTGTTTGGACTTGATTTAGTTCTGTACATTGTGAGGAATTTATTGTAATCTCTGACGCAGAGCACAACAAACAAAAAATAAATATCCTATGAATGTTACAGGAAATCCTATCGATCTTGCCGGTCGGTTCCCGTCGCTCCGGATATCATATCCGGCCCGTCTGTTCCTGGAGTCGTGTACTCCGGACAATATCCAAGCGAGGTTAGCGTCAAGGCGGATCGTTCTGGTCAAAACCGCTTCGCTTTGGTTGATGTACAAACCCACAGATATCGGACTTTTTGTCGGTGAGGACAAGAATTTCTTTGTTCTCGTCGACAGCTCGTTGAATAGCGATGATCAGGCTGTGCAGCTTGGCAAAGCGATCGCCGAGACTTTCCGTTTTAATCTGACCAAAACGCCGCCTGTGGATATCATGAGAGACGTCGATCTGATCGTCTTCGACGAATTTCGCGAAGCTTTCGCCGAGTCCTGGGCCATGAAGTTCCGTATCGATAAGGTTCTGAATATATTCGAGAAAGAACGGACGCCTTGCATGCCTTGTCCGGCCTCCAACTAGGTCATCGACGACCGTAACATTCAGAGCGCCTTGGTTTGCAGCCGGGCGTTTTTTTAATTCCAAGGAAACCCCGCATGAGGAAGTCGATGGGCTTCCGAAATGCGGGGATGAATTGGTCCATCTACGTATCGCCCCCGGAGGGGGCGACGTGGTACGCTAGGTCCCATGAGGACCCGAAGCTTGAACCACT